>JAUHZF010000359.1 GCA_030426145.1 Polyangia bacterium
CGAAGCCCCCGTCCTCGCGTCCTCCTTCGTCTCGGCCCGACGACCTTTCGGCGAGCGGCGTGGCGGATCAATTCTTCGCGCGCCCCGTGGCCGACGAGGATGAATTCGACGAGATCCCCGAGAGCGACGGAGAGGCGCCTCCACTGACCGAGGCGCAGATCGCCCGCCAGGACAGCATGCGCAAGGTGGTGATGGGGGTGGTGGGCCTGCTGGTCGGCCTCGTCATCTTCGCCATGGTGCGCGGTGGGTTGAAGGACGACAAACCGGCTCCCGCTGCGTCGGCGAAAGCGACCCCGAGCACGCCTGCTGCACCAAAGACCACGGTGGCGCCGGCACCGAGCTCCACCACACCGGCACCTGCGGCGACCGCGTCCGCGGGCGCGGGCGGAAGCGACGTCGTCGAGGAGCCCGACGAGACGGACGCCGGGACCGAGGGGGTCGGGGGAGCGGCTGCGGCGGCCGAGGCCGACCCGATGTCGAAGCTGCGCCAGTTCGTGAACTCCGGCGTCATGAAGAAGGCCATTCCCTACGGGCGCGCGGCCATCGCGAAGGAGCCCCAGAACGCCGACGCTTACTACCTGCTCGGCGAAGCGCTTCGCGGCACTGGTCGCGTCGACGATGCACGAAAGATCTTCGATCGCTGTGTGGAGCTCGACGCGAAGGGCCAATACGCCCAGTGGTGTTTCACCTACGCGAGCCCCGAGGCCAAGAAGAAGGCCCTCGAAAAGAAGAAGTAGCCGTCAGTCGCGAGCCCGCACGCGGGGGTCGAGAAGCACGGCGAGAATGTCGACGGCGAGCGTGGCCACCACGATGGCGACCGCGCCGAAGAGGACCGTGCCCATGATGACGGGGCCGTCGCGGTTGACCATGGCGTCGACGGCCATGGCACCGAGGCCAGGCCAGCGGAAGAGCTTCTCGGTGACGACCGCGCCGCCGAGAAGGGCGCCGAGCTCGAGCACCAAGAGGGTCACGATGGGAAGCAGCGCGGCCCGAAGCCCGTGCACGATGGTTGCCCGCCAGCTCGAGGCGCCTCGGGCCCGGGCGGCGAGCACGAAGTCCGAGCCGAGCGTGTCGATCAGCTCTTCTCGTGTGAGACGTGCGTAGAGCGTCGCTCCGTACAGGCCGAGGGTGAGCACCGGCAAGACGAGGTACCGATAGCGCTCCGCTTCGTCGCCCGCGCCGTCGAAGGGGAGCCAGCCGAGCCGGTGGGCGAGCGCGTACTGAAGCAGCAGCCCGAGGGCGAAGATCGGTGCGCTCGAGCCCACGAGCGTGGTGCCGACGATGAGCTGATCGGCGGTGGTGTCTCGCTTTCGAGCGGCGATCACGCCGAGGCCGAGCCCCAGACATGCTTGGAGAAGCAGGGCCCAGATCGCGAGCCGGAAACTCAGCGGCGCCTTGGCCGCGATGAGCTCGACCACCGGCTTGCGGTACCGGTAGCTGTAGCCGAGGTCGACGTGCAGCCCGAGCCCCGCCTCGCCGCAGGTTCGGTGCGACGCGTCGGGCTCGGGATCGGCCCCGTCAGCGGGGGCTCGATGTACGAGTCGCGTCCAGAAACGACCGTACTGAACCCACAGGGGCGCTTCGAGGGCATAGATGTCGCGCGCCCTCGCCACGTCGGCGGGGCGCGCTTGCGGACCTAGGAGCATGCGCACCGGATCGCCGGGGAGGGCGCGTTCGATGACGAAGGAGACACTCCCCACACCCACCACGACCACGAGCGCCCAGAGGAGTCTGTTCACCAGGCGACGCAGCATCGAGGTCATGGCGTCTCCTCCAGCGCGACGTCGTGCAAGCGCACGCCCACCACCGGGTGGGGCCGGTAGTTGAGGAGGCGGGGCTGCGCGAGGTGGATGACCTGGGCCGCGTAGACGGGCACCAATGGAGCCTCGGCGACCACGATCTCCTCAGCACGCGCGTAGAGGGTCATGCGGGCCGTCACGTCGGTCTCGCGGCGCGCAGCGGTGAGGAGGGCGTCGAGGGGCGGATGTCGAAAGAAGGCGGCGTTCTGGGTGCCGCTATCGGTGATGGCGTCGCTGCGAAGCAGCGGATCGAAGAAGGTCGAGGGGTCAGGGTAGTCGGCCCCCCAGCCGAACCACCCCATCGGTGGCTCGTCGGGGCTCCCCAGCAGCGCGAGGTAGGCCGCCCACGACATGAGGCGGAGCTCGATGCGCAGGCCAACGGAGGCGAGCTGTTGCTGAAAGATCTCAGCCGCGGCCTGCTCGAAGGTATCGGGCACGGTGACGTAGACGATGGGCTTCGGGTACCCGCCAGCGCCGGTCGTGGGATCGAAGGGGTAGCCGGCGGCGCGCATGGCTTCGAGCGCAGCTGTGAGGTCGTGACGACGTCCCGGACCTTCGAGGGCGGGGCCGGGGAAGCCTGGCGGCAGCATTCGATCGGCCGGGGTGACGCTGGGCCGCACCTTCTCGAGCCCCGACGGGTCGAGTGCGAGAGAAACCGCGCGTCGCAGATCCCGGTTGTCGAATGGGGGTCGCGAGGTGTTGAGGAACACGTAGCTCATCGTGGGCCGCGTGGTGTGGAACCGCCGACCGTCCCATGCTGGAGTGCTCACGTAGCGGGCGGCGTCGACGGCGGTGAGCTCGGTGAGCAGGTCGAGCTCGCCCCGCTCGAAGCGGTAGCGCTGCGTGCGCGGTGGCACCTCGAGCGACCACTCGATGCGGCGAATCTCCCCGGGGCGACCCGACGGCGCGACGCGTTCGAGCACGACGCGATCGCCGTCGGCCGGCACCCATTGGAACGGCCCTGCGCCACACGGCTCCACGGGGGCCTTGGGGTCGACGGGACTCGGTACCGAAGGGCAGACCGGAGCGGCAAAGGCGAGACCCAAGCGCGCGAGGAAGCCGGCGTCGGGGGCGTCGAGCGACACGGTCAGCTCCAGGGGCGAGACCACCCTCAAGCCCGCGATCCCCACCTCGGGGTTCTTCTGATAGGCATCAAGCCCTTCGAGCCCCGCGTAGAGGGCCGCACCAGGGGACGGCGTCTTGGGGTGAAGGGTGCGCTCGAGGCTGCGCTTCACGTCTCCCGCGGTGACCGGGGCTCCGTCGTGGAACCGTGCGCCCTCCCGCAGCCGAAACCGAAATACGCGTCCCTCGTCCTCGACCTCGAAGGACCTCGCGAGATCGCCGACGAGGCGCCCCTCGTGGTTCCAAGTGACCAGCGTGGCGAAGAGGTGGTCGTCGACGATCTTGGCCGCCTCGTCGTAGGCGAGGGCAGGGTCGAGGCTTCGGATGGGAACCCCGAAAGCCAGGCGCACCGTGCCACCCGGCGCGTCGACGGCGGCTTCGACGGGCGGCGCCAGGGGTTGCGGCGTGGCGGTGGCGCTCGACACCACGACGGCGGCCACGAGGCTCAGGTCGAGCCAAGGCCGATAGGCGGTCGTGGGCGCAGCACCCGCCCCGAGCCGTCGCCGGAGACCCTCGCCGAGCCGGGTGAACCCGAGCACCGTGATCAGAATGCAAACCCCTGGTGCCGCGAGCAGCCGGGGGGCCACCCCGAGGTGACTCTCGGCCTCGTGCAGCATACGGCCCCACGTCGCGTCGGGGGGCGTGATGCCTACCGTGAGGTAGCTCAGCACCGCCTCGGCCATGACCATCTGCCCCGCCGCGTGGGAGCCGACCACGAGAAGGAGCGGGGCCACGGCGGGCAGCAAGTGGCGCCAGAGCAGCCGGGATGGGGTCGCGCCGAGGCCGCGCGCGGCCATGACGTAGGTCGAGCTCTGCACCACGAGCGTCTTCGCGCGCACGGCGCGGGCGAGGCCCGGCCAGCTGGTGAGGCCGAGCACGGCCACCATCGTGCCGACATCCGCGCGCTCGACGGCGACCCCGATCGCGGTGACGAGCAAGAGATACGGGAAGGCCATGGCCACATCGACGACCCGCTCGACCCCGGCGTCGATCCGCGTGCGCCCCGCGCCGCGCGCGAGCGCGCTCGCCATCCCGATCGCGGTGCCGAGCGAGAGCGCGATCGCGGTCGCCGCGAGGCTTACGAGGAGCGAGGTTCGAGCTCCGTGGCACAGCCGCGCGAGCACATCACGAAACAGAGGGTCGGTCCCGAGGGGGTGGGTGGCGGACGGCCCTGGAGGCGCGCCCGAGGTTGCGCGCTCGACGGCGAAGTCGCTCAGGTTGGGGTCGGCCGTGAGCCAGGGCCCGACGAGCGCGAGCAGTGCCACGAGGGTCAGCAGGCCCATGCCCAGGCGGACGCCAGGGTCGCGGAACACCCCGCGCCCCACCCAGCTCCCTTCGCCGGCTCGACGACCCCCGTCGTCGTGTTTCACCGCTGACCCTCGAGGAACTCGCGCGTGACCGTGACCAGCTCGCGCGGCCGCTCCATGTGAGGTGCGTGGCCGGCGTCGAAGAGCTCGAGTCGTGCGTCCGGCAGCTCGCGACAGAGCTTGAGGGCGAAGGCGGCGGGATAGATCCGGTCGTCGCGACCCCACATCACGAGGGTGGGCTGACGCACCCGCGTGATCCGCGCCACGACGGTCCGCGTGTCGAGCATCGCGCGCATGACCGCGTACGCACTCTCCCGTGCCGAGGGCGCGTTGAACTGGTCGTACATCTGGTCGAGAAGAGGAACATCCATCCTAAATCCAGGCTGATAGACCTCATCTCGAAAGAAAGACCTGAAGGATCTGCGACCGAAGAGCTGCTTGAATAGGGCGCTCCCGACGACAGGCCACAGGCTCGGGCGAAGGCGTCGGTTGGGAGGATGGGCGTAGGTCAGCGGGGAGATGAGCGCGAGCCGCGTCACGAGCTCGGCGTGCAGGGCACCGAGGGTGATGCCGATCGCTCCTCCGATCCCGTGACCCAGGATGTCGACCCGACCGAGCCCATAGGCGGCGATCACATCGGCCACGGCCTCGGCGAAGGCGTCGATCCCGTAGGCGTAGCGTGAAGGGCTCGGTTTCTCGCTGTCGCCGAAGCCAGGCAGATCGGGGGCGATCACGTGGAAGTCGTAGGCGAGCGCGTCGATGATCGCGTCGAACTCGAGGTGACTCGCGAGAAAACCGTGCAAGAGCACCAGCGCCCGCGGTCGCCCCTCGCCCGCCTCCACCACACGCATCCGCACGCCGCGCGCGGTGACGTCGCGGATCTGTCGGGTGGCGGGTGGATCGGAGGACATTTCGGCCGCCGATTCTGCCCCGTCAGGCGTCTCGGGTCACGCTAAGTCCGCGACGTCTGGTCGGTTCGATGAAGGCCGCTGAAGGCATGTGTAAGCGCTTACCGTACTTGGTATACAAGTATGTGGAATCCCCGGAAAATTCGCTCGATCGGGATGGTCTTCGGTCGGACAAAAAACGTCCGGCGTAAGATCGGTTCTCCCCGGAACCACACAAGTCGCCGCAACCACGAAAAAAAACGCAACCCCTTCGATTGACTGTCGTCCACTGAGTGGATTAGCTTCAGTTCCGCGCTTGGGGGTTTTCCACAAGCCATCCACAACGGGCTCCGAATCTCAGGGATGAGGAGGACACCAGAACCCGATGGCAGATGTCGCCGAGAGCGTTCTTCTAGAGGTAGAGCGCGATCACCAAGATGGGATCACTTCGGCAGATCTGCTGGCCTTCTTCGCGTCGCAGAACGTTCGGTTCGGTGAGGCAACCCTCCGCAAATGGGTGCAGCTCGGCTTGTTGCCGCGCAGCGTCCGCGTAGGGCAGAAGGGCAAACATCAGGGTTCCAAGGGGAAGTACCCCGTGCGTGTCGTTCGTCTGATCCTTCGGATCAAGGAGCTCATGGCGCGGGATCTCACCATCGAGGAGATCCAGAACAAGTACCTATTCGTTCGCGGCGACATCGAGGCCATGCAGACCAGTCTCGAAAAGATCTTCACGACGCTCGACGGCATCGTGGAGGAAGGCGGCGACCGAGAGGTGGCGGTGAGGGCGGTTCAGCCCGACATCGAGGAGGTGCGCACGGCGGCTCAGACGTTGGTCGAGCGGCTCGAACGCATCGAGAGAAGACTGACGCCCCCCGAGGAAAAAGGGCAGGGCGAGAAGGCAAAGGTCTCCTGACCGGGACCTGAGACCGACTGCACACCACGAAGCCTCCGCCGAGATTCACTCGCGGAAGGCCTGAGTCAGAGGGGTTTATCGAATCTGGACCGGGTGACCCACCCGGCCCCACGGGCGAGCTGTGCCATCGAGGCGGATGCGCGGCAGGTCGTCGTCAAAGCGAGCGTTGCGGGAGGAACGGATCAAATGGCCAGTGAAGCTACCGAGAAGTTGTTGAAGGCGGTCGAGCAGGGCGAGATCAAGGTGGAGGAGATCGATCCTCTAGCCATCGACGGCGCCCTTGCCTGCGACCACGAGGCCCAGACGGCCGACACCGCAGTCACGCGGGAGCAGCGTCGGTCGCGCCGTAAGCGCGCCGTGCGGGCCCGTACGATCAGCGTCAAGCGCATGACCAAGCGCGAGCTGGAGCTCGGGCGCATGCTCTACCCGGAGACCGACTACTGGAAGCCCAAGTCGCGCTCCGAGTGCCTCGGGAGTGAAGGGCCGTGCCCGTACGTCTCCTGCAAGCATCACCTCTACCTCGACGTGTCGCCGCGCACCGGGGCCATCAAGCTCAACTTCCCCGACCTCGAGGTCTGGGAGATGAAGGAGACTTGCGCCCTCGACATCGCCGACCGTGGGGGCACGACCCTCGAGGACGTGGGGGCCATCATGAACCTCACCCGCGAGCGTATTCGCCAGGTCGAGGTCCGTGCCCTCGCCAAGCTCGAGGCGCTGCGCGACATGGAAGCGCTCCGCGACTACGTCGACGAGGGCCCCAACGGCAAGCGTCGCCTCCCCGTCCTCAGCGAGGACGAAGAAGACGAGGACATCGACGAGACCGCGCAGACCTACTGCGACTGACACAGACCCAACGACCGGGCCGAGGGGCCCGGTCACGCACGCTTGCAAGAGGGCGGGAACCCGAAAGGGTCCCGCCCTTTCTCCATTTCAGCCTTCGAGGCCGGCCGCGAGCTCGTCGATGGCTGCCGCGCCGGCGAGCTCGCGCTCGATGTCCTCGAGGGCGAGCTCCATCTCTTGGTCGAGGGCCTCGGTGATCGTCTGCTGAACCGCGTGCAGAGCAGGCGCCGAGCGCATGATGTTGATGGCATAGAGAAAGATCCGAAGCTGCACGTGCTCCGGCCCGAGCGTGGATGGCAAGGCGGCGTCGTCGGGGAGGTCGACCACCATGGCGTCGATCATGGCCATCGAGCGCGGGTCGATGCCGTCGACCACCATCTCCGGCCCCGGCACGTCGGCGACGTAGAGCTCGGCATTCTCGAAGTAGGGCTGGAACCGCTCCTGAAGTGCACCCACCGCGTTTTTGGTGAAGAGCAGGAAGGTCTCCGGGTTCGGGGCCCAGGCGGGCATGCCAAGCTCGAGCTCCAGCTGGCGCGTGCGTAGGAATGCGACACATGCCCCGCGCCGATCGCCGGCGTCTTCCGCGAGCAGACCCGCGTAGTAGTAGGCCTCGGCGTGGCCTTCGTCGCTCGCGAGGGCGGCGTCGATGAAGGGCCCAGACTTCTGCTTGTCGCCCGACTCGTAGTAGGCGCGGCCGACGAGGAAGTTCTGCGAGGGATTGTCGTAGGGGCCCTCCGGCAGCATTTCGAGCATGCGCCGCGCCTGGTCCTCATCACCCTGAGCGTTGTAGGCCTCGAACTTGAGCAAGAGAGCGTCGACGATCTCGTCGTCGTACTCGGTGATGTCGAGCACCTGGTCGCAGAGCCTCAGGGCGCCCTCGTGGTCACCGAGCGGATGAACCATCAGCTCGGCCGCGTTGAGCATCGCTTCCACGTAGTGGTCGTCGAGCTCGATGGCTTGCTGATAGGCCTCGAGGGCTTCGTCGCTATCGCCATCGAGGGCGGCGACATAGCCCACCAGATTGTGGACCTCGGGAGAGTTGGGCTCGAGCTCGAGCGCCTTCTGCGCCGAAGCCTGCGCCCCGGCGATGTCGCCCCGCTGTGCGAGGTCCCAACCTCGCTCGAGGTGTGCCGAGAGCTGATCCATCGACGACAGGTTTTACGAAGACGGGCCTGCGTCAAGGTCTAGTCGTGAACGACGACCATGCTGCCCGGACGCTTGTCGGAGGACCAGACGCCATGCCACCCGCGAGGGAGCTGTGGCTCGGTCCAGAAGAAGAGCCACTTGGCGTCTTTGGGGGCCAGGTTGACACACCCGTGACTCTTCTCGGCTCCGAAGTTGTGGTGCCAGAAGGCGCCGTGGATGGCGTAGGACCCGTCGTAGTACTGGACGTAGGGCACGTCCTGGATGGAGTAGGGGAGGTCTCCGCTCGGTCCATCACCGTCCATCGTGGTGGTGATGTGCTTCTCGCGCACCCGCCACTTGCCCTTCTTGGTTCGGTGGTCCTTGGCCGGGTTTCCGGACTTCTTTCCCGGGGAGTTGAGGGTCGCGTAGACAGGCTTGTCGCCGATGAAGGCCACGAGGGTCTTCCGCGTGAGGTTCACGTCGACCCACTTCTCGTTCTCGCCAACCTCCTTGGGTCGCGGACCGGGGTCGGTGATGGTCCCGTGCTCTTCCTTGAACCACCAGCCCTCCACGGTCTCGTGGTAGCGGTTCTTGTTGTAGACGCGGGTCTTGCCGGTGAGGCCAAAGGCGTCGAAGCGCTTCAGGTTTGCGCCGCGCTTGCCCTTTACGTCGTCGCCCTCGCCCTCGAAGGTGACTTTGTAGCCCTTGCGCCACAGGACGAAGGCCACGCCCTTCATGGCGTCGGTGTACTCGACGCCCTGCAGCTCCGGCGTCTTCGGAATGATCATCCGGTCGGCGGGGGCGATGAGGCCGTCGGTGGTTTTGTACCACATGCGGTTGTTCCACCCGAAGGTGCGGTCCACCGCGATGAAGAAGCCCTTCACCATGCGCTTGCGCAGGGTGCCGTCCGCCTCGTCGAGGTCGGAGAGCTTCACGTCGACGCTGTCTTTTTGCCACCACGGCTTCTCCGGCGCAGCGCCGCCTTCACCGGGGGTGGGGAGAAGCCCTGCGGTGCCGCTCGGGGCGGGCGTGGGGCTCGCCGAGGTCGAGGCCGACGGCGCGGGGTCGGGGCTCTCCGAGGGTTTCTTCGCTGGTTTGGCCACCGCGGGTTCGTCGCGGTTGTCGCTCGGCTTGGGCGGCTTCTTCGCCGACTTCTCTCCCTCGGGAGCATCGTTTTCCGCCCTCGGCTTGTCGGCCTCTTCCGCGTGCTTCTTGGCGTCCGCGACCTCTTTCTTCTTGTCGGCCTTGGACTTCTTCGCCTTCTTTTCCAAGTAGGGCTCGTAGCGGAGCATCTCCTCCTTGGAGGGAACCTGGACGTAGAGCGGCGTGCCGTGAGAGCGATTGTAAGCGTAGCGATAGGGCAGGGTCGCATCCACGTTGGGGGCTTTGACCCCCATCTTCACGCGCGGATCTTCGATGTTGGTCGTGGCGTACTTGCCGCACACGTAGCCGCCGTCGACGAGGGGGTAGAAACCCTGCTTGCAGGACTTGGTCTTGACCGGCTTGTCGATGACCGGGACCTTCCCGCCGCGCCGGATGTAGCCCATGCGGTTCCGCGAGAAGCGAGCCGTGGGGTAGATGGGGGTCGCTTGTGCGAGCGCCCCGAGCCAAGGGCCTTCCCAGGGCTTCTCTTCCTTCTCCGCCTCAGCCTTCTCTTCGGGGGGCGGTGGTTCTTCGACCTCGGGGGCGTTGGGGTCGTCTTCCGGCATGGGCGGGGGCGCCGGAAGCGCATCCATGCCGCTCGAGGAGAGCGCTGGGGCGTCGG
>JAUHZF010000029.1 GCA_030426145.1 Polyangia bacterium
CTTGGTGCGGGCCACTGGGGCAGGGGCCATCGGCAATCGGACCATCGGCGCGACGGGGGTAGGCGGCATGCTGATGGGCACCATGGCCGGTGTGTTCGTCATCCCCGGCCTCTACTACCTGGTGGCGAAGCTGTCGGACGGGCGTGCGCTGATCCGAGACGAGAGCGATGAACCCCTCAGCGAGATGCTCGAAGGTGACCCGGTGCTGGAGACCGTCCCGTTGGCGGATGCGAACGAAGGGAGCGAATCATGAAGAACGAACAACCGATTCTGGTGGCGCTGTCGCTCGACCATGAAACGCCGGACATCGTGTCGGCGGCAGCGGAGCTCGGTCGACGGCTCGCGGCGCCGGTGGCGGTGTTGCACGCACTGCGCGCCCGAACCCTCGAGAGTGAACTGAGTCTGGGTGCGAGGGTGAGGGAGGCGCGGGGTCGCGTCGAGGCCTACCTCGGTCCGCTCCGCGACGCGGGGGTCGAGGTGCGTGAGGTACGGGTCGAGGTGGGACATCCCGCGGAGGTCGTGCTGAGGACAGGGCCGCTCCTCGCTGCCCGGATGATCCTGACTGGGGGGGGAAGGCCGGCCACGGTTCGGCGCTGGGTCGTGGGCTCGGTGGCAGAAGCGATCGTGCGGCGGGCGACGGTGCCGGTGTGGGTGGCGCGGGGCCGCTGGCCATTGGGCGGTCCGGTCCTGTGTCCGGTCGACCTCAGCCCCGAGTCGAACCAGGGGCTGGAAGTGGCGGTCCGCATGGCGCGGGCCTTCGGCGTCGGGCTGTCGCTCATTACGGTGCTTGCGGCCGACGACACGACGTTGGCCGAGCGCGCTGGGCCACACCCCGAGCTCGCGCGAAGTGTGGAGGCGGCGGAGAAGCAGGTAGAAGCCTTGCTCGACGGCCATGCGCTCGACGGCGTGCAGACCTCGGTCACGGTCGTGAAGGGCGAGCCGGCGGAGTGCATCGTCGACGCGGCCGACGAGGTGGGGTTGCTCGTAATCGGCAGCCGCGGCTACGACCCACTGGTGCGCGATTGGGTGGGGCCGGTGACGGCGCGCGCACTTCGCCACAGCCCATGCGCGACACTGATGGTGCGGCAGATCGGCGAGGGGCATGAAGAGCGCGAGCAGGCCGTGGTGCAGCTCGCCGAGCTGTACGATCGGGGGCGCGAGCTTCTCGAAGACGATCGGGGCGAAGAGGCCCTGTTGCTGCTCGAGCGGGCGGTCGAGCAGGCGCCGGCCAACGCGGTGGTTCAGGAGGCATTTGCTGCTGCCCTCGACCGGGTGGGACGCTCGGTCGAGGCGACGAGTCGGCGTGACCTGGCGGCGCTGATCCGCCGCCGGTTGGGGTAGCCACCCCGGCGAGCTCGAGAAGGACAACGCCGCCGAATGCGAGAGCGCCCGCGAGGTCGAGAGGGAGAACGCTCATGAGGTCGAGAACGTCCAGCAGCTCGAGAACGAGAACGTGCACGAGCTCGAGAACGAGCCTTCCGCAGCCGAACGGCGTTGTTTCTGGGCCAGCACGAAACCACCCGCGCGGCCCACATCGAGGACTTGCATACGAGCCTGAGGACGACGAGGTCCACTCTTGGCCAAACGTCGTAGCCCTACGCGACACCCCAGGGTGGGGGCACGTGCACGCTCGCGGCGAGAGCTGGCTGCTCGCGACCGAGCATCGCAGGGGCCCGCGCGGCATCACCTGCGGTCGCCCGCGTGGACCTCCCGCGGCGCAGCGCTAGCCCTTAGCCCTGCCATCGCGCTCGGGCCTAGCGCCGTCTCACTCGCGCATCGTCCACGTAAAGAGGCCGCTCGCCACCGCTCGCGAGTGCGCCGTTTTCCCATCAGGGGAAGCCATGACCCGCTTTCAGATCTCTTCGTCGTGCGTCGCAAACGACCGACGCTCCATTCAACTGCGCATCCGTCTCGACTTGCGGAGGTGTCGCGTGAACCTCCGACGTCTATTCCTGTGCGCTCCGCTGCTGCTCCTGCCCGCGTGTATTCCGTCCCTGGAAGACAACCCACCACGTGAACCAGAGCTCGAGCTTCCCGCGGCCTTCTCAGGTGGCCCCACCGCGTCATCGGCCCAGGCCGAGAGCCTCGCCGGCAAGACCTGGCGCGACGTGTTCGACGACCCCCATCTGCAAGCCCTCATCGGCATGGCCATGGACCGCAACCAGGAGATGAACATCCAGCTCCAGGAGATGATCATTGCCAAGAACGAAGCCAACGTGCGGGACGGCGAGGTCCTCCCCCGCGTCGACGCCCACGTGGGAGCCGGCCTCGAGAAAGCCGGCGCCGACACGAGCCAGGGCCGAGCCGACGAAGCCAATGGTGTCCCCGAGCACCTGCCCGACTTCAACTTCGGCCTCAGCGCCTCCTGGGAGGTCGACCTGTGGGGCAAGCTTCGCAATGCGGCCAAGGCCGCCCGCCTTCGTTACCTCGCCACGACTCAGGGTCGAAAGCTGATGCAGACCCATATCGTGGCCGAGATTGCCAACAGCTACTACGACCTGCTCGCCCTCGACCGGCAACTTCAGGTCTTGAAGCGAAACATCGCGCTCCAGCGCAATGCCCTCGAGGTGGTACGGCTGCAGAAGGAGGCCGCCCGCGGCACCGAGCTCGCCGTGCAGCGCTTCGAGGCCGAGGTCTTGAAGAACCAGAGCCGGCAGTTCGAGCTCGAGCAGCAGATCGTCGAGGCGGAGAACCGCATCAACTTCCTCGTTGGTCGCTACCCGCAAACCGTGGCTCGTGACCCGGCGAGCTTCGACCGCCCCCTCCCCAAGGCCATCGCCGCCGGCTTGCCATCGGACCTGCTCGAGAACCGGCCCGACATCGTCGAAGCAGAGCTGCTCCTTCGCGCCGCCAAGCTCGACGTCAGCGTCGCCAAGGCCCGCTTCTATCCGTCCCTGAGCCTCGACGCCAACGTGGGTTACGAGTCCTTCGACCCCAAGCACCTGCTCGATACGCCGGCCTCCATCGCCTACGGCATCGCGGGGGGCCTCACGGCGCCCTTGCTCAACCGAAAGGCCATCAAGTCGCAATACTCGTCGGCCAACGCGATGCAGATCCAAGCCGTCTTCAAGTACGAGCAGACCGTGCTCGACGCCTTCACCGAGGTGACGAACCAGCTCGCCATGCTCGAGAATCTCACCAAGAGCTACGGCCTCCAGTCCCAGCAGGTCGAGCGCCTCGAGCGATCCATCGAGGTGAGCAAGGTGCTGTTTCAGTCCGCGCGCGCAGATTACATGGAGGTTCTGCTCACGCGGCGCGACGCCCTCGACGCCGAGATGGAGCTCATCGACACGAAGAAGAAGCAGCTCCACGCCCTGGTCAACATCTACGAGGCCCTCGGAGGGGGCTGGCGCTAGCCGCCTCCGGGCTCGCCCCGGGGGTAGCTCGTTCTCGAGCTCGTTCTCGTTCTCGTTCTCGTGGGCGTTCTCGTTCTCGTGGGCGTTCTCGTGGGGCGTTCTCGTTCTCGTGGGCGTTCTCGTTCTCGTGGGCGTTCTCGTTGTGGTGGGAGCGAGATCGAGCTTCGAGAGCGAGATCGAGGTTCGAGAGCGAGGTCGAGGTCGAAAGCGAGATCGAGAACGAGGTCGCGCTCGAGCTTCGAGGTCGAGAAGGGCCCACGACTGCGTCGGGGAAAGCGCGGCCGCGGCCAGGCGATTCTCGCGGAGCAGGGCGAGGTCCGGCGCTCTCCAGTCTCGAGGTTCGTGGGGCTTCGTGATCCGACCTTTGGCGCCCCTGGCACAGACTGGCCGAGGGCAAGAGCCAGATTTCCGTGGTTTGGCGGCTACTGGGGCCTGGCACCCGACTTGCGATGGGGGAGGGTATGCAACACCGACCAAGTCTCCGACGGCTGGGCAGCGCGATTCTCTTCACCGGGGCCTGCGCGCTTCTCGGCTCCGCCTGCAACGTGACCGTGACGACCGATGATGGCGACAGCTGTCTTGGTTTCGAGGACGAGAGCCGCGACGGCGCGGCGATGGTCGTTCGCAACGACAGCGAGGTGACCGTGTATCTGTCCTCGCAGAACTGCGACACGTCGATCGAGCCGTCCATCCGTCGTGACGGGCAAGCTCTCTCCACGGCGGATCTCAGCTGCAGCCTCACCTGCGAGGAGCTTCAGACCCAGGCGCAGGTGGAGTGCACGGCCGCGTGCGCCGCGCCTACCATCATCGCGCTCGCGCCCGGTGGCAGCTACCCCTTGGACTGGTCGGGAAGCATCTACGTGCAGCAGACCATGCCCGAGGCGTGCTTCTTCGACGCCTTCGGCGGCAGCGGTTGCCAGCAGAAGACGGCCGCGACCGACGGCGACTACACGGCCTCGATCGCGGTGTATGGCGACATCGCGTGCCCCGAGGGCCTGGACTGCAGTTGCACCCCGAACGCCGACGGCTACTGCCGGGTGGAGGATCTCTACGACGTGCCCCCCGCGCCGGTGGAGGTCTTCGCCGACTTCAGCCTCCCTGCGACCGATACCGTGGCCATCGTCATTCCCGGCCCGGTGTCGTGCCCGGACACGCCTCCCGAGAACGGCACCGCCTGCGGCAACCCCGGGCTGTTCTGCCAGTGGGACGCGCGCAATGCCTGCGGATTGGACCTCGACCCCGAAGCCCTCTGCGAAGACGACAACACCTGGCTCGTCAGCGCCAACTTGCCCTTCTGCGACCTCGAGTGCCCGGCACAGGCGCCGGTCGTCGGCAGCGCATGCCAGCCCGGCACTGACGGAACCTACTGTGCCTATGACGGCCCCGACACCTGCGGTCTCCTCCGCACCTGCAACGAGACCACCAGCACCTGGGACGAGATCCCCTGCGCTCAGGACTGAGCACAACTTGTCCCCCGGGATACTCAGACATCGGTAGATCGCGTAGCCTCGGGGGCATGCATAGGCTGTCCTACCCGATTCTTTTTGCTACTCCGGCCATGGGGGTCGTCGCGAGCGCGGCTTGTGGACCGAGCAAGGACTGTAGGGTCACCAAGACCTGTCCTACCGTGGTCGAGACCACCTCCTCTTCGGGGGGAGCGACTGGGACGTCGACGGGCGTCGGAGGCGAATCGGCGTCGGTTGGCTCCGGTGGTCAAGGGGCCGGTGCTGGCGGCGGCCAGAACTTTGTGCAGACCGAGCAGCGCATCGCAGCGGGTGACGCACACTCCTGCGTCGTCACGTTTGAGAACGAACTCTACTGCTGGGGGTTGAATCAGACGGGGCAGGTGGGAGCCGGTGACAACCTGAATCGATCGACCCCTTACAAGGTGGCCATCGGTGCGCATCGTGTGGCTGCTGGTGGGACGTCCACCTGTTCTGAAGTCGATGGAATGCTCCGTTGTTGGGGAGCAAACTACCGAGGTCAACTTGGGATCGGCAACGAGGCGAATCAGTCGCTACCGGTCGACGTTGTAGCTCTGACTTCGGTATCGAAGCTCGCGCTAGGCGATGAGCATGGCTGTGCTGCGGCTTCGGGCGGAGTTTGGTGCTGGGGTGACAACACGGTCGGTCAGGTAGGAACGGGAAATGTCGGAGGCATGCAGAACGCACCGACGCTGACCAACATCATGGCGGCGAACTGGGTGGCCGCCTCTGGCCAGACGGCCTGTGCTGTCGATGACGGCAATGCAGTCCGATGCTGGGGAACAATTCCCGCGATCGGACCGTCGCCCTCGCCCTTCCTCTACTCCTCGGTAGCCAGCGCGAAGCAAGTTGCCGTGGGTGATGCTTTCATTTGCGCTCTTCTTCTCGACGGCACGATGAGGTGCTGGGGGGACGGAGGACTTCCGATGGTTGGCGCCTCGCCCAGCAATCCCGGACTGACTGACGTCGTATCGGTGTCTGCAGGCAGCCGGCATATCTGTGCCGTCACCGGCGATGGCAGTGTCTTGTGTTGGGGGCAGAACGACTTCGGCCAGCTCGGAATTGGCCCTTCCCCAGCACAGGCATCACCGCAACCCGTGGCGAGCATCAGCAACGTGTTGCAAGTGGCCGCGGGAGATGATCACACATGTGCCGTTCTAAGTGACGATAGTGTCCGTTGCTGGGGACGGAATCACCGCGGTCAGCTAGGACGCGACGGCGGAGACTCCGACGTGCCAGTCGTCGTTGCGTTCTAGGGCCAATGCCATTCGGACTTGGGGTCGAGGCCTGAGCTTCGACCCCGCGAGGGCGCTACTTCGGGGTGGGGGGGACGACGACTTCGTTGATGGGCTGCACGTTCATGCCGCCGGGGTAGCCGTAGGAGACGTTTGCGGTGAACGTGCTCGTCTCCGGAGTTCCCCAGCCCCAGACCCAGAGACCGAAGCGGCCTTCGCTCTCGATCTCGTGGCGCCCTGTGTTGCAGCCGTCGACGCCCTGGAAGTCACCCGTGACCAGGTCGATGCGCGTCCATTCGTACTCGCCGACCGGCTGCCATCCGGTGAGCACACCGGCGCAGTCGAGCGAGACGTCTCGGAAGTTTCCGGAGGGGTCCTTGGCGCGCACCACCACGAGGTTGGTCTCGGGGTAGGTCGGATCTGCAAAGAAGACGTAGCGGTTGAGGTACTGATCCGGCGGCACGCTGATGACGAAGTCGACGTCTCCGTAGCCGCCATTGTTGTTCATCTGGTTCCACTGCGAACCGGACATGTACGTGAACAACATGAAGGGGTGGTCGTCGTCTTGGGCGGATACGACGAACGGTTGGCTCGTGATGAACTCAGCGATTTCACCTTGCTGAAGTGTCGCAGGGCCGCCGACATCGCTCGAGTACGTGAGTTGAGTTCCATCGACGGCGCCGATGACGCGCCAGATGGCGGGCTCGCCGGCACGCGGCCGATACATGACGCCAACGTATTCGGTGCCGAGCGCTTGAACCGGAGGCACCATTTGTTCGCCGTGGTCGCAGTAGGCCACCTGGAATGGGGTACGCATGCAGGGGTGCCCGGCCATCAGGCCGACCGGCTTATCAGCCGAGATGACGCTACCCGTGAGTTCGTCATTTTCGCTGAGCTGGAGGTTCTGCCCTCGATTGAGGCTCACCGAGCAGGCCGTGTTGGCGGCGCACGCCGGCACCGTGCCGCCACCGGCGATGTTGCCGACAGGCAGAATGGTGACGGTAGTGTTGTCTTCGGCGGCTACGATGTTCATCGACGGCTTCGACAAGTCATAACGGTAGGCGTTCACGCCCACGTAGTTGACGTCCCACACGCTTGTAGGAAGCAATAGGGAGGCACCAGTGACCGCCGCGGACCCACCGCCATAGGGGTTGATCTCGTAGGCGACCACGGGGACGTCCGTACGGATCTCGAAAGACTCCCCAATGCCGGTGTCGTTCGAGCCCACACTAGCATCACCACTGATCGCCGGCTCAAACGGACAGTAGACCTGCGTGCCGGAACCGCTGGTGATCCCACTCAAGAAGAGAATGGCGACCTCGCCTGGCGGGAGTCCTGCGATCGGGTCGTAGGGAGCGTAGGTTACGTTGGGGCCGGTTCCCTGGGGAATGCGCGCAAAGTTCTCCACCGGGAGGGCTTGTCCGCCGCGAACGACCTGGATGTGCACCGGCGTGTCCCAGGTGTTGGCCACGTAGGCGGCAAAGCAGCTCAGGGCATTCGAGTTCGCCATGTCGGTGGCGAAGTATTGGCAGCCGACCGAGTTCTTGTTGTTCACGGAGGCGTCGCAGGCGTTGCCGCAGGTGCCGAGGCTCGCGTCGCAGCCTTGCAGCCCGGTGCACGCCTCCAGAACGTTGCCGTTGCAGTCGATGACCGAGTGCAGGTCGGTGGAGCATTTGGTGGGGCAGTTGGTGTTGCCACCCGACCCGGTGATGTCGAAACCACCCTGGCCGCTGCCGCCGTTGCTGCTCGTGGTGGGTCCACCGTTGCCGCCACTGCCGGGGCCCGTGGGGTCGGGGTTCTCGTCGGAGGCGGAACAGGCCGCCCAGCTGAGCATGCCGACGGCGAGGGTGAGCCCGGCCGCGAGGCGAAGGTGTGCCCGCGAGGTAAGTCGAGAAAGCGCCATGTCGACAGGATACCACCCTACCCGGGGCATCTGGCCAACCTTGGAGGGAGCGCTGCGATTCTGACGTCGTTGACGATAGAGTGCGGCGATGCTGAAGCTCGCGCCGGTTGCGGTGGAGACGGAGCGCCGCGGAGATGTGCTCTACCTCCGAAGTGGTCACACGCTGGAGGCACCGCCCGCGCGGCTGACCGACCCCTTTCGCGACACCGCCGCGCTCGATCCCGCCCGCCCCTTCGTGGCTGAGCGGTCCGCTCCTGGGGCTGCGCTTCGTTGGATGAGCTACGGTGAAGCCTGGACTGCGGCGCGTGGGATCGGGGCCCGGCTGCTCGAGGGCGACCGTCGACCGGTGCTCGTGCTGTCGGGCAACGGCGTCGACCACCTGCTCATCACCCTTGGGGCCTACCTCGCGGGCGTACCCGTGGCTCCGGTGTCGGTGGCCTACTCCCTGATGAGCCAAGACCACGAGAAGCTACGCCACATCGCGCGCAAGCTCCGTCCTGGACTCATCTTCACCGACCGAGCCGAGCCTTACGCCAAGGCGGTGGCCGCCGTGCGGGAGGCGGTCGGGGAGGACCTCGACGCCATCACGTCGGAGGACCTGCGGGCGTGCATGGCGCCGCCGAGTGCGGCCGGTACGGCGGCCCTCGACGCGGCCGATGTGGGGCCGGAGACCGTGGCCAAGGTCCTCTTCACGTCGGGCAGCACGGGTTTCCCCAAGGGTGTGATCAACACCCACGGCATGCTCACGGCCAACCAGCAGATGATCCGTCAGCTGTGGCCCTTCCTGCGGGACGAGCCTCCCCAGCTCGTCGACTGGTTGCCCTGGAGCCACACCTTCGGGGGCAACCACAACGTGCACATGGTGCTCTTCGGCGGGGGCTCGCTCCTCATCGACGACGGCAAGCCGACCCCCGCGCTCGTCGACCGCACGGTCGCGAATCTCCGCGCCCTGCCGCCTACCCTCTACTTCAACGTGCCCGCCGGATTTGCCGCGCTGGTTCCGCGGCTAGAGCAGGATGCAGCTCTGCGCGACACCTTCTTCTCGCGCTTGCGGCTCGTCTTCTACGCCGGGGCTGCGCTTCCGGACGATCTTTGGCAGCGCATGGTGCGCTTGGCCGACGCGAGCCCGCATCCCGCGCCTTTCATGACGACGGCCTGGGGCTCGACCGAGACCTCTCCGCTGTCGACCTCGGCCCACTTTCCGCTCGAGCGGGCGGGGAACATCGGTGTGCCCGCGCCTGGGGTCTCGCTCAAGCTCGTGCCCAATGGAAGCAAACGTGAGGTTCGCATCAAGGGGCCTCACGTGATGGCCGGTTACCTCGACGAGCCGGAGCTCACCGCCGCCGCCTTCGACGACGAGGGCTACTATCGGATCGGTGATGCGGTGAAGCTGGCGGACGAAGCCGACCCGAGCGCGGGCCTTCTGTTCGACGGGAGGGTGGCTGAAGACTTCAAGCTGAGCACGGGGACCTGGGTCAACGCGGGCAAGCTCCGCACGACCCTGCTCACGGCGTGCTCACCCGCGCTCCAAGACTTGGTGGTGGCGGGTCACGACCGGGAAGCCCTCGGGATCCTCGCGTGGCCTCACATGGAGTCGGGGCGGAAGCTCTGCGATGAACCGGCGCTCGACCTCGCCGGGCTCGCGGCGCACGACGCGCTCCGGGCTCACCTGCGCGCGACCATTGCGGCCCACAACGAGGCCCATCCGCAGAGCTCGACCCGCATCGCCCGCGCGCTGCTGCTGTCGTCACCACCGAACATCGACGCCGGCGAGATCACCGACAAGGGCTACATCAACCAGCGCGCGGTGCTCGAGCGTCGCGCCGACGACGTCGCGCGTCTCTACGGAGACGACGCGGCGCTGCTCCGCTTCGACGAAGGGGCCAAACCCTAGCGCCTACTTCTTGGGCGCTTTAGGCGACATCCCGCGACGCTTGGCTTCGGCGGCGAAGGCGTCCCACCCCTGCCATGTCCGAGCCGCGATGTCGTCGATGGTCGAGATGATGCGCGGACGGAGCATGCTGCAGAGGGCGACCTGCTCGCGCCGGGCCTGCGTGTCTTTGCCGTGCAGCCGCGGATGCACGGTGGCAAGCTCGATGGCGACGTCGAGTACGACCTGTCGGAGCTCGTCGATGTCCTTCAGCTCGTCGACGCGAAGCTCGGCGTAGCTCTCCAGCCACTCGCGTGCCCAGTAGGGCATGTCGTCGAGGGGCTCGCCCGATACGTAGGGAACCTGAGCGATGAAGCGCACGGGCTCGTTGGCGAAGAGGCGAACGGTGCGCACGATCGAGGTCGCGCCACCGTAGGAGACGCAGCCGTTGTTGGTCGCGCGCGTGACGGGCTTGAACTCGATGATGACGTCGTCGTCGGGGTCGGGACTCGGGCCTTCGACCCGGAAGAGAAACTTCGGGTGGAGCCTGCTGCCTACCCCAAGCTTGAGGTGCCCGATCTCCTTCGTGTCGAAGAAGGTGGAAGGGAGGTCCGGGTGGCGCCGCTGCATCAGCTTGCGGTAGGCCGTGGAGCCGGGCTCGAGCTCCGCGCGCACGTCGTCCGACACTTCGCTCGTGACCGACGACACCCAGCCGAGCCAGCTATGACGGTCGGCGGCGATGTCCTGGCGGATACGCGGGACGACCGACGGGGCTGGTGCGTCGGGAGGTACGTCGGCGGCGAGGGTCTCGGTATAGCGGTCGATGAAGTCTTCGATGAGGCCGGGAACCTGGTCGTCCCAGCCTTTCATGCGGGCCGCGATGCGCACGGAGACGCCGAAACGCACGAGGTCGATGACCCCAGGACCGGTGGCGACGTCGTCGTAGTCGCTGAGGCCATGATGCTCGGCCGAGACCGCGAACTGCTCGAGGTGAGCGTCACCGTGGAGGTCGAACGGCGGGAACCAACGCAGTGCGTCCTCGAAGGCCTTGCAGGTGAGGGGGATCGTCTCGGTGTTGATCTTGCGGAAGTAGACGAAGGGGCTTCCCATCATCTCGGCCGCCAGCGTCGGCGTGCCGAAGATCTTCTCGAGGTCCCGCGGCACGATGGCCGTGGCCGGTGCCTTCAGATTCTCGGCGTCGGGGCGGTCGAGCTCGGTGCACGCCGGACATGGCGTGCAGGGTACGCGCTCGCCCTTGCAGCCGAGCCCGAGAAGCACCAGCCCGGCCGCGAGCGTGATGATGCGACGTCGCACGCGGGTCAGAAGTTGGCAGAGATGCCGGCTTGGAAGCGCACGTTCCACTCCCACTCGGTCTTGAAGTACTCGACGGTGAGCGTGTTCGGGTCGCTGCTCGGCACCCCGACGACGCGGTCGGCGCGCGCGCTACCGACCCCGGGGTTGTAAGCACCGCGAATCGACATCGGGAGACGCAGGTCGAGGACCGGCACCGGGAGATTGATCTCCGCACCGACACCAAAGGCGAACATGGTGTAGCTCGGGCCGGTGTAGGCGCCGTAGCCGGTGGTGGTGTTGTTGGTCCCGTCGATGGAGAAGCGCGCCGCTCCCTGTGGAGCGACGAACTCGGGCCCGAGCATGATCATCGGACTGAGCCAACGGGTGGGGTAAACGCCCTTGAGGAGGAGCGGAACGTGCACTGCGCTGTGTCCGATGTTGATGTCGAACTCGTTGATGCCCCCGTTTTGGACGTCGCGCACGGTGATGGTCGTGTCGCCGTTTTCGCCCGTGTAGAGGATGTCGAGCTCGACGCCGACGTAGCCGAAGAAACGGACCTCGAGCTGCGCGCCGATGCTGGGGCTGAAGCCTCCGAAACCGGGGTAGCCCGGAGTGACGGTGGCGCCGTCGATCGTCTGGTCTTCGGGCTGGCCGATGAGCGAGCCGCCGAGCGAACCCTGAAGGCCGATCGAGAAGGTCATCCAGCTCAGGATGTGATCGTCGATGCGGTCCTCGCCGCTGTAGGAGTTACGGCGACGCTGCGGGGGAGGAGGCCCGTAGCCGGGAGGCCGGTAACCGGGAGGCGGTTGGCCGTAGCCTGGGGGGTAGCCCGGCTGGCCGTATCCTGGAGGCGGCGGCTGGCCGTATCCCGGGGGCGGCGGCTGGCCGTATCCTGGAGGCGGAGGCTGGCCGTACCCGGGGGGCGGCTGCTGCGGCGGGTACTGAGCCTGAGCCGATGACGGCAGCGACACCACGCCGAGCGCGAAAGCGGCGGCGGCCGTGAGAAAGCGAAGGTCCTTCATGGCGCAACCTCAACCTACGCCACTTTTTCGGGGCGGCCCAGTTCGGGCTTGGTTCTGTCGTGCAGATCTTGGTGGCGGAGGACGATGCCCGAGTCTCGGGGTAGGATGAGAGCCCCAAGCTTCGGGATACGAATGGCCGCTGAGCAGGCGCAGCAACTCGGGCCCTATCGGGTCGACCGTGTGGTCGGCGAGGGCGGATTCGGGGTGGTCTACGCCGCCTCGCGGCCCGACGTGCCCGGCGCCATGGCGGTGAAGGTCCTTCGAGAGGACCTCGGCCTCTCCGACACCGAGGTCTCGCGCTTTCTGCGCGAGGCCGAGGCGCTGGCGTCGGTGACCCATCCGGCCATCGTCGAGGTGGTCGACTACGGCCGGCTTCCGGATGGTCGCCCCTATCTCGCCATGCCGTTGCTCGAGGGCGCTCCACTGTCCGACGTGCTGGAGCGGGGGCCACTGCCTCGAGACCGGGCCATCGACCTCTTCCTACAGCTCGCGGCGGCGGTGGAGGCGTTGCATCGCGTCGACCTGGTGCACCGCGACATCAAGCCCGACAACGTGATGTTGGTCGAGGACGGAAGCCGTGCTCTGCTGCTGGATCTCGGCATCGCCAAGCGGCTCTCGGAAGGCCCGTCGACCACGACCCGCGCCGGCCTCGTGCGCGGGACTCCGGCGTACATGGCGCCCGAGCGGTTCTACGGCAAGCCCGCGTCGACGCGCAGCGACGCCTATGAGCTGGCCTTGGTCTTCTACGCGATGCTGGTGGGCGTGCCGCCGTGGGACGACCCCACCGACCCGATGGCGCGCCACCGCCCGCGCCCGCTGGCCTCGCTGGGGATCTCTCCGGTGCTCAGCGACGTGGTCATGCGGGCCCTTTCCGCCGACCCCAAGCTTCGGCCGCCATCGGTCGCGGCGCTCGCCGAGGGCGTGGAAGCTGCGGCGTCGGCGGGCGACGTCAGCGGCGCGACGGGCGCGCTCACGTACACCCCCGTGTCGGGTGAGAGCTTTCGGCCACCCGGGAGCGATCTCCCTCCGAGCATCGGCATCGAACCGACCGAGCTCGCCCATGCGACCCCCGAGGCGGCGATGCCGGAGCGGGTCACCACCCAGTCGTCCACCCAATCGGAGCCCAGCCGAGAGGCAGCCCCTACCCCCGATCGTACGCCGCCCCCGTCGGCTGCGTTGCCGCGTCCGCGCGGGAACGAACGCCGGTGGTTCCTCGCCGCGGCAGGAGGCGCGCTCATCGCGACGGCGCCTTGGCTGCTCGAGCGCCTGACGCGACATGACCTCCCCGCGGCACCCGCGACGACGACCGTGCTCACCCCACCCACGCCGGAGCCTTCGCTCGAACCCCCAACAACGCCGAGCGCTGACGAACGAGCTGCCCCCGGATCGACGGCGGCGCTCCCGTCTTCGTCTGCTTCGGTGGTGCCGATGCCGAAGGGAGCTCATCCCGCAGCTCCGCTCGTTGCTCCTCCGAGTGTGCCGAGCGGACCGCTGCCCGTCGTGCAGCCGGCCCTTCCGCATCGCGATCTGCCAGCACCCTCCTGCGACGCTTGGGTCGCTTGGGCATGCTCACCTGCGGTCGTGGCCTACTCCTCGGAGGAGTGCCCCACGGTTCGTGGCGTGGTGAAGCAGTACCGGGAGATCTACGGCATCCTCCCCGGCAATCGCCTCGAGCCCCAGTGCGCGAAGCACTTCGCGTCCGGTCGAGCTCGGGTCGAGCGCGGCATGCAGCGCATACGCGAGCATGAGGAGGAGCGTGCGCGAGAGAAGGCCGAGCGCGAAGCCCGAAAGAAGAAGTCGAAGCCGTAGTGGGGACCGCTAGGCGAGCGCCTCGTCGTCGTCGTCGTCGTCCATCGGGTGCGTCGACCGCAGCGCGCTGGGCGAAGACTCGCGGATGGCCGGCACCCGAGGCTGTGTGCCGCGACGCGACGGCGGGGTGCGCTCGTCTTCTTCGATCGGAACACCGAGACGGCGTACCTCGTAGCTTCCGTGCGGGTCGCGGTCCTGCCGCGCGTTGGTGGCTCGGATGGCGTCTCCAACGCGCGCGTAGCGCTCGAGGCACTCGTCTTGGTGTCGCACGGCGCCCAGGCGCCAAACCTCAAACTCGAGCCTGGTCATGATCACCCCCGTGGGGTGAGAAGATATCACGCGCCATAACGCAGGCGAGCCGAATGTGATTCTCATCGACCCAGGAGTTGAAATTCAATGGCTTAGACTATACGGAGCTCTCCGCGGTGACGCCGTATGCGGCCAAGCGGTCGACGACGTCGTGCTCGATGACCCGTTCCACCAGCGCAAGATACGGCTCGCTCGGAAGCTCCAGGGGGGCCCCGGCCGGCATCAGGGACCTGAGCGCACGGGGCCGACTACTCGCGCGAGCGATGGTCGAGATCGAAGAGGAGCACCGCGAAGTGCGGGGTGCCTTCGACCCGGAACCCGCGGCCCTGAGGCACGAGCCGTCGAGCCCGCAGACCCATCGTGGCGTAGCCGTCGTCGTCGACGTCGGGGGGCTGCGTCGACTGCACACGGGTGAGTCCTTCACGTGCGGCCTCGCGCTCCACGGTCTTCACCAGCCAGCTCTTGCCCTGCTTATCGAGCTTGACCTCGCGGTGGGTGACCACCACCGCCACCAGCTCCTGGCCAGAAGGCGCGTTCAGCTTGAACCAGCTCTCGGGACCGCCGGTGCCTTTGCTCGGCCGCAGGGATGGATAGGCGACGTGCCGCGTGCCGTCGGGCGCGATGTTGACCACGTAGAGGTAGGACGGCTCGGGTGTGGCCACGTCGAGCGCGAGCTCGTCGCCCGTGTAGAGCGGTTCGTCGAGCTTGAGACGGCGCGTCTTCCCGTGGCGGCGGACCCGGACCCCTTGGAAGAGGATCTGCGGATCGGCCGTGGTCCACGCCTGGTCCTCGGAAGCCTCGGGGGCGTTCTGGTGATGGTAGCTGTAGAAGCAACCCGACGTGAGCCCGAGGCCCGCAACGAGTGCCGCTCGAAGCCCCCACCTGAGGCTCGTCCCCATCCCATCGATCCGCATGACAACGGCATGATGACACAACGCGTGCCACCACGCCGTCGACTTGTGGTTCGTCAGATCTGGCTGAGGGCCTGGTCGAGGTCGGCGATGATGTCCTCGGGCTCCTCGAGACCCACGCTGAGACGAAGGGTCTCCGGCGTGGCCCCGGCGTCGCGCAGCGCGTCCTCGCTCAGCTGGCTGTGGGTGGTGGATGCGGGGTGAATGATGAGGGTGCGGAGATCGCCGATGTTCGCGAGGTGGCTCGCGAGCTGCACGTTGTCGACGACCTTCTTGCCCGCGTCGTAACCACCCTTGACGCCGAAGGTGAAGACGGCGCCAGCCCCGCGCGGAAGGTACTTCTGCACCAGTCCGTGGAAGGGGCTGTCTTCGAGGCCCGCGTAGCCGACCCACTCGACCTTGTCGTGGGCTTGAAGGTGCTTCGCGACCGTGAGGGCGTTCTCGCAGTGCCGCTTCATGCGCAGGCCCAGCGTCTCGATCCCCAGCAGCGTGAGGAAGGCGTTGAGCGGCTGCTGGTTTGCGCCGAGGTCGCGCAGGCCCACCGCGTGCCCATGGAAGGTGAAGGACAGGTTCCCGAAGGCTTCGTGGAAGTTGAGGTCGTGGTAGCCCTTCTCGGGCCCGTTGAGCGACTTGAACTTGTCGCTCGAGGACCAGTCGAAGCCGCCGCGGTCGACGATGACGCCCCCGATCGAGGTGCCGTTGCCACTGAGGAACTTGGTGGTCGAGTGCAGCACGATGTCGGCGCCGTGCTTCAGCGGGTTGCACAGGTAGGGGGTGGCGAGCGTGTTGTCGACGAGGAGCGGCACGCCTGCCTCGTGGGCGATGTCGGCGATGGCCGCGATGTCGGTGACGACGCCGCCCGGATTGGCGAGCGATTCGATGAAGAGGCAGCGCGTCTCAGGCGTGATGGCGGCCTTGAAGTTGGCGGGATCGGTGGCGTCTACGAAGCTCGTGTTCCAGCCGAAGGCGCGGGGGAAGCTCACCGAGAACTGGTTGATGGACCCACCGTAGAGCTGCTTGGCCGCCACGATGTGAGCGCCCGGCGCCATGAAGGTGAAGAGGGCGATGAGCTGGGCTGCGTGACCCGAGGCGGCCGCCGTGGCTCCGACGCCGCCCTCGAGGTTGGCCATGCGCTCTTCGAGCACGGCCACCGTGGGGTTGGCGAGACGTGAGTAGATGAACCCCAGCTCCTTGAGGGCGAAGAGGTTCGCGGCGTGCTCGCTGTCTTTGAAGACGAAGGAGCTGCTCTGGTAGATCGGAGTCTGGCGCGCCCCGGTGGCCGGGTCGGGCTGACTCCCCGCGTGAATCGCCAGCGTATGGAATCCGTGCTTCTTGTCGTCGCTCATGACCCCCGAATTATCACGGTCGAGGGGTGTCGAAAACGAGCGTTGCGACTGTCGCAACGTTTGTTTGCAACGTCCTAGGCACAGCGGCATGTTTCGATCGTCTCGCCCGGAGTCCACGTGAGCCTCACTTCCCCCCGCTGCTTCGAGCTCGCTCTGCCGCCGTTCCGGCTCGAGGCCGGGGCCGTGCTACCGCACCACCACCTGCGTGGGTTCTGGTGGGGACCGCGGGACGACCTCGATTGGCTCGCGTCGCGTAGTCGTCTCATCGCGGCTGACGACCCCTGCATGCGGACGGAGACCCCGGTCGTACGCCAGGAGGCAGAGCTCCCCCTATGTCCGCCGGTAACCCCCGCGGCGATGCCGCCGCCGGAGCGCCCGACCGTGCTCGTGGTTCACGCCCTCACGGCCGACAGCAGGGTCGGGGGCGACGGGGGCTGGTGGGGACCGGTGGTGGGGGAGGGCGAGCCCCTCGACCCGACCCGGATGCGGATCCTCTGCTTCAACAACCTGGGCTCTTGTTATGGCAGCTACGGCCCGTCCGACCCCGGCTTTCCCACTGCGGCCGACGAGGAGGCTCCCCCGCGCTACGACGGCAAGGGCAGCTTCCCGCACGATCCACGGCTGCCCGCCACCGTGACGACGTGGGACCAGGCCCGCTCCATCCTGCTCGCGCTCGATGCCTTGGGCATCGAGCGGGTCGACATGGTGGTCGGCGGCTCCGTGGGCGGCATGGTCACGCTGTGCCTGGCGGCCTTGATGCCGGAGCGGTTCGTACGCGTGGTCCCGGTGGCGACGTCGGCGCGCTCCACCTCCTGGATTCGCGGATGGAACCACATCGCCCGCATGGCCATCGTGGGTGACCCCGGGTTTCCCGAGGACCCAGCCCGTGGCCTCGAGCTCGCGCGGCAGATCGCCCACGTCACCTATCGCTCCGAGCCTGGCCTCAGCCAACACGACGCGCCCCACCGAGGAGATGCCTGGCACGGCCGTTCGCCGCTGCGGGTGCAGACCTACCTCGAGCACCAGGGCCGAAAGCTCAGGCATCGGTTCGCCGCGGGCGCCTACCTCGCTCAGCTATCCGCGATGGACCACCACGACATCGGCCGTGCCCCGGGAACGCCCGAGCCCTTCGAGCGCTGGCGTCCAGACGGCCCCTGGGGCGAGGCACGGCTGAAGAGCCCGACCTATGCGATAGGCGTCGACTCCGACGAGCTCTTCTTTCCTGCGCACGGTGAACGATTGGTAGAGACATTGCGCGCACGAGGGGTGCCGGCCGACGGTCGATTGATCCATTCGCCCCACGGCCACGACGCCTTCCTCCTCGAGTGGGCGCAGTTGCGCGAGGCGCTGCAGGCGGCCTGGGCCATGGCCCCGAATGCTCCGAGGAGAAACGAATCATGAGCAAACCATTTCGCGTCCTGAAGTTCGGCGGGACATCCCAGGCCAACGCCGAGCGCGTGGCCAAGGTGATCGAGATCGTGCGAGAGGCGTCCGAAGAGGGCCCCTGCGCCATCGTCGTTTCGGCCCTCGGCCAGTCCACCGACCTTCTCATCGAGGCGGCCGACGTCGCGGCCACGGGCAATGAGTCGGGCGCTTCGGCACGGGTGGACGAGGTGCTTCAGATCGGGCGGGCCAACGTGCTCGCTCTCGCCGAGGGCCCCGTGGTCGAGGAGGTGATGGCGCGCGTCGAAGAGCTCTACTCGCCGCTTCGCAAGCTCCTCTACGGCGTGAGTCTGTTGCGGGAGTACACCCCACAGACGCTCGACCTCATCATGTCGTTCGGGGAGCGACTCAGCGCCACGTTGATGGCCGAGCTCCTCCGCGCCCGTGGGGTCGAGGCCACCTACGTCGATGCCCGGGACTGGACCGTAACCGGCCCCGAGTTCGGCCAGGCCCGCGTCGACTGGCCGGCGACCCAGGCGAAGGTGAACGAGCTGGATTCGCGATGGCAGGATGTCGTCAGTGTGCACACCGGGTTCCTCGGGCGCACCCCGGCGGGGCAAACGACGACGCTGGGTCGCAATGGCAGCGATTACACGGCTACCCTCCTCGCGCGCGCGCTCGATGCGTCGAGCGTGACCATCTGGACCGACGTATCCGGCGTGATGACCGCCGATCCGCAGCTGGTCTCCAATGCCTATCCGATCGAGCGGCTCAGCTACATGGAGGCTCTCGAGCTGGCGAACTTCGGGGCGCGCATGTTCCATCCCCGAACGATGATCCCGCTCATCGAGTCGAAGATCCCGCTGCAGATCCGCAATACCCTCGATGGCAACTTCCGCGGGACCCTCGTCGACGAGCATGGCGACCAGGACGATGGCCGCCCCACCTCGGTGACCTCGCTCGAGAACCTGGCCCTGCTCGACATCCAGGTGCAGAGCGTGCTGCATCGACCACGGATCAGCGAACGCGTGCAGCGGGCCCTCGAGCGGGCATCGGTGACGGTGTGGATGGCGACCCAGTCGGCGCACGGCCAGGCGCTGAGCGTCGTGGTGCCCCACGATCAGGCCGAGCGCGCTCGTGAGGTCATCGAGCACGAGCTCAGAGCGGAGCTCACCCGACACGAGCTCAAGCCGATCGGTATCGAAGCGCCCGTCACGTTGCTCACGCTGGTGGCCGAGGCCATGGGCCGCACCGTCAACGTGGCCGGCCGGCAGTTCGCGGCCCTCGGTGGCGTGGGCGTCAACGTCATGGCCATCGGTCAGAGCGCGAGCTCGCGCAGCATCTCCTGCGTGGTGCCGGCCGAAGACACCATCTCCGCCGTGCGCGCCGTTCACGATGCGTTCAACTTCGCCCACCAGACGGTGAGTCTGCTCGTGCTCGGCAAAGGTGTGGTCGGGTCTCAGCTGCTCGAGCAGATTGCTGGCGCGGCGGCCAGCCTCAAGGACGAGAACGACATCGACATTCGTCTCGTGGGTCTCGCCGACAAGAGCCGCGTCGCCTTCGACGAAGACGGCATCGACCCCAACGCCTGGCGAGAGGCCATCGAGGGCGCGCCAAAAGAGCCCCCCGGCTCGTTCGGTCCCGTGACCGACGCCGTGCTCGATCGCTTGCGCCGGCTCCCGGTCCCCATCCTCGTCGACGTGACCGCGGCCGACGGCATGGAAGGCCTCTACGCGCGTGCCTTCGCGCGCGGCATTCACGTGGTCGCGGCCAACAAGAAGCCGCTCACCATCGACACGGCGGGTCGTGACGCGCTGCTCAACGCGGCCCGCGTGGCCTACCGCGCGTATCGTTACGAGACGACCGTGGGCGCGAGCCTGCCCGTCATCGACACGCTCAAGAACCTCGTGCGCACGGGGGACAAGGTGCGGCTCATCGAGGGTTCGTTCTCGGGCACCCTCGGCTACCTCACCAACGAGCTCATGGCTGGGCAACCGCTTGCGACCGCCGTGCGCACGGCCAAGGACCTGGGCTACACCGAACCCCAACCCCAGGACGACCTCTCGGGTCTCGACGCGGCACGCAAGGCGCTCATCCTCGCGCGTGAGCTCGGGCTCTCGATCACCATGGAGGACGTTCAGCTCGAACCCCTCGTGCCCGCCGAGCTGCTCGAGGAGCACGAGCTGGAGGCCTTCTTCGCGCGGCTCGAGGCCTACGCGCCGAAGATGAAGGAACAGCTCGACGGCTTCCGCGCCGAAGGAAAGAGCCTGCGCTACCTCGCTCGCATCGATCCTTCGGCGGTCGAACGTGGTGAGCCGGTGATGACCGTGGGACCGATGGCCGTGCCCGGTGACCATCCGGCCACGCACCTACGCGGGGCCGAGTCGTTCGTGGCCTTCACGACCGACCGCTACGCCGAGTACCCGCTCATCGTTCAGGGCGCGGGGGCCGGTGGCGCCGTGACGGCGGCCGGCGTACTGGCCGACGTGCTCGCCATCGCGCAGACGCTACGCGGCCGCTGAGCTCCGCTGCATCTCCAGACGGGCCGTCTCTCGCCGTGGTCTAGCCGCCGCACGGCGAGAGGACCCACTGTCCCGGGAGCGACGACTCGTCACACACCGCGACGCTCCACGTGGTTTGGTCGTCGCAGTAGTAGCCGCAGGCGGGCCACACGCCGCCCATTCCACCGGCGAAGCACTGTTCGCCGGCCTCTGGTTGGGTCGAGGGGCAGGGAGAAGGCGGGTTGCTGCCCTGCGGCAGGACCCACTCGCCGTCGCAGTAGTAGTTGGTGCCCGGGCACGAATCGAAGGGCTGGGTGCAGCCTTGTCCGGGCAGCATCTCCCACGCGAAGTCGCCGCACACGAATTCCAGGCTGGTTTGGCCCGACTGACAGGCGACGTCGTAGCGGCACACGGTGCCGGTCACGACGTCGTCGGTGCAGCCCGTGGAGCCGTAGGGGGGCGGCTCGGGTGGACAGGTTGGGGTGCCACCTACGCCGGCGGTGACCGCGGTGACGCCCTGACCGTTGCTCACGCTGGCGGAGCTGGTGGAGGCGCTGCCCCCAGTGCCGGACTGAACGACGACCTCGCCGCCACAAGCGACGAGACCACTACCCACCGTCGCGCTGACGGTGACGAGGAAAGGAACACGAAGAGAAGCCATGGGGAACGGTAACACGAGGGCGCCCGACCATTGCGAGGTGTTCAGGATGGTCGGGGAATGTCATGCTCCTCCGATGGACGCCGTGGCCGTAAATCGTGCGGCGCGGGGGCTCGTCGAGCCCCTCCGCGCGCGCAGTGAGGAGATCGAAAAGGGCCGTCGCCTGCCAGCCGACGTGGCGCAGGATCTGGCCCGAGCCGGCATGTTTCGCATGTTGGTGCCGCAGTCGCTCGGAGGGGGCGAGGTCACGCCCGCCACGATGGTGCAGACCCTCGCCACGCTCGCTGAAGGTGACGCCGCGGCGGCGTGGTGTGTGATGACGGGCGCGACGACGTCGTTGTTGAGCGCCTACTTGCCGCCGGAGGCCGCGGCGAAGCTCTGGAAGGACGACCCCGACATCGTGACGGCTGGGGTCTTCGCGCCGACGGGGCGGGCTGAGCTCGCAGACGGCGGGTATCGCCTCTCGGGTCGTTGGGGCTTCGCCAGCGGATGCGACAATGCAACGTGGCGCATGGGAGGTGCGTTGGTGCTCGTCGACGGCAAGCCCCGCATGGTCGACGGGCGGCCGGAGATCCGCTCGATGCTCTTCCGTGCCGAAGAGTCGCGCATCATCGACACCTGGGATGTGGCCGGTCTCAACGGAACCGGGAGCCACGACATGGAGGTCGAGGGCTTGTTCGTACCCGAGGCGCACACGGCCTGTCTCATGACCGACGCACCGAAGCACGACGGTACGCTCTACCGTTTCCCCGTATTCGGGCTCCTCGCGGCGGGGGTGGCAGCGGTCGCGCTCGGGATCGGGCGTGCGGCCATCGACGAGCTCTCCGCCTTGGTGAGACGCAAGAAGTCCTTCGGCGGCAAGCGAAGCCTCGCCGAGGGAGAGCTCATCCAGGTCGAGGTGGCGCGAGCCGAAGCCGAGCTCAGCGCGGGGCGGGCTTTGCTGCTCGAGCGCTGCGAGCACGCGTGGCGCGCGGCGCAGAATGGTGCGCTCGCGCCCACCGATCGCGCCAGCTTGCGCATGGCCGCGACCCACGCCACGCGGACCGCCGTGCGCGCCGTCGACGCCATGTACCAGGCCGGCGGTGGTACCGCGCTCTACCGCAGCAAGAGCCCCCTGCAGCGACACCTCCGCGACGTGCACACGGTGACGCAGCACATCATGGTCTCGCCCCAAACGGACAAGACCGTGGGCCGCGTCTTGCTCGGCGTCGAGACCGACATCAGCCAGCTCTGATCAGAATGAACCGGTGATGGCAGCGCCGGCGACGCCGGGGGCGAGCATGGGGGCGGCCGAGACCTCGACCGTCTCCTTCTTCACGAGCACGGTGTCTTCGTAGAAGAGGCCCACGCCGAGCATGGCCAGACCGCCGAGCTGGGCGAGACCGCTGCCGGCGATGACCAGCTTGTCGCGCCCGCTGATCTGGTCGTCGAGTTGGGCCAGCGCCATCCAAGGACCGGCGACGGGGATCATCAGGCTGGCTTCGGCCGGCCACTCGACGTCGGCGCCATCCTCGGCGCGGTCGAAGAAGCCGGGGTCACGTTCCTCGATGGTGTAGCGAGCGGCAGCGATGCTCGCGAGCCACGCGACGCCAAACGTGATGCCGCCTGCGATCATCAGGCCCTTCCGCCGGCGGTGCTTGAGGTAGTAGCCGTCGGGCACCTCGCCGCTGTCGCCATGGGTCGGCGGGCCAGGCGGCACGTCGACGGTGACCCGTACCGAAGGGGCGCGCTCGACGGGCGCGCGTTCCGGATCCGGAAGGCCGACGACACCACCCGGCAGGGGATCGTCGGCCTCGGCCTCGGCCTCGGCCGCGGCCTCGGCCACGGTCTCGGTCTCGGTTTCTTCCGCGGCGACGTCGATCTCGATCTGGATCGGAACGGGGGCTTCTTCGGCCTTGGCCGGAGCGTCGTCGGCGAAGGCGACGGCGGGCATGACGAAGGCGAGGGTGACGGTGGCGGCGAAGGGACGAAGGCGGGTCATCGAGGCTCCTGCGGTCGGCGGCATGGGATGGACACGCACGAGCAAGAGCGAATGGCATGCCGAAATCCTGCCCCTCGTCATTCGGGGGACTTAGCCGCGGTGCCTGGGGTCTGGTTCACACGGGGGAGTGTGAAGGGTCCTTCACGCGTGCAGGAGCTGTTCGGCGAAGCCGGCTTCGTAGAGCGAGATGGTGCCTTCGGGAAGGCCCAGGGTGCGGTTGAAGGTCTGCTCGTAAAGCGCCAGACGCCGTTCGAAGCGAACCACCGCCTCCTCGATTTCTTCCGGGGTGACCTCGTCCTCGTCTTCTTCCGCGGGTGCAGTCTCGTCGAGCAAGCGGGCCATCGCGTCGTTGATCATCGTCCCGATCCGCAGAAGCATCTCGGCCGCCCCGTCTGGATCGACGCAGTCCACGTTCCCGGCTTCGCGGCCCTGCTCGATGAGCTTCGCAAGGACCGGAACCGTCGCCTCGATGGTGCGCTCCTGCATGAGGTCGCGAAGGCGGAGGTTCTCATCCATCCAGAGGATGGGGATGAGCCGGCGCATCAAGGGTGCGCGGTCGGCGCGCAGGCGCCGGGTCGCGGCGAAGAAGGCATCGAGTCGTTCGACCGGGCTCAGCTCCGGCTTGTCGAGCAGTGCCTGGGCGGCTTCGAGACCTTGGTCGACGAGGCGGTCGATGAGGGACTCGAGCACCGCCTCCTTGGATGCGAAGTGATGGTAGAAGGCGCCCTTGGAGAGGCCGAGCTCGTCGATGATCCGCTGGACGCTGGTCGCTTCGTAGCCCTCCTCGAAGAAGAGGCGCTGGGCGACATCCAGGATCTCGCGCTGGCGTTCGGGCGCCGTCTTGACGATGCGCTTCGCCATCGCCGCTCCCTTATAGATCGTGCGTGGTGGCCACCGCCATATCTCGCGACGCTCGACGTTACCTATCTAGAGCTTCAAGCAACCACAGGCCCCGCAGGCCGATGGGATGACCATGCCCTCTTCGGCGCCCATGGGCAGGTCGAGGTCGTCTCCGAGCAGGTCGTCGGACGGCTCGACGGGGAGCAGCTCGTGCCACGCCGCCCGGGCCCGTGCAGAATGCGACGACCGCGTGCCCGGCTGAAAGGCGCGCCGAGACGCCTCGAGGTCGCAGGCTGACCCGAGCAGCAGCAACGAAAGGAGCAGAACCGGCATGGCGTTACCTACGTGGCGCGCCGGCCCCGGTTTCGGTCAAGATCCGACACCCATCTCCGAAACGGCGCACTTGATGCGCTCGCCGTGTCGGAGGTTGGCCGAGAGGTTTCGCAAAGCCGTGCGGATGCCCTCCTCCACCACCGGGTGGTAGAAGGGCATGCCTAGGGCCTGCTCGACCGTCATGGCTTGCTGGACGGCCCAGGCCAGGAGGTGGGCCGTGTGCTCGACCCGCGGCCCGAAGAGCTCGGCGCCGATGAGCCGGCCCGTGTGCTGCTCGGCGTAGATGCGGACCAAGCCAGCGTTGATGCCCTGCACCCGTGCGCGGCCCTGGTCGCCGTAGTCCACCTCGCCGGCCATGGCGGAGCACGAGCCGACCTCGGCGTAGCTCTGACCCACGACGGCGATCTGCGGGTCGCTGAAGACGATGCTCAGCGGGGTACGACGCTTCGCCGCGCGGACCCCATCTGGATGGCGAGCGGCGTTGCCTCCCGCGATGCGGCCGTCGTCGCTCGCCTCGTGGAGCAAGGGGTGCAGGTTGTTCACGTCGCCGGCCACGAAGATGGGGTGTTCACCGAGCTGCAGCGTGTCGGGGTCGATGGTGTCCTTCTTCAGGTCGACCCCCGCGGACTCCAGACCGAGGTTGGCGAGGTTGGGCGTGCGACCGGCGGCCAACAGAATGCGCGCGAAGGTCTCTCGGCGCTCCTCGCCACGGCTGTCGACGAAGTGGAAGCTCACCCCCTCGTCGACCGTCTCGATGCTGTTCAGGGTGTAGTCTGGGTGGAGGTCGAGCTCTTCGCTCAGGACCCTGAACGCCTCCGCGTTGACTACGGGGTCGGTGAGGTGCGCGACCTGCCCGCCGATCCCGACCAGCGTGGTGCGCACGCCCAGACGATGGAGGGCCTGGCCAAGCTCCAGCCCAATGACCCCGAGGCCCACCACGAGGATGCTGTCGGGGAGCTCGGTCATCTCGAAGATCTCTTCATTGGTGAGCGAGAGCGCGGGGTCGAGCCCACGGAAAGGCGGGGGCACGAAGGGGGTGCTGCCGGTGGCGACGACGAGCTTGTCGTAGGTGACCTCGACCTCTTCGCCTGCGTCGAGGTCCACCACCAAGCGGCCCGCAGCCGCGACGCGCGCGCGACCGATGATGAGCTCGTCCTCCGAGCCCGCTTCGTCGATGACTCGATTCACGAAGCCGACGAAGCGGTCGCGCTCGGATTGCACCCGCTTCAAGACGGCTGGCCCGTCGACCCGAACCTCGCCCGTGTGCACACCGAACATCGGCGCCTGCTTCGCGTGGTGGACCGCGTCGGCGGCCGCGATGAGGAGCTTGCTCGGCATGCAGCCGACCCGCGCACAGGTGGTGCCGAACGGGCCGGGGTCGATCATCAGCGCGGTCGCGCCTTCTTTGGTGGCGGCGCGGCGCGCGCCGAGACCGGCGGTGCCGGCACCGAGGATGGCGACGTCGACGTGGCGGGGGGCGTTGGCTTGATTCATGGGGATCGGTCCTCCGGTCGAGTGGGGACCTATCCCTTGGTGGCAAGCGCCCGCTGGGTCTAGCCGCGCGTCGTCTTTTTTTCAGGCTGCCTGGCGTGTGGGGGCCAGGCGGTCGGCCATGGCTTCGATCTCGGCTTCGGCGAGGTGGAGGTTGTCGTGGTCCATGGGATGGAAGTCACGCCGGACGTAACTTCGGATGGCGCGCCAGAACACGCCGCGCACGACACCCTGCCGCTGACGTCGGAGATCTCGGCGCAGCCCTCGCTGGCGATCGGACGTCATGTCCTCTTGCCGCATCAGCATCACCGATCCGATCACCCAGTAGCCCACGAGCAACACCGAACCGAGGCACAGACCGAGCATGCGGTTCGCGTAGCCAGGGTGGACCCGCATCAGCACGTCGTAGGCCACGGCCTTGTGCTCGATTTCCTCCGCTGCGTGCCAACGAAGGAGATCCCGCATCACGGGGTGTGCCTCGTCGAGGATCCCGTCCGTGAGCGCGTGCTCTCCGAGGGAGGCGGTGAAGTGCTCCGCGGCGGCGGTGATGGCGAGGTTGAGCGCAGGCGGGAAGTGGTCTTCGAGCCAGCGCGCGCTGCGCGTGTAGAAGCCCAGGAAGGACTGCACGTCGTAGCCCTGGGACTCGAGGCGCCGAAAGAAGGCCTCGTGCTCACGGGCGTGAGAGCCCTCCTGGCCGAAGAAGCCACGGACTTGGTTTTCGAGTCCGGGGTCGTCGAGCTGATCGAGGTAGTGCTTCACGCTGCGCACGAAGAAGCGCTCGCCGTGGGGGAAGATGAGGTTGAGTCCGTTGGCGACGTGCGTGAGGCCGGGCGCGTCGGCGAACCAGTGCTGGGGAAGCTCGGAGAAATCGAAGCGCGGGTGTCGGGGCTCGGGCCGATGAGACATGGGGCGGCTCCTGTTGGTCTATTGAACTGTGTTCAACAGGCAGCCTAACCCTTGTTGAACGAGAGTCAATAGGCGATCGCTCCGCGGCGTCCGTCGACCCGGACTGGAACGAGCATCGGTTTGACGTATCCGTTGGGCGTGGAAGGCGAGGGGTTTCACAGGCTTCAAACCGTTCTAGACTACCTTCCATGGGTCGCGATGCAGCGAAGTCGGCGTCCGACGAGCGAGTGCGCCTCGACGTGGACGAACGTCGAGAGCGGCTCCTCGCTCTCGGGCGCGAGCTGTTCAGCGAGCGTAGTTACGAGGAGATCAGCATCGGCGACATCGCGAAGGCGGCCGGGATCTCCAAGGGCCTGCTCTACCACTACTTTCCGGGCAAGCGAGACTTCTACGTGGCTGTGGTGCGGGATGCGGCCCAAGATCTCCTCGACCGCACCGAGCCCCCCGAGGCCACCCCGGGGGACGTCGACCTCCTTCACGCCAAGCTCGACGCCTACCTCGAGTACGTGGAGGAGAACTTCCGAGCCTACGCGCTCCTCTTGCGCAGCGGGATCGGCAGCGACCGTGAGGTGCTCGCCATCGTGGAGGGCACGCGAGAGGCCTTCGTCGAGCGCCTCCAGACCTCGCTGCCCTTCAGCGCCCCGACGCCTCTCATGCGCGCGGCCCTCCGAGGTTGGGTCGGCTTCGTCGAAGCCGCGAGCCTAGACTGGATCGAGCGTCGTGACGTCGAGCGGGCCGAGCTCAAGCAACTGCTCGCGCAGACCCTCGTGGCGGCGGTCATCGCCGCCGGCGGCCAGGTGACCTGAACTTCTAGGCCGCGCGAACGTCGGGGGTGCGAAAGCAGCGCTCGAGGAAGGGGAGGGCGCGGCGCGCGACGTCCGCGGGGCGCTCTTCGTGCACGAACAGCTTGCCGGGTCGCAAGACCTCGAGCTCGGCACCCGCGGTGAACTGGGAGAGCATCTTCTCGGCCTTGGCGAGAGGAAAGAAGGGATCGTTCGCACCCCATATGAGCAGGCTCGGCGCCGTCATCTCGCGATGGATGCGACCCAGGCCCTTCATCAGCTTCTGGTCGAAGTTGCGGATGAGGGCCATGGCCCCATCGAGTGCGGCGCGGTCGTTCAACAAGGGCTGGATGAAGAGGTCGCCGAAGGCGCCGTCGAGCAGGCGCATGTCCTCGAAACACGCGCCAAAGGCGGCATCCGTGCCTCGGAACCAACGGTTGCGGAGCAACAGCTTGAAGATGGCGTCGCCGAGCGGCACTGCGCCCGCGGCCTTGTAGAGCATGGGCTGCCAGGGCACGTGGCCGGGGATCTCGGTGTTGCACATCACCGACCCCGCCACGCGCTCACCGTGCTGATGGGCGACCAGCCGAGTGACCATCGCGCCGCTGTCGTGGCCGAGAAGCGCATAGCGTCCGATACCGAGGGCATCGATGGTGGCCCCGACGGTCTCGGCATGTCGACCCAGCTCGATCGCCTTGGGGTCGCGACACCGTGTGAGGCCGGCGCCTGGCAGGTCGATGACGTGGCAGGTGAACTGCTCGGCAAGGTGAGGGACCAGGTCGCGGTAGGTGGCGCCGTGCAGCGGCCAGCCGTGCACCAGGACGAGGTCAGGGCCCTGGCCGAACTGGCGCACCGCCACGTCACTGTGGCCGACGTCCACGAAGCGGGGAGTAGCGTCTGCGAATCGGTAGGTCGTCATGGCGCCATGGTGGGCACCGCGGCGGGCTCACTCAATGACGTGGTCGGGTAAAGTCGGGTGATCTCCCTGGGTTGAAACCCGACATTTCTCGCCCTCGGCGCAGTCATGACCCCATGGGGTAAGCGACAGGTCCCGACGCATCCCGTAGATTCAGGGGCGTGACGACGGCGACCAAGAAGTCGGGGCTGTTTCCCGCCCTCCTCAAGTACTGGCGGGGCAAACGAGGGCTCAGCCAGCTCGACCTCTCGCTCACGGCCGATGTCTCCGCCCGCCATCTGAGCTTCATGGAGACGGGACGCTCGGCGCCGAGCCCCGACATGGTCTTGCGTCTCGGCGCCGCGATGCAGGTGCCGCTACGAGCACAGAACGAGATGCTCGTTGCAGCGGGGTACGAGCCCCATTTCGACGAGCCGGACATCTCGAACGGGCTGCCCCCGGCCATCAACCACGCCCTCGAGCAGATGATGGCCCAGCACGAGCCCTTTCCGCTGGTGGTGATGAACAAGCGCTACGACATCCTACGCACCAACCACGGAGGCCAGCGTCTGCTGGGGCAGGTGCTCGCAGATCCGACGGCGATCGAGCTGCCGATGAACGCGTGCAAGCTCATCTTCGATCCGGCTGGCCTGCGGCCCTTCATCGAAGACTGGGAGAACGTGGCCAAGCACCTCCTCGCCCGCATGCAGCGCGAGGCGCTGGCCGACCCGCAGGACGATGGCATGACCTCGCTCATCGATGAGCTCACGACCTACCCCGACGTGCCCGCCGATTGGCGTCGTCCGGACTTCTCCATCGCCACCGATCCCGTATTCAGCGTCCGACTCGTGCGCGGCGACCTGTCCCTTGCCTTCCTGACCACCCTCACGGTGTTCAGCGCGCCCCAGAACGTCACCCTCGAAGAGCTTCGCATCGAGAGCTACTTCCCGCTCGACGAAGCCACCGAGCGCTCGTGCCGGGCTGGCTGACGGTCGTCGCCATCACGAAGGATTGTTAGAATGAGAGATGGCAAGACCGCCCGGCGCGGATTCCGGAGAGACCTACGACCGCATCCTCGAAGCCACCCACCACGAGCTACGCAACACGCAGCCGCGCAATGCGATCTCGCTGCGTAGGGTTGCCGAGCGAGCGGGCGTGGGCCTAGGCACGCTGCAGTACTACTTCTCCAACAAGGATACGCTGCTGGAGGCTTGCCTCGACGGGTACTACGAACGGCTTGGGGCGCTGGCCGCGGAGTTGTTCTCCCACGCCGATGAGCATGCGACGCAGCCGACGGTGGAGCTCGTGCGGCACGCGATGCGGGAACACTATCGGTTCGTGTGTCGAGAGAAGGCGCTCGTCGAGTTGCGACTCCTGACCAACGCGGCGCGAGGTGAGCTTCACCCAAGCCGCCAGCCGCACTACATGGCCCAGATCATCGGCCATGCAGCCAAGCTGCTCAGCCCGAGACTCGGCCTATCGGAGCTCGACATTCGCGTCTCGATTCAAGCTCTCTCTTACTCCACGGTGCGCATGGCGCTGCTCAGCCCCGGGGAGCTCGAGAGTCTCACCGGAGCGACGGGCGCCGATGCCGAAGCGCAGATCGAGGCGTCGATGGTCGAGGCGGCGTGTCGTCTCCTTTGCCCCGATCGCACCACGCCAGAAGCTGAGCCGTAGGGCCCCATACAGTGACCCATTCTGGCGCGGAAGGGGGGATCGTGAGTGGGCGTAACCTGCAACATGCTCACACGAACTGCGAAGAAACTGCTTGGAGGGGTCCTCTTTCTCGTCGTCCTGGCCGGGGTCAGCGTCGGCTATCGGGCCATATCGTCGGCTGCCGGGCGTCGGGAGCGCGCCGAGCTCCTCGACCAGGCCTGCGGGAACCTCCGCGAGCTCTCGAACAAGCCTCTTCCCACCTGTGAATCCGAGCTCCAGGGAGAAGAGAAGGCATTGGGGGGGGTCTATCCTCGCAAGTTGCGATGCTTGGCCGCCTTGTCGGACCTGGAAGGCTACGAGTCCTGCTCCGACGTGAACCACCTCGAGTCTTATCCCGAGTGAGCGCATCCACCGGCCGGGTTGACGGTCGTCGCCAGCGCGAAGGATTGTTACGCCTCGAGCATGGTCACCGCCATCACACGAGCCATCCCCGAGAGCTTCGTCGATGCCATCCGCAGCGACCCGCGGCCGATCAACCTGAGCAAGGCGCGCCGTCAGCATGGCGCTTACGTGAAGGCCCTGGCTCAGGTGGTGGACGAAGTGGTCGAGCTCGATGCCGACGAGGCACATCCCGACTGCGTCTTCGTGGAAGACACGGCGGTGGTCGCCAAAGGGCACGCACTGATCGCGCGTCTCGGTCATCCGACGCGCCATGGCGAAGGGGCGCCCGTGCGCCATGCGCTGCAGGCGCGGGGCCTAACGCTTCACGAGATGGACGCACCGGCGACGCTCGACGGCGGAGATGTGCTGCGCGTCGGCGACACCATCTACGTCGGCCGTAGTAGGCGCACCAATGGTGAGGGGGTGGCGGCCGTGGCGCGGGTCTTCGGCCCGCTCGGGTTTGCCGTGGTCCCGATGGTGGTCGACGGACTCCACCTCAAGTCCGTCTGTTCGTCACCCGTCGACGACGTCGTTCTCGTCGCGCCGGATACGGTTTCGCCCGCCCGCTTCTCGGCCAAGCACGTCATCGTGGTGCCCGAAGCCGAAGCTCATGGCGCCAATGCCGTCGGTTGTGGAGCGACCGTCATCGTTGCCGGTGGCTGCCCCACCCTGCGCGCCGCCCTCGAAGAGCTCGGCCTGCGCGTGATCGAGGTCGGCACCTCCGAGGTGCGAAAAGCCGACGGTGCGCTCACCTGCTGCTCGATCTTCGTTTGACCCCCGTAGGTCCTGCGGTTGGCCGCCGATTCAGCCGCCGGGGCAGAAGACTTCGACGCCGGCCTCAGTGTCGGTGCAGGACCCCGCGTCTAGGCAGAAGGACCAGTTGGTCCCACCGGTCTCCATCGTTGCGCCCAGGCAGGCACAGGTGACCTCGTCACCGCAGTCCGCTGGCGCTTCGACACAGCTCGTTTCGGCGTCCTCGCCGGCGATGTCCGAGCCGTACGTCACGAACACTTCACGGTCCGCACAGTCCTCGACACCCATGGTGTCGCATCCCGTCGTCATCAGGGTCATGGTGGCGGCCATCAGCCATCGGAGTTGGTTCATGACGAGTGGGATAGCAGGTTGCGTGCCACCACATGGCCGCGAGCATCGGGCGAGGTTGCGCAGGAAGGATGCGCCCATGTGTGCCATCCCTTGCTTCAGGGATCCGAGTGCGAGGACCGCGCGTCGCAGCGTCCCGGCTCCTTCGCGTCGCGAAGGCGATCATCGATCGTTTTCCGAGCTTCACCGTGTACCGAGAGGCCTGCAAAGCGATCGATGATCGCTTTGGGCGCGCACGTGTCGGCTCTTCGGTAGACCGAGCGCGCCGACCACGGTAGCGCCATGGACATGCATGTAGCCATCACGGGGGCGTCGGCTGGCATCGGCGAGGCCATCGCGCGTCGGTTTGCACGGGATGGGGCTTCGTTGACACTGGTGGCCCGTCGAGAGGAGCGGCTGAAGGCCCTCTCCGAAGCGCTCGGCGTCGAGTGCTTCGTGCGACCCTGTGATCTGTCGGATCTCGACCGTGCGACGGACTGGTTGGAGCCCGCTCAGGAGGCGCTCGGACCCATCGACGTGCTCGTCAACAATGCCGGGATTCAAGTCGTGGGTCCCACGGCGGACATCGATGTCGAGCGCGGCGAGCACTCGCTGCGGGTGAACGTAATGGCGCCGATGCGACTCACCCGTGCCGTGCTGCCGTCGATGCTCAGCCGGGGAAGTGGTTGCATCGTCGACATCGCCTCCATGGCCTCCCTCGCTCCGACCCCGGGCATGTTCTATTACAACGCCTCCAAGGGGGCTCTCGCCGCCGCGTCCGAGGCCTTGCGCGGTGAGCTGCGGGGAACGGGGGTGCACGTGGTGACGGTCTATCCCGGCATCATCCCCACCACCGACATGGGGCAGCAGGGTTTGCAGAAGTACGAGCGTAGCCGCATGCTCGAGCTGCAACCCACGGGCACGGTCGAGCAACTCGCCGAGCTCGTGCACCGGGCGGTGTTGCGACGTCGCGCGCGGGTGATCTACCCCCGGATGAACGCGGCCGCGCGGTGGTTTCCTGGGCCCACGCGTTGGCTGATGGACCACTTCACGCCGCCGCTTCGCTGAGGGTTGAATACGTGGCTACTCGTCGCCGCCGGCGCTCGCTCGGTGTTGGGGCAGGCGCAGGGCCGCGGCCGCGCCGATGGCGGCCCACACGAGTTGGCTCGCGTGGAACATGAGCGAGACCACCACGAGGGATGCGGCGGGTGCCCCGAGGGGCTCGGCCCCGAAAGCGAGCGCTCCGTCGGTGGCTCCGAGCTGAGCGGGGATGAGATCGCCGAGCGCGAGTCCGACCAGGTGCACGCCGAGGGTGAGCAGCCCGCCCACGAAACCGCGCGGCACGCCCACCGCGAGCGCCAACACCACGACCTGAGCCCCGAGACAGAGCCGCGAGAGCGCAGACAGCAGCAAGGCCCGCCGCGGCAGGCCAATGACGCGGAGATCCGCTTGCACCTCGGTCGTCGCGGCCCCGAGGCGTACGCTCAGGCGCTCGACGAGGGCGCCGACGGCCGGACGACGCATCGCGAAGAGCAGTGTCGTCGACAGGGCGATGGCGGTGACGGCTTGAAGTGCGACCAGGCCGCTCAGCCAGGTGGGACCCCAGACGACCAAGGCCACCACCGCCACCGGAATGGCGATGATGGACTGGCAGAGCAGCGGCAGCGCCTGCTGCAGAACAGCCGCGCTCGCCACGCGAGGCAGACCTACCTCCCGCCGCAAGAGGGCGGCCCGCAGCGCCTCGGCGCCCAGGCGGCCCGCGGGGAGCAACAGATTGACGGGGTAGGCGACGAGCGATGCGTGGGCCAAGCCGCGCCAATCGAGATGGGAGCCTCGCTCGCCGTAGAGCGTTCGTACGACGGCCGCGTCGGTCGCGATGCGCGCGCCCTCCAGCCCCAGCACGACAGGCCAGTAGCCCGCCAGCTCTCGCGCCGCCGCGAGCAGTCGATCGGTGCCGATGTCGGCCGCGAGCCACACGATCGCAGTGAGACCCCCTAACGCAAAGAGGAGCGAGAGCCAGCGGCGACGCGTCTCGTTCACGCCACCAGCATGACGCCGCGGCCGCGCCCCGGGTAGCCTGTCAGCACCATGTTTCGCAGCGTCCTCATCACCGGTGCCTCGCGGGGCCTCGGTCGCGCCCTCGCCTTGGGCCTCGCCGAACCAGGGACCAAGCTCGCGCTGGTGGCACGTGGCGCCGAGGCGCTCGATGCCACCGCAGCGGTTTGTCGCGACCAGGGCGCCGAGGTGATGACGCAGATCCTCGACGTGAGCCAGGGCGATGAAACGGTGACGGCGGTGCGCGACCTCGACGCGCGGCTCGGCGGGCTCGACCTCGTGGTGGCGAACGCGGGGGTCGGTCCCGAGCTCGAGGCTCCTCCGTACAGCTGGGAGGCGTTGGCGGGTCCCTGTCACGTCAACTTCTGTGGCGCCGTGGCCACGCTGACTGCCGCGCTTCCCGCCATGGTGGCGCGCGGGCGGGGACACCTCGTGGGGGTCAGCTCTCTCTCGAGCTTTGGTGCCCTACCTGGCAGCGCGGCCTACTGTGGCCCCAAGGCTGGCCTCTCCATGGTGCTCGAGTGCCTGAGGCTCGATGTCGCGCCTCACGGCGTGGCGGTGACGAACATCTACGCGGGCTTCATCGACACCGACATGGTGGAGCACCGTCGCGAATCCATGCCACAGCTCATGTCGCCCGAGGATGCGGCACAGCGCATCCTGCGCGCCCTCCCGAACCGTCCCGCGCGCATCGACTTTCCCCAGCCCTTGGCCCTCGCAGCCCGAGCCGGCGCACGTCTGCCGAGGCCGCTACGCGACCGCCTCGTGCGCCGCCTCGTCGACGGTTGAATGACGCGGCGCTCAGAGCGCGTTGTCGTAGACGGCCTTCTCGAAGTCGAAGTAGCCGCCGACCGACGTCGCGTCCGCGAACGGAAAGATCTGCGTCGCCCAGTAGCCACCAAGCCCGTTCTTACGGTCGATCCAGTAGTAGAGGTTGGCCAGACCCGCCCACGCGAGTGCTCCCGCGGGACGACCGGTCGGTGCCTGCTCCTCGTTGATCATGAACGAGAGGGCCCAGGTCTTCGGCATTCCAGGAAAGAACTCGGCGTCGTTCGACAATGCCGGGTTCACGCCAGGGAGCATCTTGATGTTCATGCCCTCGGGTAGGTGATTGCGGCATGCCATCTCGACCGTCTCGGGCTTGAGGATTCGTTGGCCATCAGGCCCCTTGCCGTCGTTCAACCACATGCGAATGAACTTCACGTAGTCATCCGCCGTGCCGTAGAGCCCGTGACCTGCCATATGAACCTCGGGTTCCGGGGGCAGCTCGAAGTCGGCCATCGGGTCGAGTCCGCCGTCCGCCGTGCGGGCGTGGATGCGCGAGAGCCGGGAGCGCATATCCGGCGTCATGGAGAACGAGGTCGACGTCATGCCGAGGGGCCCGAAGATTCTTTCGGCGAACACGTCGCCGAGCCGCTTGCCCGTGATGCCCTCCACAACCATGCCGGCCCAGTCGATGTTCGTGCCGTACTCCCATGCTTCTCCCGGGTCGAACAGGAGCGGCGTCTCGATCGAGTCCCAAGTTGCAGTGATGACGCTCGGTTGCCCGTGGTCGTCGGCGAGCTTCGTGTAGGTCTCGTTGAAGAAGTCGTAGGCGAAGCCCGCGGTGTGCGTGAGCAGATGACGGGTGGTGATGTCTCGCTTCGGCGGACGTAGCTTGGGTTGTCCGTTGGCATCGAACCCCTCGATGACCTTCAACGCGCCGATTCGAGGAGCGTAGGTCTTCGCGGGGGCGTCGAGATCGAGCTTGCCCTCCTCGACGAGCTGGAGGCATGCCGTGCCCCCGATCGCTTTCGTGGTGGAGAAGATGGCGCAGACCGTGTCGGTCGTGAAGGCCTCACCTCCGCCGAGAACGCGCTCTCCGCGAGCGCCCTCGTAGATGTTCTCATCGCGATTCGTCGCGATCGCGGCCACGCCGGGAACCCGTGGGGACCCCGTCACCACGCCATCCAGGACCCCATCTAGCGCTGTGCTCAGCTTGCTCATGCTCAGACCTCCTCTGACGCCGTGCGGCATCAGTCTCGAAACGGTTTGGAAACCTGAGGCTAGCGAGCACGGTGGAGGCTCATAACCGCCGGTCGGCCCAAACCCTCAGCGCAACACCCGCCACATGGCGGGCAGCTCAACGGCGGGAGGCGGGGGGCAGGTCGAGGACCGAAGAGTGGCGAAGACGCCAGGCGAGGAAAGCGATCCCGATGCGAGTGCGGCCCATGCCGTCGAGGGGGTCGAAGGGAAGCAGGCCGCGAATGGTCTCGATCCGCATCTGCATGGTGCTGTGGTGGACCTCGGCGATGCGCGCGGCCTCGCGGACCGACGAGGCTCGCAATAAAGCGTCGAGCGTGCAGGTTGCCCACGAGTGCTGCATGACCTGCTCGAGCTCTTCCACGTCGAGCAGCGGTTGGTCCATCGAGCATTGCGCGAGCAGCTCCACCAAACCGCCGTAGTCGTCGGCGACCACGACCGGGACGGAGGGAAGGGTGCAGAGTCGAAGGCTCACGAGGGCCGTCGAGAACGAGCGATGAAGAGAGTCGACGGCCATCGCTGCACCGATGCCACAAGGGCGGGCGTCGACAGTCGTCACCTCGGAGGAGACCACGCCCACGTGCATGGGACCGAAGCGCGTCGCCACGACGTCTTCGAGCATTTGGGGATGGTGGTTCCAGGTTGCGAAGAGCGGAAGGCTGACCACGCGATAGCGGCTACGCGGTGCCAGCCCCAACTTGGCCGCCGCAGCGCGGCGTTGTTCGGCGTCGACACCCGCATCGAGCAGGGCGCCCAGGCGCCGCAACGGATCTTCGGCGCGCCCGCCGTGGCGAATCGCGAGCGCGAGCGCGAGGCGCTCGAGGATCATGGCGTCGTTCGCCTGTGCGGGACCTTGGCGCTCGATCCAGACGCATAGACCGTCGGCTTCGATGGCACCGTGCGGCGCCGCTGGCCCTGGCTCGGAGAGAACCTCGCCGCCGGGCGACACCCGCATCGAGGTCGCGGATGACGCCCTGCTGTAGCCCGCGACACAACCCGACAGCGATGCGGCAGCACCAAGCAGAGCTTGGGCGTTGACCCCGCCCCGGACCAGCTCGTCGAAGCAAGCGATGACGCGTAGCGCCAAGCTTGCATTCGGGTCGAGCGTCTTCAATCGGGCGAGCAGCTCCTGCATGCATTCAGTCCATCAGCATGCGCGCCATCCACGCATGCCGTGTTGCGATCATCCCACGAGAAAGCGCAGTGTGCGGCGCGAAGATGTCGAAGGCGTGAAATCCCCCTGGCCAGACGTGAAGCTCGGCGTGGCCACCGGCATTCCAAAGGGCGTCAGCATAGGCCACCGCCTCGTCACGAAAGATCTCCGCACTGCCGACATCGAGGAATGCCGGCGGTAGGTCACGAAGGTCACTCGCACGCGCCGGCGCGGCGTAGGGCGAGACATCCGGGCCGCCACGCGCTTCCCCGAGCAACGCGCTCCACCCCGTCTCGTTGCTCACGCGATCCCATACCCCAACCCCGTCGAACTGGTGGGTCGAGCGCGTTAGCCCTCGATCGTCGAGCATCGGATAGTCCAGCAGCTGGCCGCAGATGCGGGGGCCGCCTCGATCCCGAGCGGCGAGCGCGGCACCAGCTGCGAGTCCCCCTCCTGCGCTGGCTCCGGCGATGAGAAGGCGGTCGAGGCGGATTCCGAGCGTGTGGGCCTCCGACGCCACCCACTCCAGCGCCGCGTAGACGTCTTCTCGCGGGTAGGGGTCCGGGTGCTCAGGCGCGAGCCTGTATTCGACCGAGACCAAGACGACGCCGAGTCGCTCCACGAAGTCGAGCATTCGGTCCAGTCCGCTGAACCGGTCGCCAAACATGAGCCCCCCCGAGTGCACGAAGAGCACGCCCGGCCGCACCCCCTCGGCCCCCTCATGACGAAACACGGTAGCTTCGAGCTCGTATCCCTCGTGTCCTTCGAAGATGCGGTCTTCGCAGCGAATGGCGCGGTCCGCGAGTAGCGTCTCGAGAGGCGGACCGGCCTAGGACACGCGCATGAAGTCGATGAGCTCCGGCGTAATCGTCGGCGGGAACATGCCACCCACGATGGCGAGGCCAGCACGAAGCTCCGGATCGAAGTCCGGTCGGTCGCTCGGTTGCCCATCGGGGTCGATGCCGGGGATGAACCCCACTGCGGGATCTCGCATGACCAACCCATTGTACCCGCGCCGGAGTCGAGGCCCTCTGGTGACGGTTCACAAGGAAAAGAAGTCGCGAATCTTGCCCAGGAGCTGACTGCTGCGGTCTTCGGCTTCGGCGCGGCGACTCGGAGGCAAGCTCTCGAGATGGTCGGCGAGCTTGTCTTGGCGGGCGACCAAGAGGCGGCTGATCTGTTCCGCGAGCTCCGGGTGGCCGTCGAGGACCGGCGCGAGGGCGCTCTTGTCGACCACGACGAGCTCGCACTCGGTGTCGGCGCGTACCGAGGCGGTGCGCTCCTCGCCCGTCATCAAGCCCATCTCGCCAAAGAAGTCACCCCGGCCGAGCTCGGCGAGCACGGTAGGACGCGCCTCACGCGGAGCCGTGTAGAGGATGCTCACGTCACCCCGCTCGACCACGAAGAGCTCGTCGCCCTTCTCGCCCTGGCGAAGGATGAGCTCGCCCGCCGTGTACCTGCGGATTTCGCTCGCTGCGGCCAGCTGGGTGAGGGCCGTTTCGGGCAGTACCTTGAACAGGTCGACGTCGGCCAATGCCGCCGCGCGCATCTCGTACCCGCGCGCGCGGTCTTGGGCAGGGTCGACCATGTCCATGCGAACGGTGCGAATGGGAAAGGGAATGGAGATGCCGTGTCGATCCAGCGCGTACCAGATGCGTGCGCGCACCTCGGCGTCGGTGACCTCGCAGCGTTGAAAGTCTCGCGTGTAGTACCGCACCCAATACCGGATCCCGCTGTCGTCGAAGGCGGCCACCAGAGCGTTCGGCGCGGGGTCGGCCTCTACGTAGGGGAGGTCGTGAAGACCCTCGGCGATGGCGGCCATGACCTGGCCGGGGGGGACGCCATAGGGGCCCTGGAAGTAGAGGCTGCGGCGAACGAGGGAGGTCGGCTTCGAGTAGTTGGCGATCGGCGCCTTGGCCAGCGACGCGTTGGGGACGATGAGCTCGACGTCGTCACGGGTGATGACACGCGTCGCGCGCCAGTTGATCTCGACCACACGACCGACGATGGGGCCGCCGTCATTGAGTTGGATCCAATCGTCGATGTCGAAAGGACGCTGGGCCTGGATGGCGAGTCCGGCGAAGACGTTGCCCAGCGTGTCCTGCAACGACAAACCGACGACGGCGGTGAGCAAGGCCGAGGTGGTCAAGAGCGAGCCCGTGTCGACCCCGACCGCACGCAAGGTGACCACGGTCACGCCGGCGTAGACCACACCTTGCAGGATGTCGCGAATGATCGCGGGCAGTGGTTGATGGAGGCGTCTCCCGAGGACGACGTCGAAGGCGAGGATGAAGCAACTTCGTCCGATCGACAGCAGCAGGGTGAGCAGCTCGAAGAAGTAGAGCGGCTCTCGTCCCACCGACTCGTCGCCTAGGCCCATCAGCAACAGGCGAAGCGCTACGTGAGCGGCGAGCAGTAGCGCCGGGGCGCGCAGTCGGCGGCGCTCCGAGCGCGGCAGCGCGACCCGTAGAACGAGAATGAGCGCGAGCGCCAGGGCGATGCCGAACCACCCCACCGAACGCAGTAGCTCGACCACTGCTTCGGCTATGCCCTGGAGGTTGCTCTTCGACCCGCCCATCGCGTTCTCATAGGAATCCGCGGTTCTTCAGCAGCGCTTGGACCTTGGGGTCGCGTCCGCGAAAGGCGCGGTAGGCCTCGTTGCGGTCGGTTGCATTGCCCGTCGACAGGATGTGCTTGATGAAAGCGGCCGCGGTGGCGGGGTGCCAGGGGTCGCCCTTCTCCTCGAAAGCGAGCCAGGCGTCGGCGGCCATGACGTCGGACCAAAGGTACGAGTAGTAGCCGGCCGAGTAGGCATCGGACGTGAACAGGTGGTTGAACTGCGGCAATCGGTGTCGCAGCACGATCTCGCGCGGCATGCCGAGCTGCTTGGTGGTCGCCTTCTCGAAGGCGTCGGGGTCGACCTTGCCGTTGGGGTCGGTATGGAGGGCCATGTCGACGAGGGCCGCCGACAGATACTCCACGGTCGCAAAGCCCTGGTTGAAGGTCCGTGCCTTCATCACCTTGTCGATGAGCTCCTTCGGCATCGGCTTCTTGGTCTCGTAGTGCCGCGCGAACTTGTCGAGCACGTCGGCCGTGAGGACCCAATTCTCGTGAACCTGGCTCGGGAACTCGACGAAGTCGCGTGGCGTCTCGGTGAGGGAGGGGTACTCGACCTTCATCGAGAGGTAGTGCAGGGCGTGCCCGAACTCGTGGAAGAGGGTGCTCGCATCGTCGAGGCTGATGAGCACGGGCTCACCCGCTTTCCCCTTGGTGAAGTTGTTGTTGTTCGTCACGATCGGCGTGCTGCCGCCGCCGGCTGCATAGGGCGAGCGCGAGGTGTTCATCCACGCCCCCGACCGCTTGTACTGGCGTGCGAAGTCGTCGCGATACAGCAACCCGACATGGCTCCCGTCGGCCTTGTTCACCACCTCGAAGACCCGCTGATCGGGGTGGAAAGTGGGGACCGTGCCCGTGATCTCCTTGAAGCCGTACCCGTAGAGCCGCTCGGCCATGTAGTAAGAGGCCTGAACGATGTTATCGAGCACGAAGTATTGTTTGATCTCGTTCTGATCGAGGTCGAAGCGCTCCTTGCGGACCTTCTCCATGTAGTAGCGGTAGTCCCAAGGCTCGATGGTGATGTCGTCACCGAGCTTCTTGGCGAGGCGCTGCATGTCGGCGACCTCCTCGCGCACGCGCTTCTTGGCGACCGGCCAGACCTCGTTCATGAGCTTCATGGCCTTCTGGGGGTCCTTGGCCATGGTGTCCGACATTCGCCAATGGGCGTGACTCGCGTAGCCGAGCAGCTTGGCGCGCTCGGCGCGGAGGGCGACGATTCGCGTGATGATCTCGTTGGTGTCGTTCGCGTCGCCATGGTCGCCACGGTCGACGAAGGCGCGCCATACCTTCTCGCGGAGGGCCCGATTGGCAGAGAAGGTCAGGAACGGATCGACGGCGGAGCGGGTGTTGACCACCGCATAGCCCTCGAGCTTGCGCTCCTTGGCCGCGGCTTCGTAGACCCCGACGAGCGCCTTGGGCAGACCGGCGAGATCCTTTTCGGTGAGCTTCACCGTGCTGTCCTCGTCGGCCTGGACGCGATTGCCGAAGTCGGTGAACAACGTGGCCAGGCGCGCGTTGATTTCACCCATTCGCTTCTGCTGGTCGGGCGTGAGCTTGGCGCCCCGGCGCACGAAGTCCTCGTAGGTCTTCTCGACGAGGCGCTTCTGCTGAGGCTTCAAGCTCTCGCGTGCCTCGTAGACCTTGGTGATGCGCTCGAAGAGCTTCGTGTCGAAAAAGACCTCGTCCTGCGCCTTGCTCATCTTCGGACGCACGACGCCGGTCAGCTTCTGCACGGCGGGGGTGTTTCGGCTGCTTGCCAGCGTGAAGAAGAGGGTCGAGACGCGGTCGAGCGGACGCCCGCTGAGGTCGAGGGCGGCCACCGTGTTGTCGAAGGTGGCGGGCTCGCTGCTGTTGGCGATGGCCTTCACCTCCGCCAGCCACTTGTCGATGGCGGCATCGAACGCGGGACGGAAAGCTGCCGTATCTTCGGTGTGGTCCCACGGGGGCACGCCGTCGTAGGGGCCGGTCCAGGGCGCGAGGAGGTCGAAGGCGACCGCGGGCTCAGGTGCCCCGGTGGTCGCCGTCGCCGAAGCGGTCGGTGCTGGTGGCGTCGTGGTGGTCTGGGCTGGGCCGCAGGCGACGAGCAGGGAGCAGAAGAGAAGGCCGGACTTCGCGCGGGTCATGGCCGGAGGTGGTAGCACACGTCTGCTTCACCGGATGGGGGAACTCATGCGCCTGCGAATCGGTCGCGTACCCACGCGCTCAGTGGGGGCACGGTTTCCCCTTCGCGGAGGGGCATGACACACCATCGCAGGAGCTCCTCGCCGATGGCGAGGTAGCGCGGGGCGCCGGTCGCTTCGATGGCGACGAGCGGTGGGGGGGCGAGGCCATCGTCGTCGGGGGTGCCTTCGGCCCACGCGATCTTCACGCCCAGGTCTTCGGCCGCGGCGAGGGCGACCGCGTCGCAGAGGGCCTGAAAGCAGAAGGGGGGGATCCACCGCACACAGTCGGTCTGGGTGGGAACCACCTCGGCCGCGAAGGCGTCCACGGCGGCGAGGTCGGGTCCCCAATCGCTGGTTCGGTTCAAGAGCTCGACGGCGCGTGCGAAGAAGGCGCCGGGGCGCGCGCCCCAAACTTCATCGCCGCATCGCTCTCGCAGGGCCGGCTCGAGCTCGAGCGCGACCTTCGTGGCCGTGGCGGGGGCGACGAAGGCAGCGGTGGGTTCGTCGGGGACCTCGCGGCCCACGACACTCGCTTCGCCGCGCGCTTTGGCCACCACGTCGCGCCAGCTCGCGTCGAGCGGGACGGGGCGGAGTCCGAAGGCGGCGACGGCCGCCTCCGCCTCTTCGATGGCGGAGAAGGAGAGCACCCTCAGACGCGCGAGCGGAACCTCCATCGCGCCCTCGGCCGGACGGCTCAGCTCGCTGAGCAGCGCCGCTTCCACGAGGGGGCGGAGCGCTTCGTGTAGAGCCTTGGCCCCTCCGGGGTCACGCCACACCACGAATAGAAGCGCTGCGCCATCAGGCCCGGGGAGGGTGAGCACCCTCGGGTGAACGGGCATGTCGGGCAGGTGCGGCGCAGGAGCGCGCAGCCCCTTCATCAAAGCGTCGAGCGGACCCTCTTCGGGCATGGCGCGACCATAGCCGGCCTCGGGCGCTCGGTCAGCCTTCGGGGCCACCCGAGTTTCGCGTCCCGTTCGAGACCTGAGGTCGCGCGAGCGGCAGGGGGGCTCCGCCGGGAGGCGCGATCGCGGCGATGCGCCGGTCGAGGGCTTCGAGGTCGACGGGTTTGTCGAGGCAGGGGAGCTCGTGTTCGGCGAAGAAGGCGCGGTGCTCGGGGCTCGTGATGCCGCCGGTGATGAAGATCATGCGGGCGGCCAGCTCTGGGTGCTCGCGGTCGAGGCGGCGGTGCACGTCGGGACCGGTGAGGCCTGGCATCATCACGTCGCAGATGACCGCATCGACCGATGCGGGACGATCGTCTTCTTCGGCCAGCCAGGCCATGGCCGCCTCGCCTCCCGAGAAGGCCACCACCTGGTGCGGCTTGAGCGCGCGCTTGAGGGCACGGGCGACGCGGCGGTCGTCATCGATGAGGAGCAGCCGGTAACGGCGTGGGGTCATGGCGCCCGAGACCGACGGCGGCGACGAGTGACCGGCGTCGGTGTCGGCGTTGGCGCTCGCGATGGGGAGCTTGAGGCGGACGGTGGTGCCGTCGGGATCGCTGTCGAGTGAGATCCGACCGCCCGCTGCAGATACGATGCCGTGGCACACCGCAAGCCGCAGCCCGACGTCGCTTCCGGCGAGGGCTTTGGCGCTCTCCGGGTGAAGGGTCACGAAGGGCGCGAAAGCGTGATCGGCCACGCGTGGAGGCATGCCGAGACCGTCGTCGCTGAATGTGAGGTGAACCATGTCTTCCGCAACCTCGCCCGAGATGCGGAGCCGCCCGCGCTTGTGCTCGTCGAAGCGTGCTGCGGCGTTGCGGATGAGGTTCACCAGGACCTGCGTGAGCTCCGTCTTGGCGATGGCCACGGGAGGACAGTCGCCGAGGACCACTTCGAGGTCGGCGCGGCGGTCGAGCTCGGGCTGCGTCAGACTGACCGCGCTGCGCACGCATTCGGCCAGCGACGTGCTCGCGTGCTCGTCCACGGGGCGCGACCGGGCGAAGACCTGAAGGCTGCGCACGGTGCGGCGCATCGTCTCGGTGGCTTCGAGGGCCTCGTGGATGAGCTGCCCCGCGCGGCGCTGACGGGTTCGATCCGGTGAGAGGTCGTCCTGCGCGAGCAGCTCCTCCGCCTCCTTCAGATCGATCTCGAGGTAGGTGAGGGGGTTGTTCAGCTCGTGCGCGATGCCGGCGGTCAAGGTGCCCAGGGTGCCCAACCGGTCGCCGCCCTGTTCGGTCGCATCGACTGAAGGCTCTACCGCGGGGGTGGAATGGCCTCGACCGTGATGGATGGCATGGGCCGCCGTGACGACGAGGAGCACGAGGTAAACGAGCGGTCCGCCGGGGAGCGCAGCCATCCCGGTCGCCTCCACGGCGAAGAGAAAAATCCCCACGCCGAGCGCGGCCCAGGGAACGGC
>JAUHZF010000360.1 GCA_030426145.1 Polyangia bacterium
CAGACGTTGAACGTCTGCAGGGACTCTACGTCCCGAAATAGGACGTTCGAGCCCAGTAGGTTCAGTCTGCAACTTCCCAACATCCCATTCCGGGACGTTCAACCCCTGCAGGCCTCCAACGTCGGCCAAGTCGACGTTCAACCCCTGCAGACCCACCCTGCGCCCATCCAACGTCGGCCAAGTCGACGTTCAACCCCTGCAGACCCACCCTGCGCCCATCCAACGTCGGTTTCGTCGACGTTCAACCCCCGCAGGCCGCGAGCACCAGCACGAGCTCACGCAAAAGACCATCGCTTCGCGGCGATGGGTAGCGAATGCAGGCGCGCCTATCTAGGCTCACAGGCATGCTTCGAAAGCTGGTCTTGGTGGTCTTCGGGTTGGGCGTGGGGCTCGTCGCCTGCGGTGACGACGACGACACGAGCGGCGCGGGCGGGGCCGGGGGTGAGGTCACCGGCGGCTGCGAGGTCGACCCGACCGAGTGCGCCGCGGGTACGACCTGCTGGGTCAACGATGCCCTCACGGCGTTCACCTGCGAGCCGAGCGGCTCTGCCGGTCTCGACGAGGTGTGCGTCAACCAGTCTGGCGAACCGACCTGCAGCGACGGTCTGTGGTGCTTGCAGGTTCAAGGCTCGACCGAGGCCCGCTGTGGGCGCGCCTGCGATCCCGATGCCGCGCCCGCCGGGTGCACCTGCGCGCGCGCGACCATCGCCGACACCGAGCTAAGCTTCTACGCCTGCGCCCCCGAGAGTGGCACCGGCGGAAGCGGCGGAAGCTGAGCCTTCGGCGCTCCGCACGATGCGTCTAGCGGCGTCGTTCGTTCTGGGCTTACAGATCTCGGCCGGACGATGGAGACGACGGAGGCTGCTCGGCAGCGGCACTGGGCGTGGTCGGTGGCGGAGCTACTGATCCTGGTTCCCCTCGTGGTCAACGCGCTCGACCTGGGGTCGGATGCCTATCCTACGCTCCGCAACGAGGCCTATCCGCTGCGTGCACCGCAGGACGCGCGCGACCAGATCTTCTTCCTCGCGCTGCTCGTCGTCTATGCCGGGGCACGGGCCCCGGCCGCCTACCGCAAGCTGGCCGCCACGCCCATCCCGCGCATGCCGCTCATCGTGCTCACCACCCTCGGGCTCATCGAGCTAGGCCACGTGGCCTTCCACGTCGAGGTCTACCCCTTCAGCCACGTGGGCATGTTCAGCTTCGTCGAGCCCGCACCCACGGAGACGTGGTGGACCGACGCCTACTTCGTGGAGCACGCCGACGGCGAGGTCGAGCCCTTCAGCTACTTCCGCCTCGGCGACCCGTGGCTTGCCGAGCCGGTCTCGCTCGACGCGCGCACCGCTTGGATATGCTGGGAACACCGCGGCAAGGACCGCGTGAAGGCCGAGCTCGAGGCGCGTCTCCGCGAGGCTGGATATTCCTCGGGTCCGATGTGGCGACGCGCCGAGATCCGCCTGCGCGACGGGGCGGTGATCCAGCACTTCGACCCCAAACAGCAACACTACCTCGACGCCGAGCACCCGGTGGCAGGCCGCGGGCTGCGCCGAAAGGGACCGCGATGAGCAGCACCATCTGGGCCCGGCTCCGCGAGAAGGCCCCGCCACAGCACCTGGCCGCGATTCGCATCGCGCTCGGACTCTACGTGGCGTGGATCTACACGAGCCCGTCGTGGCAGCTGCTGCTCGAGATCGGCGGACGCCCCAACCGGCTCACGAACACCTACCTGCCGGAGGGCGCGGAGGCCTTCCTCCACGGCACGCTCGTGCCGCCCCTCATCTCGGTGACGCTCGTGGCTGCCTTCGTCTTCGCGGCCGGCCTCTACACCCGCATCACGAGCTGGGTGCTCTTCGCGGGCTTCACCCTCACCCATCACTTCTACTACCGGCAGTGCCACTACCACGACGAGTGGCCCTACCTCTGGCTCTTCCTGCTCGTGATGGCCATGGCCCCCTGCGCCGACGTCTGGAGCCTCGACCGGTGGCTGCAGAAGCGACGCGCGCCCAACCTCGAGCCCGCCGAGCCCAGCCTCGCCTATCGCTGGCCCATCGAGGTGATGATCGCCTGGTTCGGGATCATCTACGGAGCGGCCGGCATCGCGAAGCTCATGCCGCTGAGCAAAGGCGTCGACTGGATCGATGGCCCCACGGTGCATCGCCTCGTCGGCCTGCGCTACTTCGAGAGCCCGGTGCACTGGGCCCTCGGCGAGCCGCTCTTCGACTACAGCGAGGCCTGGCCTTTTCAGCTGCTCGCCCTCTCTACCGTGGCCATCGAGCTCGGCGGCTTGCTGCTGCTGGTCTCGCGACGCTTCTACCCGTGGGTCTACGGGAGCCTGCTGTGCCTGCACCTCGGCATCTACGCCTTCGGCGTGCCCGGCTTCTTCGCCACCGCCCTCGTCTGCGGCCTGCTGTTCGTGCCCTCCCCCTGGTTCACCCGCCTCGAGGCGGTAATATCGAAGCGCCTTCACTTTTCACGCAACCTCGACCCCGCTCGGGTCGAGGAGTCGACGACACCATGAAAACCCTACGCTTCCTCGCCTGCCTCGCCGTCCCCTCCATCCTCGCCGCGACCGCCGCCTGCGGCGACCCCGACTGCTCGGTCACCAAAACCTGCAACGTGGGCAACACCACCGCCTCGAGCGGCGGCGCCTCCACCTCCACCACCTCCTCCGCCCAAGGCGGCGCAGGTGGCACCGGCACCGGCGGCATGAGCACCGGAAGCGGCGGCACGGGCGGCCAAGCTGCGGCGCCAGGCGACGTCATTTGGGAACGGAGCTTTGGTGACGTCAGCAGCGACGACCCCAAGCGCTTGGTGCTGCAGTCCGATGAGTCGGTGGTGATTGGCGGCGACTTCGAAGGCTCGATCGACTTCGGGGGGGGCAACCTCCTCGCGACGAGCAACTCGCGAGATGTCTTCGTGGCTCGACTCGGCAGTGACGGAGCTGAGGTTTGGGCCTCGAAGTATGGGAGCGGCGGCACGGAGCTGATGACCGACGTGGCCATCGATCAGGGCGACAACGTGTACCTGCTCGGCAACTTCACGACGTCGGTCGACTTCGGCCTCGGCGCGTTGAACTCGGTGGACGAGAACGACCTCTTCCTCGTGCGCCTGACCTCGGGCCAAGCAAGCTGGTCGATGCGTATCGGCAGCACCTTCGTGGACACCGCCGAATCGATCGCCGCATCCCCTGCCAACGAAGTCGCGGTTGCGGCGAGCTGGCAGGATGCGCTCTCCATCGGGACCACCAACCTGAGCGGTACGCAGCAGGCCCGAAATGCGGTCGTCGCCAAGGTGACCGGAGTCAATCCGATGAACGCTACGTGGAACCAGGTGTCGTCCGGGGCGTTCGGGCAAAGCCGAACGGTGAAGACCATGGCGGCTGACCCCAGCGGCAACTTGGCCTTCGTCATCCGAGGCACATCACAGACCGGTGGGTTCACCATCAGCTACGACGGCGCCTCTGAAACGTCGAACAATGGGGCACCTCTCGCGGTGCTGTTCCGCGCAACCAGCAGTGGCGCATACAGCTGGCACAAGCGTCTCGATGGCCAGAGCAATGTCACCGTCGACACGTTCAGCAACGGCGACGTGCTCATCTGTGGCAGCTACACGGGCGCGGGAGACTTTGCCTCGGGGTTCACCCTTCCGGCTGCATCGGGTCGAGATGTCTGGATCGCTCGTTTCTCCGCCATCGGTCAACGTGTTTGGGATCGTCGCTACGGCGGCCCAGGTCAGGACGGGCAGAACGGGGCAGACGTTGCCTGTGCGGTGACGCCAGACGGCGGGTACGTCGTCGCTTTCTGGTCGGATGACGCCGTCGACCTGGGAGGCACGATGGTGCCAAGCACGGCCGCGTCGGTCGTCGTCGGCGAGTTCGGCGATGATGGTATGAACCTATGGAATCGCCGCTCCACCGGCGACGCGAGCGTTCGGTCCGTCGACGCTGGCGCTCAGTCCGTCGCGCTTCTCCTCAGCTACGACACGTCGGTAGGTTTCGACACAGCCTCCTCCACGGCAGGCATGAACGACGTGCACGTGACGCGCTTCTCGCGTTGATGGAACGAAAACGGCGGCCCTCCCGTGGGAGGCGCCGCCGTTCGCATCGAGGGTAATGCCTCAGTTGCTGGGACAGGGCTCGCAGGTCGGTGCCGCGTACTTCAGGCCACCGTCACAGCTGCGGCAGGCGAAGTCCTGGCAGTCGGTCTGGCCGTCGCCGTCCTGGTCGATGTCGTCGGCACAGGTGATGGCGTTGCCTTCACAGACGGTCACGTTGGCCGAGCGGCCGCAGTTGTTGTCGTTACAGTCCATGAACCCGTTGTTGTCGTTGTCCATGTTGTCGCCGCAGAGGGCGTCGGTGGTTTCGCGCGAGGTCGGGCAGAAGCCGGGGTAGACGCAGGAGAACAGGTCGTCGCAGTCCGCGAAGCCGTTCCCGTTCTGGTCGGTGCCGTTGTCGCCCTCGCACTTGGCCACGCTGTCCTCACGGCAGTCGGGGTCGGTATCCTGGCAACTGAAGTCCTGGCAGTCGACGAAGGTGTCTCCGTCGTCGTCGACGTCGCCGGCATCCTGGCTACACTCCGCCGGCCCGCGCTCGACAGCATCGCAGGTGGTGTCGTTGAGCAGCATGTAGCAGTCGCGATCCTCGCAGTCGGTGCGACCGTCACCGTCGTTGTCGATGTTGTCGTCGCACACCGTCTCGGGCGTGCCAGCACAGACCGTGACGTTGGGGTGACGCGAACAGGAGCGGTCATCGCAGTCGGTGTCTCCGTCGCCGTCGTTGTCGAGCCCATCGTTGCACAGGGCGTCGCTGTTCTCGACGCAGTTGTTCCCCTTGCCACGGCAGGCGAAGTCGGCGCAGTCGGTGAAGCCGTTGCCGTCGTTGTCCATGCCGTCGTCGCACTCGGTCTCGCCCATACCGTTGCCGCCGGTGTTCTGGGTCGAGGTGCTGCCGCCACCGGTGGTGGTGGTGGTGGGCACGGTGCCGGTGCTGCCGGCGCCGCTGCCGCCAGTGCCGTCGTCTTCCGTGTTGTCGTCGCCACAAGCGGCGGCGCTGACCATGCCGAGCACCGAAGCGCCCACAACGATGTACTTAAGGAATGCCTTCATGAATCGACCTCTCCCAAAAACTTGAGCTGACGCCCTTTAGCAGGCGCGGACTGGCGACGCTATCACGTGTGGGTGCGCTAATGTGTGACAAGACGTTGTCGATAGGTTCGAACGATCGCTGCGAGTCCGTCTTCGGTGCGGTATATAGGGGTCGAGGCCGTCGGATGTGGGGAGACGTCGGCTCGGGAGTAGGAGCACCATGAAGAACGCCGCCATTTGGGGGGCCGCATCGCTATTCGTCCTGTGGGCGGGCTGCGGCATCGACGCCAACGTCTTCACCGAGGGGGATGCCCCCGTCACCGAAGACGACGACGGCACGACGACCACCACCAGCGGCGAGGGTGGCTCATCGAGCATCGTCGTGGGCAGCGGCGGGACCATTTCGACCACCGCCGTCTCGGTCGGCCAGGGTGGCACCATGATGACGAGCGTCGTCAGCTCGAGCGCCGTGACCACCAGCACCGGGTCGGGCATGATGATGACCCTCGACTGCGGCGGGAACCTCACCTGCCCGTCCGGCGGCGTCGACGCCTGCTGCTGGGACAACTTCGACGGCAACAACGGCGCCGGCAAGTGCGTCAGCGGGCCGCCCGAAAACGATGGCTGCAACACCTCGTTCAACGGTCGTCAAACCCGCATCGAGTGCCAGCGCACGTCCGACTGCGGCACCAACGAGCTCTGCTGCGCGCACCGGGTTCAGACCCAGCAGGGCACGTTCTACGAGGAGCTCACGTGCGAGACCTCGTGCAACTTCCCCGACATCCAGGTCTGCGAGAGCTTGCAGGACAGCATGAACTGCCCGCTGCTCCCGATCGGCGGCGGACAGACGGTGCAGGGCGAGTGTCAGCAGAGCGAGCTCCTCCCCCCGGGCTACGTCATCTGCGGCTATCCCGACTGACGGGCCCGCCTGAGCAATCGTTCAGGCGTATTCGCTCCCCTCGACGAAGCTTCTGTGACATGTTGTCACGGTGAGCGACAACCTGACAGCTGACGCACGGACGGTGCTCGTCGTCGACGACGAGCCCGCCAACGTCACGTCTTTACGAAAGATTTTCGAACGGGAGGGCTTCCGGGTCCTCACCGCCGAGTCGGCCAAGCGGGCCCTCGAGCTGGCCCGACAGCACAAGGTCGAGGTCGTTCTGACCGACCTCATGATGCCCGGCACGAGCGGTCTGGAGCTGATGCGGGCCCTCAAGCAGGTGCATCCCGACCTCGAGGTCGTGATGATGACCGCCTACGGCACCGTGGAGACGGCCGTGCAGGCCATGCGCGATGGCGCTTACGATTTCGTGGAGAAGCCCCTCAAGCGCATGACCATCGTCAAGACGGTGCGCAAAGCCGCCGAGCGGCAGTCCCTCCTCGCCGAGAATCGCTCCCTCAAGAGCCAGCTTCGCTCGCTCACCCAGCGGCCCATCGTGGGCTCGAGCCCGGCGCTCCGGCGGGTGCTCGACGTCGCCCACCAGGCCGCGCCCTCCAACGCCACCGTGCTCGTGCTCGGGGAGAGCGGCACCGGCAAAGAGCTGCTCGCCAGGACCATTCACGCCCACAGCGGGCGCGCCGATGGGCCCTTCGTGGCGGTCAACTGCTCGGCCATTCCCGAGAGCATCCTCGAGGCCGAGCTCTTCGGCCACGAGCGCGGCGCCTTCACCGGGGCCAATGAACGTCGGGAGGGCCGCTTCGCCAAAGCGAGGGGCGGAACGCTCTTCCTCGACGAGATCGGTGAACTGTCCCCTGCAGTTCAGGTCAAGCTCCTCCGCGTGCTGCAGGAGGGGGAGTTCGAACCCATCGGCGGCGACACGCAGAGCGCCGACGTGCGCATCGTGGCCGCCACCAACAAGGATCTGCAGGCCGAGGTGCAGAACGGCACCTTCCGAGAAGACCTGTTCTACCGGCTCAACGTCATCGCCATCACGGCCCCGCCGTTGCGCACGCGTCGCGAGGACATCCCCCTGCTCGTCGACCACTTCTTGGGGATCTACTGCGCCAAGAACGGCCGATCGCGGCTCACCGCGCCGAGGGAAGTGCTCGACCGGCTCCAGGAGTACCGCTGGCCGGGCAACGTACGCGAGCTCGAGAACGTCATCGAGCGGGCGGTGGTCTTGTGCCGCGGTGACAAGCTGTCGCTCGACGACCTGCCCGACACCATCATCGACGCACGCGAGGACCAGACCTCGGTCATCACCGTGGCCGTCGGAACCCCGCTCGACGAGGTGGAGCGGCGGCTGCTTCGTGAGACCCTCCGCCACGCCGGCGGCGACAAGTCGGTCGCGGCCCAAATGCTCGGGATCTCAACGAGAACCATCTACCGCAAGCTCGCCGATGGCGACAGCTGAGCCGCCCGTCATCGCTCATCGCCAAAACCGATTGCCAACTTGTCAGGGAATGGCCGGCGCGCGGCCCCGGTTCGTCAGCTTGACGCGCCAAGATACCAAACAGGACTGGAGAGTCAGGCACTTAGCGCGAGGACCGACTTTTGCATTCAACTAGACGAACGGGAATTCTCCGATGAGCCTCGATGGACAACTGAAACGCTTCTTCCCGCTGGTGATCTTGTCGTTGCTGGCCGTGACCGCGTACTTCCAAGCGTCCGGCATCGGGCAGCTCATCGGGACGACGGTGATGGGCACCGAGGATGCCGCGACCGCGACGGCTCCTCCCGTGATCCGCGCCAACACCCCGAACAAGACGGGCAAGCCCATCCTGCGCCGGAACCCGTTCGACTCGGTCACGGGACCCCTCGATGGCAACACCCCTGCCCCCAAGCCCGTGGCCGAGGACGTGGGCGACGAGGAGCCCCCCGACGCCGAGACCAGCGACGGAGACCCCAAGTGCGGCTTCGGCAAGGTCATCCTCATCTCGGCCTCCACCGACCCCGCATGGTCGTTCGCGGCCATCGACGACGGGTCGGGCAAGTCGACCCTGCGGCGCCAGGGGGATGAGATCTCCGGCCACACCCTTCAGCAGGTCGCCTGGGACACGGTCTGGTTCACCGACGGCTCGAACAAGAGCTGCCAGCTCAAGCTCGGTGACGAAGGCCCGGCGCGCGCGGCCAAGACCACGCCCACCCGCACCCGCCGCCGACCCACCCGCAGCCGTCGTAGCTCGCGCCAGCTCAGCGACGCGCAGCTCAAGAAGATCAGCAAAGTCAGCGACACCGAGTACAACGTCGAGCGCTCCCTGGTCGACGAGCTCATCCAAGACCAGGCCGCGCTGATGAAGTCGGCCCGCATCACCCCCGTGAAGGAGGGCGGTCAGATCGTCGGCGTCCGGCTGCGGCGCGTCACCGATGGCACCCTCCTGCACTCCATCGGCATGCGCGACGGCGACACCCTGCGATCGATCAACGGCTTCTCGCTGACCGATCCCCAGAAGGCACTGGAGGCCTACGGACGGCTCCAAAGCGCCAGCAACCTCAAGGTCGAGGTCACCCGCGAGGGCAAGCCCACGACCATCGAGCTCAACATCCAGTGATCGGCTCCCCCATGATCGGAATGGTCCTCAGCGATCGGCTCTCTGGAGCCCAGCCTCCCAGCCTCTGGAAGAAGACCCTGCTCTACATCCTGAGCTTCGGCTTCGGCGCCCTCGCGCTCGCCGGAACGCTGGGATTCGTGATGACGACCGTGGCCGGAGCCATCCTCCCTGGCGACAAGCCGACGGCTCAGGCCTCGACCGAGCCCGGCGCCACGACAGGCAGCAAGCCTACGAAGTCAAAGGGAGTCTCCAAAGCCAAGCCGCCCCGTGGTAACGAGGGCGCCGAAGCGGCGAAATGATGACCTTCTCCTACCTTCAGCCCCGGCGCCCCGACCCCGAGCGACGCGCTCCCAAGCGCCCGTTGGGTCGGTCGCTGGCCGCCGTCACGAGCCTCGTCACGAGCTTGCTCGCCGGGCCCACCCTCGCGCAGCCCAACAAGACGGACAGCCCCCTGCGAACGCAGCGCGGGACGACCACCAAGAAGGCCGACGGCGCAGCCGGAGCAAAGGCTGGGAACGGCAAGATCGGCACCCCCGCCGACATCTCCTTCAAGGGCCCTCCGCCGGGCGGACGCGTCAACTTCAACATGCGTGAGGCCGACCTTCCCGACCTCGTCGACGCCATCACCGCCATGACGGGCCGGCGCTTCATCTTCGGGGGCAAGCTCCGTTCGATCAAAGCCACCGTCGTCTCGCCGGGTGAGGTGAGCGCGGGAGAGGCCTACCTCGCCTTCCTGAGCGTGCTCGAAGCCAACGGCATGACCGTCGTGCCGCACGGGCGCTTCCTCAAGATCGTCGAGAGCAACGGCGCCCCCGCCGAGCTCACGCCCGTGCTCGGCACCGCAGAGCCGGTGCCCTACGTCGACCGCTTCGTGACCCGCATGTACCGGCTTCGGAACGTCGATGCCAACGAGGTCTCGAGCGTGCTCGGCAAGTTCAAGAGCAAGGACGGTGACATCACCGTCCTTTTTCTCTGTGCCGGAAGTGGGATTTGAACCCACACGCCCTTTCGGACAAAGCATTTTGAGTGCTCCGCGTCTGCCGTTCCGCCATTCCGGCTGGCAGCTAGAAGTGTAGTGGATACCCGATTGGGTAGAGTATTGCCCATGTCAGAGGCCCTCAGAGTAGTCGTCGTCGAAGACGAAGCGCTCATCCGCATGGACGTGGTTTCCACGCTGGA
>JAUHZF010000361.1 GCA_030426145.1 Polyangia bacterium
CCCCGTGGCTGAACAAGGCCATCGGGGGCTCGTCCCCGCGGTGGATCCCCTGGGCGGCGATGACGTCCTCCTCCCAGTGCTCGAGCTCGACCTCGTGCAGCGGGTAGGGCACGTGGTGCACACGGCCGAGCTGCATGCGCCCGCCCTTCTCGGCAAACAGCACGTAGCGCTCGACGAGAAAGTGCAACAGCGAGCCCGGCTCTGGTTGGGGGAGGGAAGCGCCGATGCGGTAGCGCCCCGAGAAGTTGCCGGGCTTGGGTCCGGGGAAGAGACGCTTGCTCTCGTAGGTGACGAGATCACCGTCGCGTTCGAGGCCCATGCGTGCGCGGTGGTAGGGCAGTTTCCAGTGCAGCCTCGCGATGAGCACGGCCACCGTGCTCGCGGCGTCGAGGCTGTAGAACCAGACGCCAGGCACGCCGTCACGCACCACGTAGGTGCGCACGTTCAGCTCGTGAAAGTGGCTGACGCCGGGAACGGAAGGACTCCAGCGCGGGGCGACGTCGCGCATGGTGAAGGGCACCACCCCGATGAACGCGCGGCCATCGAAGGTGTCGACGGTGAGGCCGTCGGGCAAGGTGCGTTGAATGGCCTCGGGCTCGACCTCCCAATGCAAGAAGAGCAGCGTCAGCCATCGCTGAAAGCCCGCTGGCCGACCCGCGGGACGACGGAGCGGCGCGAGCCGGTCGATCTCCACGCGCCCCACGCTACCGGCGCATGGGCTGCGCGACCAGGCCGACTCCAGAGGGCGCGCCGTGCTACGACGCGCGAGTGACCCCGCAGCAGGTGATCCAGCAGGCCCGCCAGGGCGAGCTCGCGCCCCTCTACTTGCTGGTGGGCGAAGAGCGCTACCTCATCGACGAGGCCCTGGTGGCCCTGCGGGAGGCCACCGACACCGGGGCGGCGGGCGCCGCGTTCAACGAGGACCGCTTCATCGCCGGCGACACGGGGGTCGACACCGTGCTGTCCGCGGCCCGCACGGCCCCGATGATGGCTGCCCAGCGGTACGTGCAGGTCTCGGCGGTGGAGCGATGGGACAGCAAGGGCAAGGGCGCCGAGGCGATGGATGCGCTCGACGCCTACGCCGAGGATCCGGCCCCGTACACCGTCTTCGTCATGGTCGCGAGCAAGCTCAACGGCGGACGCCGCCTGATGAAGCGAGCCAAGAAGGCGGGCTTTCTCGTGGAATGTGCGCCCCTCTCGCGTGGCCAGCTCCCCAAGTGGATCAGCGCCCAAGCCGAGACCATGGGCCATCCCCTTGAACGGGGCCTCGCGGACATGCTCGCCGAGTTGCTCGGCCCCGAGCTCGGTCCCGTGTCGGACGCGCTCGAGCGGCTCTCGCTGTACGTGGGGGAGGGCAAGCCGATCGACCAGGCCGCCGTCTCCCAGCTGGTCACCCGCGTGCGCCAAGAGACGGTGTGGGCCCTCGTCGATGCCCTCGCCGTGCGCGATCTCGGCGCGGCCCTCTCCGCCCTCGACGACGCCTACGACCGGCGGGACAACGGCCTGCCGTTGCTCGGCGCGGTGACCTGGCGGGTGCGCCAGCTCATCAAGTTCGAGGGGGCCATGCGTCATGGCGGAGGCACCAAGGCGGCGGCCAAAGCAGCGGGGGTGGCTCCCTTCAAGGCGTCCGAGCTCCAGCGCACGGTGAGGGGCCTTCCGACGGGAACGCTCGAGAGATGGCTGATGCTTCTTGCCGAGGCCGATCTAGCCCTTAAGGGCTCCCGTAGACCCGGGATCGATGTGCTCGGAAGCATGTTGGTCGACATGTGCCGCGGTCCTCGGGTATGAGGTAGCGCTTGCGCGTTGGCCAGTTCCGACCCACGCTTTGCAAGCACAACCTGAAGGAATCAGCGAGATGTACGTCCCCAAACGGGTGATCCGGCCTCAGCTCCAGGTCATCGCCAACGCCCCGGTCCCCACGAATCACGGCCTGTTCGACATGCACGTGTTCCGCTGGGCTGAAGATCAACACGCCTCCTGCGAGCACGGCTTGTCTCCGGACCACGTCGCGCTCACCACGGGAGACCTCGAGGGGGCGGACGACGTGCTCGTTCGGGTCCACTCCGAGTGCCTCACCAGCGAGGTTTTCGGCTCCCTCAAGTGCGACTGCAAGCTGCAGCTCGACGCCGCCCAAGCGCGGATCGCCGAGGCAGGGCGGGGGGTCATCTTGTACCTCCGCCAAGAAGGTCGCGGCATCGGCCTCGCCAACAAGATCAAGGCCTACGAGCTCCAGCACCACGGGCACGACACGGTCGACGCCAATCGCATGCTGGGCTTGCCCGACGACGCTCGCGAGTACGGGTCGGCGGCGGCCATGCTGTCGTTCCTCGGGGTCCGGTCGGTGCGCTTGCTGACCAACAACCCCGCCAAGGTCGATGGGCTCACCGCCCTCGGCGTCGACGTGCGAGGGCGGGAACCGGTCATCGTCTCGACCAATCAGTTCTCGGCTGGATACCTCGAGACCAAGCGGGCCCGCATGGGCCACGCGCTGCCCGCGCCGCTGTCCGAAGCGACCCGCGACGCGAGCTGAGCGCTCCGTCCAGACGGTCAGGGCTCAAGCGGTCAGGGCCCAAGCGGTCAGGCCCAAGCCGTTAGCTGCCTTCGGCCTTCTTGGCCGCTTCTTTGGCCGCCTTCATGCGGGCCTTGATGCGGGGTGCGTAGCCCTCCTTGTTGGCCTGCTTGGCGCGACCGATCGCGAGGGCGTCGGCCGGCACGTCCTTGGTGACCGTGGTCCCGGTGCCGACGTAGGCCCCGGCCCCGATGGTGACCGGCGCCACCAGCTGCGAGTCGCTACCGATGAAGGCCCCCGCCTCGATGATGGTCTTGTGCTTCTGGAAGCCGTCGTAGTTGCAGAAGATGGTTCCGGCCCCGATGTTCGCATTCTCGCCGACGTCGCCGTCGCCGAGGTAGGCGAGGTGACTCGCCTTTGCGCCCTTGCGAAGGCGGGTCTTCTTCACCTCGACGAAGTTGCCGATCTTCGCCTCTTCGTCGAGCTGGCTCTGGGGTCGGAGGTGCGCGAAGGGGCCCGTCTGCGCCCGCTCACCGATGATGGACTCGGAGGCCACCGTGTAGGGTTTGAGGTAGGCCTCGGCCGCAACCTCGACGTCGTCGAGCACGCAGCCGACGTCGATGCGCGCGCCGGGGCCGACCTTGGTCTTGCCACGTAGAACGGCGCCGTGCTCGATGATGGCGTCGGTGCCGATCTCGACCCCGACGTCGATGCGCGCGCTGGCGCGCACGGTGCAACCAGCCCGGCGAAGGTCGTCGCCGATGCGGCGGTAGAGGTCCTCTTCGGCGGCGGACAACTGCGCGCGGTCGTTGACCCCGACCAGCGTGCGGTGATCGGCGTCGCAGTCGGCCACGCTCTCGTGTCTGGCCGCCATGGCGACGATGTCGGTGAGGTAGAGTTCTCCCTGCTCGTTGTCGGGGGTGAGCGCCGCGAGCGCCTCGCGAAGGAAGGCGACATCGACCGCGTACATGCCGGGATTGACCTCGTCGACCAAGAGCTGCTCGGCGTTGCAGTCCCGCTGCTCGCGGATCGCGACCACGCGACCGCCCTCTCGCAGGATACGGCCGTAGCCCATGGGGTCGGGCACCTTGCACGTGATCAGCGCGACCTTCTGCTGGCCTCGAACCTCGAGGAGCCGGCCCAAATCGTCGGATCGAACCAGGGGCGTGTCGCCGTAGAGAAGCAGCGCGGTGGTGGCGTCTTTCAGCTCGGGAAGGCCGCACATGACCGCATGCCCGGTGCCCTTCTGCTCGGCTTGAACGGCGGTTCGAACCCGGTCTCCAAAGCGCTCGGTGAGGTGGGCCTCGACGAGGTCGCGGCGGTGGCCGACGACGACCACGGCGTCGTCAGCGCCGGCGTCGAGCGCGGCTTGCACCACGTGATCGACCATCGGCGCACCGGCGACGCGATGCAGCACCTTGGGGAGGTCGCTCTTCATGCGGGTGCCTTTGCCCGCGGCCAGGACGATGGCGGTGGTCTTGTTCATGGCCGCGCATCATAGGAGCCGTCGGCAGCACCCGCCACCGTCGCCGAGCAAAGCTCGAGGGCAGCGTAGATCGCGTCCCCGTCGACCGCGTCGACGATGGCGCTCAGCGCTTGCGGGTGTTGTGTGAGCTGGGCCACCGCGCGCAGGACACGAAGGTGGTCGAAACGGGCAGACGGAGGCCCGATGGTGGCGAAGACGACCTCGACCGGTGCCGCGCCAGCCTCGAAGAGCACGGGGGAGGCGACCGTGAACACCCCGAGAAGCGTGAAGTCGACACCATCGATCGATGCGTGCGGCAAGGCCACACCGTCGCCGACCATCGTCGATTGCTCACGCTCGCGCTCTTCGAAGGCTCGTTCGATGCTTCGCGGGTCTAGCGACGCGCCCCCTCGAGCCTCGATGGCGGCGGCGAAGCGCTCGCTCATCTCGTGAAAGAGATCGTCTCGTGTCTCCACTGGCAGGCGCGCTTCGACGACCTCCCGGGCGACGAAGTCGATGGCACGGGGGGGCGCTTCTTCGTGCCGGTCGACCGTCTCGTGGGTGAGCCCGCGCGGGGTCCTCACCGTGACCACGCTGCACGCGACCCGATCCGCGATCCGGTCTTCGAGGCTGCCGCGTACGAGAGAGCGGAGGCTCAGCTCGGGAGCGCCGAGCACGACGAGGTCGTGACCGATGCTCTCCTCCGACACGCGCTCGACGGTGTCGCCACGCAAGACCTCGGCCCGGGTTCGCTCGGGAGCGAGTCGCCGCAGCTGCTCGAGGTAGGCCCGTCGCGCCGCGGCTTCGCCGTCCGAAGCCTCGGCGTCGACGACGGCGACGAGGGTGACCTGGGCGTTCCAGGCCGTACCGAGGTCGACCGCCGCCGTCACCGCCAGCGCGTCGTGGGGTCCTGGTCTCGGCACCACGAGGATGCGTTTGGGATACCGGACCCCACGATCGCGAAAGACCGCGAGGTTCGCACCGAGATGATTGATGGACCATCCCAAGCGAGAGAGTCGGGGAAAGATGCGGCCTGCCCCTGCGTCTTCTTCGACGACCAGCCAGCGGTTGTGGAGCCGATGGGTCATCGCGTGCACCGTGCGCACGAGGTCGTGTGACTCGACCGCGGAGACGGCGAGCGGGGCGGGGTAGCGCTCGCCGGTGGCGAGGAGGCGCCGACTCAAGGAGTCGAGCCGGCGCGACTCTTCCACCACCATCGCGTTCGGCTCGCGCTCGCGGAGGTGGGTGGCGAGGACCTGTCCTCCTTCGGCGAGGGCGATACCGACCTCGGCCACCATCTCCGGGGAGCGCTCACCCCCGAAGAGCGCGACCACCACCTCGGCCTGATCTGGACCCATGACCGACGCTTCCTGCTGCGGGTTGAGGTCGCGACGGCGTGCCACCTTGCCGAGAACACCGCGCCGTTCGGTGCGACGACGCCCGTAGGCGAAGTAGAGGATGCTCCCGGGGATCACCGTCGCGAGCACCGCTACGAGGGCGGTCGCGCCGAGCTGCCAGAGCAGGCCGAGGCTCGCGGTGATGCCTACCCCCTGAAGCCAGGGGTAGAGCGGGGCACGGAAGCCCGGCGCGTACCAGGTGGTGCGGCTCTCTCGGAGGATCACCGTGGCCGTCATCACCGCCACGAAGATGAGCATGACGGTGCCGCTCGCGAGCTTGGCGAGCGCGGCCACGTCGAAGGCGACGATGGCCACCGCCATGACGGCCACCGTGGCGGCGATGCCCACGGTGGGCGTCTGCCACCGCGGACTGACGTGGGCGAACAGCGGGGGGAGCAGCTGAGCGCGACTCATGGCGAAGGGAAAGCGCGAAGCCGCGAGCAGGCCTGCGTTCGCCATCGAGGTCATGATGACCACACCGAGCACGGCGGCCCCGAGCGCCCACGCGCCGGGGCCGGCGACCGCCGCCACGAGGGAGTGCACGGGCCGAAGGTCGGTGGCGAGTTGGTCTGCAGGCAAGACCAGCGCCATGGCGTAGGTGACGGTGGCGTAGAGGACCGTGACCAGCGCCAGGGAGAGGAGGATGCCGCGGGGCAGGGTGCGCTCGGGGTTCTCGACCTCTTCGGCGACGGCCGCGACCTTGGTCACGCCGTTGAACGAGACGAAGACGAGGCCCGTCGCCGCGAGCAGGCCACCTACGCCGTCCGAGAGCAGCGGCGAAGGGGCGGCCGTCGGCGTCGGGCCGCTGAGGGCGAAGCCGACGGCGGCGGCGAGTCCTGCGATACCGACCACGACCACCACGAGCTGAGCGCGTCCGACCTTCTTGGCCCCGAGCACGTTGAGGGCACCCACGAAGAGGAGGGCGATGAGGGCTGCGCCTTTCGCGCCCTCGGCCCCGACCGGTGTGAGCACGGCGAGGTAGGCACTGAAGCCGAGCAAGGCGAAGGTGGCCTTGAGCCACATCGAGGCCCAGAGGGAGAGGCCGGCGACCGTGCCCGCCCACGGGCCGAAGGTCCGGTCGAGGTATACGAAGCTTCCTCCGGAAGCCGGCATGGCGGTGGCGAGCTCGGCTTTGCTGAGCGCGGCGGGTAGCACGCAGATGGCGGCGACGACGTAGGCGAGCCAGGCGCTTCGTCCGGTGAGGGCCACCGCGAGGCCGGGGAGGACGAAGATGCCGCTCCCGAGCATGGCGCTGATGGCGATGGCCATGACGGCAGGAAGACCCAGACTGCGCTCCAGATTCGCCTTCACGTTGGTGCTTTAGGCAACTTCGTCTCACTGCCTACCAAAAGAGACGCGCCATCGACCCGGGCGCCGAAATCCGCGTCACGCGGAGGAAACAGACCCGCGTTGTTCGCGTGAACTTCGCGAAATCCCGGGTTCGATTTGTGGTACTTTGTGTGACATGGGCAGGTTGGAGGACGCGGGTAGGCGCCGTAGTCCCGCGGCGATGTCGAGCCGGGTGAGGCGGTTCGCCAAGGGTTTCGCGGCGCTCTCGATGCTTGGCACGTTGGTCACGCAGCCTTCGTGTGATCACGGAATCGACACGGAGCGTGACGCGGGCCCCAAGGCCACGCTCGGTGACGACATGTACGGTTTGCTCTGCGACCGGCTCGGCGCGAGCACGATCACCGAAGACCTCACCGGCGCGAGCTACCACGACATCTGCCACTTCGACGAAGACGGGGTCTACGGCAACACCGTCGACACCTCGGTGCTGCCCACGCCGAGCACCGATCGGGGACGCGAGGCGCGGCGGCTGTCGGTGGCCAAGCTCGAGCGCATGGCCAGTCACCGCGCGGCCCTCGTGCGCGCCTTCAACGCGTCGTTCCCCGACCGCGACATCCCCAACGTCGCCACCGACAATCCCGACGACACGATCCCCATGGGCGAAGCCCTGCTGCGCTTCACCCAGGACATCACTCCGCTCTACGAGAGCAACCCCTTCGATGCCGACGGCGAGCCGCTCATGCCGGGCATGAGCGATTCGTTCGGTCGCCTCTTCGAGGCCCTCGAAGGCTCGGAGCCGGCGCGCGAGGCGCTCAAGCGTTTCGCCGCCAGGCAGGGGTACCGTCCGCCCGAGTGGGGCCTCGGCGGGATCCGTAGTTCGCTCGCCTATCCCAACCTGCGACCCTTCCTCCAGGCGCAGCTCGAGGTGCTCGGGCCCGACGGCAGCGCGACCGACGAGCTCCAAACGGTGCTCAGTGTGGCCAAGCGGGAGCTGCTCACCATCCAGCCCGAGAACTCCGCGCTCGAGCCCTACCGCGTCGATCTGGGTACCCTACAGCCCAACCGTGCGCGAACCGGCATCGAGTTCGTGCAGGACCTGATGCTCGACGAGGCGCCGATCTACGCCCCGTCCACCTCCGCGCCCGCGCGCTTCATCGCGCGACGTGGCAAGCGCGGTTTCGCGGTGCCTCTGGGCAACGATCCTGGTGTGAGCGGGACCGTACCCGCCCCGTTCGCCGACACCGATGGGGACGGCTTCGCCGACGTCGACGGCTTCGGTCGCTTCGTCGACGGCAGCGGTGCCCCTCTGCCGGTCAGCGCCCCCTTCGTCTTGCCGGGCGAAGAGACGCCGGCCGATGCCTGGGGTCGCCCCGAGGGTTCGCTCTACACCTACATCGACACGACCCAGACGTTGCTCAGCACGCTGTCGCGCGACGTCGTGGCGCTGAACGACGCCACCCGTTACGCCCCGGACGGCGACCCGGAGCCTTGGCTGCAAGAGCACGAGGCCGTGATGTACGCCATGGCCGGCTTCCCGATCGTGGCTGGAGACCGCGAAGAGGCGCAGTACGACCACACGGCCGAGGTCGTGGTCCCGGCGGGCCAGGCCTGTCCCATCAACCCCGAAGCCAACCCCATCACGGGCACCCCGCTCGAGTGCTCGAGCTACCAGCGCTTCCGCGGTGAGGCGTCGCCCTTGGCCAAGCTCGTTCACGCCGCCGGTCAGGTGCTCGCGCATCCCGACTCCGACGTCATTCTGCGTGGGGTGGCCCAGCTGGTCGAAGACCACCCCGAGGTGGTGGCACGCGTGCTCGGGGCGCTGCTTCAGGTCGATGCCGTCGCCGAAGCGCACGACGAGCTGGCTGCGGCCGGCACGGAGCCCAAGGCCGAGCTCGCCTACGAGGTGCCGATCTACGACGAGCTGGCCCAGGTGCTCCACGACCTGAGCCAGCACCCTGGACTCATCGCGAAGCTCCTGGAGTCGTTCTCCAATCCCGTGCTCGTTCAGAGTCACCAGCAGCCGACCGGGGTCTCCGGCGCGCCATCGGCGCACTTCGGTGAGACCCTGGCCGCCTTCATGCGGTACCGCGACGCGTTCACGTACGACACCAACGACGTCAACGGGGTCGCGGTCAACGTCACCGAGGGGGGCGGCTCGCTCGCCAATCCGCGCAACCTGGTCGATCGGAACCAGCCTTTGCGGGGCGACAACCGTTCGCTCTTCGAGCGCACGGCGCAGCTCATCTACGACGGCAAAGACGTCAAAGCCTGCAACAAGCAGGGGGCCAAGGTCGCGACCGGCATCGGCAACCTGCTCTGGCCGCTCACCGGAAGCTACGACGAGTGTGAGCTCTTCGAGATCGAAGACATCGGCGCTTTCTTCCTCGACGCCAACCTGCCGAGCAACCACCCGAAGAAGAGTGAGCTGGTCATCAAGTCGAACATCCTCGACTCGCTGCTCAGCTTCATCGGGACCTTCACCAGCAAGGACGCCTTCCTCGAGTCGGCCTCGGGCATCACGGGCATGACGACCCACCCCAGCCCTCCGGCTCTCAACCGCCTCTTGTTCTACGGGGCCGAGAGCGACCAGTTCGGCCTGCTGCCCGACTACGACAACCTGAACTCCGGGAGCGACATCGACGTCTTCGTCCGCAACGCGGTCGAGCCCGTGGCGCCGGTCGTTTGCCCCGAGCAGCCCAACGGCGTGCACCACTGCGCGAACAACCGCTCGCAGGACCTCCTGCGCATGCGCGACGGGGGAACCATCTTCGCCTGGGAGCGCCTCGGCTTCCTCGACTACCTGCGGCCCACGCTGCAAGTCTTCGCCGAGCTGAGCTGCAACGAGGCGGTGACCCAGTGCGACGTGAACGACATCACGGGCGAGGGCTACTTCCTCGAGCTCACGAGCATCCTGTGGCGCCACTGGCCGGGGCCCGACCACGGCGACTACTGTGACTCGAGCGCCAGCAAGAGCGACCCGCGTTACTGCTCGGGAGCCGGGATCAACCGCTACGAGCCCATCCTCGGAGATGCTTTCGCGAGTGACCTCATCCCCGCGATGCACGCCTTCTCGGTGGCGG
>JAUHZF010000362.1 GCA_030426145.1 Polyangia bacterium
GAAGCGCTCGAAGTCGGCCCAGGCTAGCGGCCATAGCGCCGACCACTCCTCGTGCACGGCGACGGCGTCGTGACCTTTCGTCGTCAGGTGCTGTTCGAGGCGCGTGAAGTAGTGATTCACCCAGCCGTCGGCTTCGCGCTCGAGCGCTGCGCCGTCGAGCGCGCTCCCAAGGAAGTAGGCGACGTCTTTCACCCCGACCCCGCCGCCTACGTACTGGAAGTCGACGGCGGCCACGCCCTCTTCCGAGAAGCAGAGGTTGGCGAGCTTGGCGTCGCCGTGCACCAGGGTTTGGAACGAGGCGTCTCGAAGGCGCGCGTCGATGCGGGATGCCGCTGCTTTCAAGGTTGCGTCACGCATGGCGGCCAGCTCGTCGGGGCGGGTGTCGAGGTGCCAATAGGTTCCCACCGGCCACAGACCTTCGGGGGTACGGCCGAGGAACACCGCGTGAAAGCGCGCGAGCCAATCGAGGGACCGCCGCAGCTCAGCCTCACCCAGTTGCCCGTCGCGATCCAAGCGCCGTCGGTCGAAGCCACTCGCGTCGAGGTCTTCGAGCACGAACTGCCAACCCGAGCTCACCGCATCCACGGCCCACGTGTGAGGCACCCGGCAGACCTCGTCGCAGTCCTGCGCCACAGACCGGTAGAAGCTCGCCTCCACGGCGTAGGAGCGCAGCTTCCGCGCGTGTCCCCGTGCGCCACTCCACCCGCGTGGGTGCTCGGGCTGTGAGGGGGGCGTAACACGCTTCACCACGACCGACCCGACCTCTGCGGCCTCGAGGTGCACGCGCACGATCTCGCCGTAGCCGCTCCATAGGGATTGCAGTCGCTCGCCCCGCCGCGCGGCTTTGGCGCCGGTGAGCGCTGCGACGTCTTTCAACCACCCGTCCATGTGTCGTGGGTCCTCTACCCCACGCCATGGCGGTGGGGCGAGCCTTTCCGGTCCGTCGTGCCCGGGGGTGTAAGCAGAACGAGGCCCGAGCGGTTCCTTTGGCCATGCTTGCTCGAATCGTGGCCATGGGTGTTGGGGCTGTCGTCCTGCTGACGTCGGTTGGCGCCGCCGCCACCGAGGTGGGGCGTGAGCTCATCATCGCTGAGGACCCGCCGCCTCCTCCTCCGCCGCCTCCTCCTCCGCCGCCTCCGCCGCCGATGCCGGACATGATGCCCAACTCTCTCAGCGACCCGCCGCTGCCGGTCTCGGGAGAAGACTCCGAGCCCTTCGAGAGCTGGTCTCTCGTGCGCTTTGGCGCCTACGTCAAAGAGGACCGCTACTTCGGGAGCGGCCTTCAGATCGGCGCCTACCAGAAGCTGAACCGAGGCTTCTCTGCGATTCACATGAGCGCCTACGCCGAGGCGGACGAAGACCTGGTGTCGGGCCTCCACCTCACGGGGGCCACGTTTGCCGAGGAGCTGACGGCAGGGGTCATCCTGTCGGGCGCGACCGACGTCGACCGCGCAACCTTCGGCTTGCAGGCGGGCTACCTGCACGTTCAAGACGAGGCCTCGGGGGGGATTCAGATCGGGGTCATCGGCAACTTCGTCGACGACGAAGTCTTCATGGGACTGCAGTACGGGCACATCGGAAACATCGTGCTCGGGGATGCTCACATCGGCCTTCAGGTGGGGGGCCTCGCCAACTACGTCGAGGACGAGTTCGAGGGCGGCGTCCAGCTCGCAGGCGTGTTCAGCTACGCAGAAGAGTTTCGGGGCGTGATGCAGGTCGGCGGCATGGTCGCCTGGGCGGACGAGCTCGAAGGGGTTCAGGTCGGAGGTCTCTTCACCGTGTCCGAGAAGATGTCCGGCGTGGGCATCGCTGGCGGCGCCAACGTCGGCGAGAAGGTCGCCGGCGCGCAGATCGGTTTGGTCAACCTCGCCCACCGTCGCGTCACCGGGGTGCAGATCGGCGTGGTCAACTACGCGGGCGAGCTCGAAGGCGTGCAGATCGGTCTCATCAACGTGAGCAACAAGAATGGCCTGCCGGTCATGCCGGTCCTCAACGCCGGCTTCTAGACACCCCGCCCCGTAGCTCGGTCGTGGTGCGCAGGAACGCTAAAATCGGTGACCGTCTATTCGCTACAAATCGTCGCGAAGCGACGCCGTTTGGGGAGGGCCCCCTCGCGTAGCGAGGGGAGGGGCCTTCTGAAGCTTCTGAAGGCCCCTAGTGAATGAGGAAGAAGTGAACAGGGGGTGTGTTCGCGAAGCCTCGACTCGTCCTCGCCCCGCCCCCCGGGGCGAGTCGAGGTGTAGCGAACCCATGGGAACGCATTTAGGCGGAGAAGGCTTTGGTGAGGTGTCGACGCTCACCCGAGGTCACGGACGCATGGGCCTCCGTGATGGCACCGCGATGTTCGTCCCACCACTGTCTGGCGTCCGCCGCGGACCACCCTGCGCTCAGGTCGAACAGCTGGTGGGAAAGAACCTCGGCCGTAGCGGGGCGGCCGTCGGGGTCCTTGGCCAGGCATTTCAGGATGATGCCTTCGAGCGTGGGGTCGATCTCGGGGACGACTTCCGACGGAGGCGTGGGGGCGGTGTGCAGATGGTGGCTGCACACTTCGACGATGGTCTCTCCTTCGAACACGCGCTCGCCGGTGATGAGGAAGTACGCGACCGCGCCCAGGGCGTAGAGGTCGCTGCGATTGTCGACCTCTTCTGGGCTCTTGATCGCTTCTGGCGACATGTAGTCAGGGGTGCCGGTCAACACGTTGTGTTGTGTGAGCGATGCCGCGCCGCGCTCCTCCACCTGCTTCACCAATCCGAAGTCGACGACCTTGATGACGTCTGGCTTGCCCCCCAGCTCGCTCAGGATGAGGTTCTGCGGCTTGATGTCGCGGTGAATGAGCCCCACGCCGTGGGCTTCTTGCAGCGCCGACGCAGCTTGCCCGAGCAGGTGTGCGACGCGCGCGCTCGGCATGGGACCGGTCTTCTCCACCACCGTCGCCAGGTCTGCACCGGCGAGCAGCTCCATCGCGTAATAGAAGAGTCCGTCCGGCGTGCGCCCGTAGTCGTAGATGGTGACCGTGTTGGGATGCGTGAGCTGAGCCGTCAGCTTCACCTCGCGCTCGAAGCGCGCCAGGCTCTCGGCGCCGAGCTTGTCTGGTGGCAGGAGCTTGACCGCCGTCGGTCGCTGCAACATCGCGTGGCGCGCGCTGAACACCTGGCCCATGCCGCCGGCCCCGATACGGTGGATGAGCTCGTACTGGCCGAGTCGTTGCACCCGGCTCACCTCGCGCCGCAGGCCGTAGATCACCCGCGAAGCGCCCACGCAAGTGACGGTGATGAGGAGCCACCACATGGCCGAGCTCGCCACCGTTCCCACGCGGATCGACGCGGCGGAGAGTGGCTCGTTGCCGGGGAAAGCCACGGCGAGGAGCTGGATGAACTCGTCGGTGATGGATCGGAACACGTGCCACACCATGAGCAGGAAGGGGATTCCGCTGACGCTGGTGATGATGCCCGTGCGCAGCGCGGTGCTCGGCACGTAGATGGCGCGACCGATGAGGCCGAGGCCAATGGCGAGCAAGACGATGGCATCGGGCCGGCCCAGGGCCGGCACCGCGCTTCCCATGGCGACGTAGAAGCTGACGGAGGCGAGGACGCCGATCGTCTCGATGACCTCGAGCGCGCGCCGCGAATGGGTGGGCACCCTGCAGATGAGACCCATCACCAGGAACGCGGTCGCGCCCAAGAAGTGAAAGACCATGTCGTGGGCGCCCACGTAGGCCCACTGACCGCTGAGCACGACGGCGAGGGCGCGATAGAGCCAAAACGTGTAGCCGAGGCCGGCTCCGAAGAACCCGAACACCACCAGGCGCGCACGGAGGAATTCGCGCTCCTCTTCACTATCTGAGCCCCCGCTCATCGTGGGGGCAGGGTTACCACGGGCGAGCCGGCCGTGGGTGTGAAGCTCGCTTGTCACGCCGGGCGAAGAATCGTTTCGCCGACTCGTCACCTCGGCGCGAGGAACTTAGGGATTTCCAGGCCTTACGGGGCGGCATGGGGGCTGCAGTAGGTGGGCTACACACCGCGGCTCCCGCGGCACACGACCCCTCGTCTTACTGGAGACCCCCCATGACCAACCCCTTCGCACGTATCTGCTTCGCTGCCCTCTTCACCTTCGGCCTCAGCCTCGGCATGCAGGGCTGCTCCGACGACCTCTGCTCCGACGATGGCACGGCCTGCGTCTGTGAAGACGGCTGCGACCTGAGCTGTGATGGACCTGGGTGCTCGTATCAGTGTGATGGGGGCGACTGCGCCTTCGAGTGTGCCGACGGCGGGTGCCAGGTCGAGTGCAACAATGCCGACAGCTGTACCCTCGACTGCCCCGGCGGCAACTGCACCATGTCCTGTACGGGCACCGCCGTCTGCGACATCACCGCGTGCAGTGGCGATTGCACCCAGTCGTGCGGCGGCGCCTCACAGTGTTCGATCCCATGCGGCTCCGATGAGGGATGCACCTCCGACGCGGACCTCGGCGGCGCGACCTCGGGCGGCAGCACCGGAGCTGGCTTCGGCGTCGGCGGAGCCGGCGCAGGAACGGGCGCCGGCGCCGGCTTCGGCTTCTGATTCAATCCGACGGGGGACCGCCGTCAGGGTCGGTTCCCCGCACGCGCTTGAGCAGATCGTAGAGCGCTTTGCGGCTCAGCCCCGCCGCTGAAGCCGCTTGGCTCACGTTGCCTTGGTGCCGGTCCATCAGGGCCTCGGCGTAGGCTTGCTCGAAGGTGGAGAGCAGCAGCTGCTTCGCCTCCTTGTAGGGCACCTCACTCGCCACGCCGGGGAAGCTGTAGCCGATCGTGAGAGGCGCCACGTCGCCCAGGTTGAAGACCAGGCGATCGAAGGTCGCCGGCTTGGGCGCGAGGGCCACCGCACGGTCGATGACGTTGCGCAGCTCGCGAACGTTGCCCGGCCAGGCGTAGCCGATGAGCTTGCGGAGGTTGTCGCCGCCGATGGTGTCGTCGGCGGCGACGCGGCCCTCGAGCATGCGTGCCACCAACCCCGCGATGTCTTCGGGGCGGTGCCGGAGCGGCGGCATGCGCAGCTTCACCACCTCGAGGCGATAGAGCAGGTCGGGCCTGAAATTGCCGCGGCGGGCCTCGGCCGCGAGATCGCGGTTGGTGGAGGCGACCACCCGAACGTCGATCTTGGTGCCGACGTCGTCGCCCACCCGACGCACGTCGCCGGTCTCGAGCGCGCGCAACAGCTTGGGTTGCAGGTCGAGGGGCATCTCCCCGATCTCGTCGAGGCAGAGGGTGCCGCCGTGCGCACGTTGCAGCGCGCCGGTGCGATCGTCCACGGCGCCGGAAAAGGCCCCGCGCCGGTGACCGAAGAGCTCACTCTCGGCGAGATCACGGGGAATGGAGGCGCAGTCGAAGACCACGTAGGGCGCGTCCTTGCGCACCGAAGCCTGATGGATGGCGCGCGCCGCGAGCTCCTTACCGGTGCCGCTCTCGCCCTCGATGAGGACCGTGACTTCGGTCGGGGCCACGCGTTCGAGCACGGCGAAGAGCTCCCGCATCGCCACCGACTCACCGAACAGGTCGCCGAACTGGCGGGTCTCGGCGGGCTCGACCTCGCGGGTGTAGAAGCGCGGCTGCACCGACACGGCCGAGCCGCCTAGTGTGAGCACGGCACCCATGGGCACGGCCGCCTCCACCACCTTGGTGCCGCCGAGAAAGGTGCCGTTGCGGCTCTCGAGATCGCGCACCACGATGCCGCCCGCCTCCTGACGCACCGACGCGTGGCGACGCGAGACCGACTTGTCGTCGAGCTGGAGGGTGCAGCTGGGATCGCTCCCGATGATCACCTCACGGGCGAGGGCGAGCTCGCGCCCTTCGTTGGGGCCCGCCACCACGACGAGCTTGGCCGCGGCGGCCTTGCCTGCGGGGCGGGCCATGACCTCGGTCTCGACGTCGTCGCGGCCCATCAGAAGCTCCACGTGAGCTGGCCGCCGTCGGCGCGAGGCACCCAGGCGTTCGTCGTGGGTGCGTCGCCCGTGGCGAAGTGGACCGCGAGCAAGACCGCCGTCGTCACCAAGCTCACGCCCATGACCCCAGCGCTGATGTTGGCGACGAGGTCGAGTGTCTCACCCTCGTCGAGCTGATCCTGGGTGCAGTTGGGCGCGCAGCTCCGCTCGAGGTCGTCGAACTTGGCGTTGGCGGAGAGGCCCACCCCGAGGAAGACGGCGCCGGCGCCGATCCCCAGCGCGCCGGTGGCGATCCCGGCGTAGAGCAGTCCGTTGCTGGTCTCCGGCGACGGGGTTGGAACCGGGTCCGGCAGCACGACGGGCGCGGGCTTCGGGGGCTCCTCTGGCTTGCGCATCGCGAGCATCACCGAACGCTCCTCACCTGGGCCTGCTTCGGCGTCGGATTCGAACGGCACGTGTCCTTCGGCGGTGGCCCGGATGTGCAGGCTGCCCGGCATGAAGGCGCGCGGGGTCCCGAGCGCGTCGGTAGGAAAGGGCACGTCGTTGACGGTGATCGCGAGGTCGGCCGGAGGAGCGCCGACGGAGGCGACCGTGAGGAGCACGACGCGCGCGCGCAGCGCATTCAGCTCGTCTTCGGCCGCGCGCCGCGTGCTCTCGAAGCGAGACTCCTTCACCGCGCGCTCGGCCGCTTCGGTCGCCGTCACCCGCATGGTCTCGTAGGCCTGCGCCAGGCGGCCTAGCTCGCGCTGGCAGCGGGCGACGTAGAGCCTCGCGTTGGGGCTGTCGTCGGCGATGCGTTCGAACAGGGGGAGGGCCGTCGCGTAGTCGCCCGCGAGGAAGTGTTCCTGGGCTTCCTCGTAGGTCTTGGTGATGTCGTCGTCCGCCTGCGCCGGACCGGCCAGGATGAGCACACACGCCGCGATGGGGGCCCAAGGGTTACGCATCGGTGACCTAGGGTCTACCCGGATGAAACGTCGAAGGCGAGTCTGGATCTGGGGCCGGCGGCGGCGGAGGTGACGGGGCTGGGCTCGGCGTTGGGGGAGGAGCGGGCGTCGATGCGTTCGGGGTTGGGCTCGGCCGTGGCAGGGGGTGAGTCGCCGGACGCGGCGTGGGCATGGTGCTCGGTGTCGCGGACGCCGTAGGTGCCTCCACCGCAGGCTCGGCCTTCGCCGGTGGGTCGGCCGGTGCTGGCTCCTGCTGCGTGTCTTCGGTGGCCGCATCGTCTCGAGGCGCCTCCGTCGCGACTTCTTTGTCGTTGCTGGTTTCGTCGGCGTTGCGGTCGGTCCACCAAAGCGCGCCTGCGCCGCCCGCCACGAGAGCGGCCACGGCGAACAGCGCCAGCGACCACGAACGCCTCCGCAGCGGCGGCGCCGGCACGGGATCGATGGACGAGAGGACCCGAGAAGCGCTCACCGCCTCGCCGACGCCGGTGTCGGACACAGCCGTGTTCTCGTCTCCGTCCGTCGAGGTGGTCGAGATGAGGGTCTGGCTCTTGGGACCCGTCCCGGACGAAGTATTTGCGCCTCCCACCGCGACGGGCCTCGCCGCGACGGGTAGCTCGTGGCTACCCACCGGGCCCGTGTGCGTCGACGGGGCGCGGGTCTCCGGCATGGTCTCGGGTCCGAGGCCGCGGGCGGTGTTGAGATCGGTGGTCGGCGGCAGCGGGTCGGGCTCGGTGGCGGCGCCGACGGGGACGGTGGGCGCCATGCCGTCCGAACCCGGCTTTCGCAGTCCAGATTGGCTGTCCGAGGAGATGGGCAGGCTCGATGCCGCGGCGTGGTCGTCTGGGGTCAGCTCGAAGCGGATCCCTTCGGTGAAGGCAGCCACGGTGCGGGGCCGAGCGACCCGAACATTCGCCTTCTCGGACGCGTCTTCGAGCGCTTCGATGAGGGCGAAGGCGGACGCGAAGCGCTCGTGTTTGCTGGCGAGGGCGCGCATGCACACCTCATCGATCTCCGGCGGCACCTCGGGGTTGTGCTGGCGTGGGCTGACGGTGGGGCCCTGCAACACCTTCACCGCGAGGGCGGCCTCATTCGGTCCGGCGAAGAGCCGCTTCCCCACCAGCATCTCCCAGAGCACGCAGCCCGCGGCGTAGACGTCGACGCGCTGATCGAGCGCGTGCCCCTCGAGCTGCTCCGGCGCCATGTACGGCATCTTTCCCTTGAGCTGTCCGCTCGCCGTTTGGGTGAGGCGCGCCTCGGCGTAGGCGATCCCGAAGTCGGTGATGCGGCTGATCCCGTCGATGCCGACCAGGATGTTGTGAGGCGAGATGTCGCGGTGGACGATGTTGAGGGGGTTGCCGTCGGGACCGAGAAGGGTGTGTGCGGCCTGTAAACCCTCGAGGGTGTCGAGGATGATTCGCAGCGCAGCCGACACGGGCATCGGGCCGAGGCCCTCGTCGCGTCGGTGATAGAGCACGTCGCGCAGCGAGGCGCCCTCGACGAGATCCATCACGATGTAGTGACCGTCCTCGGCGACATCGAGGGTCGGCACGACGTTGGGGTGGCGGATCCGCGCCGCCAGCCGCGCCTCGTCGAGGAACATGGCCGAGAACTCCGGGTCCTCGGCGATGTGCTCGTGCATGACCTTGACCGCGACGAGCCGCTCGAACCCGGCGGGCCCCATGGCGCGGCCCACGTAGACCGTCGCCATCCCTCCGGCGGCGATCTTCCGCAGGGTCTCGTAGCGCCCCATGCGCCGAGCGGGCTTGGCCGTAACCACCATCGAGCGTCGCGATCTTAGAGACATGGCTCGGGCAATGCCAGCACGCCCCAAGACCGCGACGGTTGTGTAGCTCGCTTGCCGCTTCGGCAGGGTGGGTGGCACCCGAGCTAGCCGCTCCCGTTTACCACCGGGCGCAATTTCAGCGGCTTGGGAGCTGGTACGGCCCTCGCAATGGGTAGAGCACGAATCGACGGCCTGTCACCGCGGCGCTCGCCCCGATCGCCGCAGGCCCAACTTGGAGAACCACCATGACGAACTTGAACTCGACCCGCTTTGCTTTTGCCGCCGCCCTCATCGCCACCGTCGCCACCGGCTGTGCCGAGGAAGAACCCGCGCGGCCCCAGAACACCGCTTCACGCGCTCAAGCCCTCACCTCCGAGGTCGAAGAGAATCGCAACGCGCCCACCGGCGATCTCTCCGAGAACAACGCGGGGTCGCTCTTCGCGGCCTGGGACGAGTGGGACCTCATGGTCGACGGCGGCATGGTCTTCGGCGGTCTCGCCACCGACATCGGTGCCATCGACCCGGGCTGCACGGTCGGCGACGACGAGGCCGGCACGCTCGACGTCGCCTGCGCCACGGGCGGCTCGAGCAGCGGAAGCGTGACCTACGACGTTCACATCGATGGCGGCAACGTCCTCGTCTACTACGGCTTCGACGAGCTCTGCGTCGACGGCGTCTGCGGCACGGGAGAAGGCGCAGTCAAGGTCGAGACGGGCGACTTCGGGGCTCGGGTCACGGTCGCCGGCGACCTGCAGATCACCGACGCTTCGGGCCAGCATCAGCTCAAGTACGGCGTCACCACCTCGGCGGGGGACGCGGGGGTGAGCAACGAGGTGGTCCTATGGCTCGACGACGAGAGCTTCGTCGTTCGCACGAGCATCACCGGCGTCGGCACTTCGGTCGAGGTGCAGGGCAGCGACGGCAGCTACCAGTGTGACCTCACCGGCGAGGGCGAGAGCTACTCGGGAAGCTGCCTCGGTGGCGCCGACGGCGAGATCGACTTCTGAGCGACTACTGC
>JAUHZF010000363.1 GCA_030426145.1 Polyangia bacterium
GTCTGGCGACGGCCGCGCATGATGGGTTCGCCCGCGCCCTTGTACCATCACACACCCCGATGGATGGCGACCTGATCTTTGCCGCCGCCACCGGAGCCCGACCGCTTGAGGATCAGATAGCCGATACGCTTTATCTTGGTCACGCGGCGGCAACCTGCATGGCCCGTGCCATCGCCCGCGCGGTGCGGCCACTGTCGGTGCAGCACAGGATCGCGGTGGCGTCGATGTCGACGACAGCTGCGCCGACCACCTACAACGACCACCCACTGACCTCGAGGCGCTCGGCCGACAAGTAGAGCAAACCGCCCTGCCTGCCGATGCTTCCCCAGCAGTAGAGTTCTCCCGATACGGCCGCGCACGTGTGCGTCCACCCTGCCGCCAAGGCGTCCACGGGACCCGGCAATCCCACCACGAGCTGCCCGGAGGCGGCCTTTCCACGCACGCCTCGACCGTACTGACCTGCGCCATTGTCGCCCCAGCACCGCACCCCACCGTCGCGCGTACGTGCGCAGAAGTGCCGATTTCCGGCGGTGATCTCGACGGCATCACCGACGCCCTCCACGACCACCGGCTCCGGGAGGTCCGCTCCCCAGCACCGAATCATTCCATCCTCGAGGACGACGCAAGTCGCAGACCCCGAGCTCGCGATGGCAACAGCATTCGAGATCCCGGGCACCAGCGTTACTTCCGGACCGTCTTCGGCCTCGAACCCCAATCCTCTCATGTAACCCGCTCCCCAACATGCCACCTCGCCGCTAGCCAGCACGGCGCACGTATGGGCATGGAAGGTCGCGATGTCGATGGCCGGAGGCAACGCCACCAGTTCGGGTACGACTCGGGTCCCCCACGCGCCAGTGGCCCCGTTGCCATCGTCCCCCCAACAGTGCACGTCCCCAGTCACCAGCAACACGCAGGAATTGTTCCCGGTATTCAGCTCGGCGAGGTCGTTGCCGAAATTGGTGACCACGGTCTGCACGGGCGTCTCGAAGGGCACGGCCCGAAGTGGACCGCCCCAGGCGCCTTCGTCGAAGCTGCCGTCTCCGATGGGAAACCGCCCTGCGCAAGCTAGGGCGCCGCTCTCATCGACGATGCAGGTGCGACCAGCCCCGCTCGCCAGGGCGCGCGGCCATCTCACAGGTCCACTCGGCATCGGAGGCGGGTCATCGAAGTATCCAAGACCGAGGCATCGCACCCGCCCATCCGACAGGGTCACGCAGGTCTGTGTAACGTGTGCGAACACATCCTCTACGAGCAGGAACGAAACCGGCACCGTCGCTGGGTCGTCGTCGACCTCCGCTTCCCTGTCGGGGAAAAGAGTCGCATCGGCCGAGCATCCAGTCAGGACCACCGGAATCGATACCACCCAGAGTTTTCTTGCCCAGGCTCCGTCGTGCACGAGTCTCCCTCCGCAACGATTGACGATGCGTGAATCGTGCGGCGTTCTCGCTGAGAGGCCGCATCGACGCTCGACATCATCGGCTATCAGCTCGGCTGGTGCCGCGCAACGTCAACATCCGCACGCCCCCGTCCGTCGCGCCTTCGTGGGCGTGTGCAGGGACGTGTAGAGCGCGCCTCGCCTGTACCCATCGAAGTCGCATTGACAGCGACCGCGGGTGACCTCGCAGAAGCCCTCCCGGGGGGAAGGTTCGAGGTTCGAGGTTCGAGGTTCGAGGTTCGAGGTTCGAGGTTCGAGGTTCGAGGTTCGAGGTTCGAGGTTCGAGGTTCGAGGTTCGAGGTTCTCGAGACCGAGAAGGCGGCCTTCTGCGGCCCAGGTGCGACGTCGCGGTCGATGTCCTCCGAGACCAGCTGATGAATCCAGGTCCGCGCCGAGGGCTGCGTGCGGATCGTGCGCCCGCGATGTGGTAGCCCTGGCCTCGCGGGAAGCCCGCGGGGACCATGGACGCGCCTGCCATCATCACCGTCGTCGTGCTCGTCGCGACCGTCGCGCTTTTCGTCAGTGATCGGTTCCCCCTCGACCTGGTGAGCCTCGTCAGCGTCTCGGCGTTGATGCTCGGAGGGGTGCTGACCCCCGATGAGGGTCTCTCCGGGTTCTCGAATCCGGTGGTCCTGCTCATCGCCGGGCTCTTCGTGGTGGGCGCTGGCCTTCAAGCCTCCGGGCTGACCGGCTGGCTGGGCGAGCTTCTGACCCGACTCGGAGGAGACACGGAGCGACGGCTCATCGTCGTGATCATGGTCACCAGCGCCGTCGGCTCGAGCTTCATGAGCTCGACGGGGACCGTCGCCATCCTCATGCCAGTGGTGGTCGCGATCGCGCGCCGTGTCGGTGTCAGTCCGTCGCGTTTGCTGATGCCGCTCGCCTTCTCGTCCTTGTTGGGCGGCATGCTGACCCTCATCGGTACCCCCCCGAACATCGTCGTGGCCGACGAGCTACGGCGCCATGGGACCGCGACCTTCCACTTCTTCTCCTTCACCGCGCCCGGCGCGGTTCTCGCGGTGGCGGGCATTGGCTTCATGGCCACCCTCGGACGGCGTCTCCTTCCCGCGGGGAAGGTCGACACCGAAGCCGGCATGCGCCCCATCACCGCCCTGGAGCTGGCTCGCGCCTACGGCCTCGACGACGACGTTCGATTCGCCCGTGTGACCGCATCATCGGCCCTGGCCGACCGGTCCCTGAGGGACGCGAAGCTCCGCTCCGACCATGGTGTCACGGTGCTGGGGATCCGCCGCCGAGGCGAAGATGGCGGCATGGTCGCGGTCCGTGCCCTGCCGGATGAGGTCTTCCGCGTTGGCGACGAGCTTCGTTTCCTGCGGCACGAGGCGACGAACTGGGACGCGACGATGACGGCCCTCGGGCTGGACGAGGCCGAGGACCACGGGGAGCTGATGATCCCCCCAGAGGACATGTTGGCCGAGCTCGTGCTGCCGCGTCGCTCTCGCATCGTGGGCCGAACCCTGAAGGAGCTCGCCTTCCGCACCCGACACCGAAGCACGGTGCTCGCGCTCCGGCGTGGGGGGCAGACGCTAGAAGGCGACCTGTCGGAGGTGATGCTGCAACCCGGCGACGCGCTGTTGGTGAAGGGCGCCACCAAGTACCTCCAACTCCTGTCCGACGCGCCACGAGACTACGTGGTCATCGCGCAGACCCAGTCCGAGGGTCGCGCTTCGCTCTCGCTGCGAAAGGCGCTGGTGGTGGGGGTCATCACCGTCGCGATGCTCGGCGCCATGACGTTTCAGCTCGTCCCCAACGTGTTGGCCGTCCTTCTCGCCGCCATCGCCCTCGTGGGCGCCAGGGTGTTGACCACCGTCGAGGCCTACCGACGCATCAACTGGGAGAGTGTCATCGTCGTGGCGGCGATCCTCCCCATGTCGACCGCGCTCGAGAAGACGGGACTCGTCGCCCTCGTGGTGGACGGGCTCACCGTAGGGCTGGGGGGAGCCGGCCCCCGGGCCGTGCTGGCGACCTTGTTCGTCGTCACGGCAGTCGCCAGCCAAGTCATCTCCAACACCGCCACGACGGTCCTCGTCGCGCCCGTGGCCTATCAGGTCGCGACGGCGCTCGAGCTGAAGCCCCAGCCCTTCTTGATGGCGGTGGCGCTCGCCGCCTCCACCGCCTTCGCCACCCCGGTGGCGTCCCCAGTGAACATGCTCGTGCTCAACGCGGGCGGGTACAGGTTCGTCGACTTCGTTCGGGTGGGGGTTCCGCTTCAGCTCACCCTGTTCGTGCTCGTGATGCTCATCCTCCCCCTTCTCTTTCCCTTCTGACGCCCTAATAGGGTCCAACCGGGTAGGTGGCATAGAACGCCGCGATACACATCTCGTCGTCCGTCCCCTCTCCCCAATGGAGCTCGCGATCCGCCCCTCGTGTGTCGTACGTGCACTCGATGCGGAAGTGCCCGCCCCCAGGAGGTGGAAGCGTCACACCCTCTTCATAAAAGAAGAATCGCTGCCAGTCGAAGTCGTATCGCGGAACGTCGGCAAGGCAGGTCGAGGCCCCATCCTTGTCCCAGTAGGCGCGCATCGCGCGGCCGTAACGATGCATGTGCGGGTAGACCCCATGGAGGGTCACCGGAACGTCGAGGCGAGGCAGCGGCAGCGCCGCCGACTCGGTCACGCCCTCCATTCCCGGGGGCAGCGACAGGCTCACATCGAACACCCCCGTCATCACCCCCTCGGCCTGCACCGTGTCGACCGTCTCGAGCGCGATCGTCGTACGGTCGGGCTCCAAACCTCCGTTGTAGTGCAGCTGCATCACGAGGGGTCGGCCACCGTGAAGACGAATCCCGGTGCCCGCGGGATAGCGCGTGGCGCCGGTGCCAGGGGCCCACACCGCGATCGATCGCCCGCCCCCCGTGCCTGCGCCCCCGAAGCAGCTGTAACCAGGCCCTCCTTCGGCAGCGTCGAGTGCCTCGGCCGCCGCTTGCTCCTCGGCGCTATCGACGGTGTAGAGCACGACATGGTGCACCTGGGCCAAGACGTCCGGGCGGACTTCGTAGGCGGTGAGGAAGGCGTCGGCCTGCAGTCCTGGGTCGACGATGAAACAACGGTAGTCGTCGTGCACATTGGGTCGCGGGGCGTAGGCCACCCCTGGATCGAGCAGCACGTCCGGCGCTTCGAGCGTGGGCAAGGCCGGAGCCGCGGCGATCGCCTTCGGCTCGCCGGCCGGGGCGCCGGCGTCGGCCCAGGCCGCGATGATGGCGATCTGCTCGTCGGACAGCGACGCATCGTCCCGAAAGCTCTGGCAATCGCCACGACCATCGATGATGAAGGGCGGCATGGTACGCGACTGGGTCTCGCGCTTGATGGCTGACGCCACCGATTGTGCCTGCTTGACGTCGTCGAGCGCGATGGGCGCGATGTTTCCCGCGCTGTGACAACCATTGCAATGCTCAGCGAAGATCGGCGCTACGTCGTCGAAGTAGGTCGGCGCCGCCCCTGCGTCGAAGAACCCCGCCTCTTCCCCGCCGCACGCGCACACCAGAACCAGCAGCAGGACCAGTGACCTCATCCGCACTCGGCCCCGCACTGCTGCGCGATGCAGGTTCCGACGGCGTAGCCTTCCGTCCCCGCGTCGGGATGCGCACCGTAACACTGTTCCTGGCAGGCCGTCCCGTTGCACTCGGCCAAGCACGCGAGCAGCGACGTGCACGAGGCCTTGGAGAGGCACGCGTTCATCGTGGTCTCGCATCGCTCGTAGCTGCACCGTTCGCAGGCATCGAGCTCGATCAGGGGGTAGCCCGCGCACTGCGCCGGGCACGCCTTGGCGGCGCAGTCGTTGAGCAGCACGGCATTCGTGATCGCGTTCGGGTACTGCGCGTTGCAGGCCTGGTAGCAGTCGATGTCGTCCGTCTCGCATGCGAAGGTGCATTGGGCGTAGAGCCCGCAGTCGGACTGTCCGTAACAAGCGCAATAGCTCTCCTCGCAGGCCGTCACTTCGCAAGCGGTGCAGGCGTCACCGAAGTCGACGCAGGCCCCGCCGCTGCTGCTTCCGCCCTGGCCCGCCGTCGTGGTCGACGAGCTCGAGGCCGCGCCTCCGCCCGCGCCGTGAGAGGCAGAGAAGAGCTGGTCGTCGTTGCCGCAGGCCACGACGGCCAGCGGAACACATAGACCAAGCGCCAACGTCGCAAGCCGCTTCGTTCCGAACATGGTGCGGAGCCATGAGCAACCGCTGTGCCACGGGTTCCCGAGGAGGATTTCAGGCACATGCGCGTCGGGTGCCAACGCACGTTCACAGGCTGACCGTATCGCCTTGCCCTGCTGTTACCTGACAATATGTCAACGAATACTTTCCCTGGTCACAGGCAGGACCCGCGTCCACATCGCGTCGAAGGGAGAGCGCCGCGAAGTAGGACCGCAGCCGTGTGCCCCCGCACGGATGGCGACTATCATTGGCTCCCATGAAGTGCGTCAAATGCGAGGGCAACCTGGTGTCGACCGACGTCGGCGGCGTCGTCGTCGATCGATGCGACGACTGCTCTGGGATCTGGTTCGACACCTTCGAGCTCGAGCAGGTGCTCGGACAGGACGACGTGCGCGCACTCAAGAACGTGACCGCAAACAACAAGGGTCACGACGCCCAGCGCGGGCGATGTCCGCGCTGCGGCGGCGACGGCAAGCTGGTGCGGGTGGTGAGCCCGCAACGGCGCGACGTGCACATCGACACCTGCGCGGTGTGCGGCGGCCAGTGGCTCGACGGCGGCGAGCTCGAGATGCTCCGCGCGGGCTTCTGGGGCCGCCTCGCGGGCCTGTTTCGGGCCCGGTGAACCCGCCGCCGATCTCAGCCCGGCCTACCAGAAGAGCCAGGGCGAACGGCGCCCTGTTCGCGGCTGTAGTTGGGGCTGGCGGTCGACCACCCGGTGACGCGGATCGATGGCCACGGATTGCACGGGCTCGTCGAAGGTGATGGTCGCCTGGGCTTGGCTAGCGGTGGGGGCGAGCCCGAAGTCGACGAGCGCGGTGACCGTCTGGTTCGCTCCCACGACGTCGACTTCCACCGCCATCGGGTGGCTGGCCCCGTTGGCCTGCGTCACCGTCACGGTGAGCTGGTCACCCATCGCACTGGTCGTCGCCGACAGGCTTGGCCAGGCGGGCGCGCCGGTTCCATAGACCCATGCGTCGAAGTAGGCCGTCAGGCTCGCGCCTGAGGCGGCCTCGAGGGCCGCTGTCAGCTCCGAGACCCCGCGGGCCGCCCCTGGTGCCAAGAAGCTCTGGATGGCCTGCAGCACCGCCGGCCGACCCATCATCGCCTCGAGCTGGAGGTACAACACCATGGGTCCTGGCCCGTAGACGTCACCGTAAAACTGCTCCACCGAAGGCGTGGGCTCGTCCATGGGCCGCGGGTGGTACAGCGCATCCTGCGACCAAGCATCCCAGGCGGCGCGGGTTGCCGCCCCTTCGCCCATGGTGCCCTGCTCGTCCTCGAAGACGTAGCTGAGGTTCTCGGCCGTCGCCTCCTTCCAGACGAAGTCGGCCACGTCGGCCAAGGTCGTCTGGTCGCCCGCCCATTGATGTACCACCTCGTGCATGAACACGTGCATCGACGCGTCGGCGTAATCGGTGGCGAGCTGGTCCAGGTCCTCGCGAAGGATGATGTTGCCCGGGTGCTCGAAGCCGAGCCAAGCCGTGGGTCCCCCAGCGACGCGGAGCTCGCTGCCGTAGGGATAGGGACCGAGGAGGTTGGTGATCCAATCCATGAAGGCGGCCACCCGTACGGGATCGAGGGAGGCGGCCAAGCCGCCCCCGGGGACCTCGTAGAACACGATGTCCACGCCGGCCGCGGTGACGAAGGCGCTCCGTTGCCACTGCGCATCGGCGGCGAGCGCAAAGCCCGAGTAGGTAGGTGCCGCACCCAAGGTGCACACCGTGCTCGTCGCCCCGGACACCACGGCCCCCGGGCAGAGCACGGTGGTGCCCGCAGGGTGGCTCACCTCGAAGCGAAAGTCGGCAAAGCGCGCCGGGTGGTCGTCGCAAGGGCCGAACAGGTCGCAGCCGCCCACCCAGCTCAGGAGATAGCTAAAGGTCCCGCCCGCGAGATTTTGATAGCGCGAGAAGCCCACCTGCAGCCCGAAGAAGGTCTCGAGCGGCACCACCTGGTCACTGCGAAGGGTCAGGGTGTCGCCCGCGCTCCACGAGCCGTCGGCACAGGACTCCAGTCGCCCATCGCTCAGCTCGAACCGCCGTGCTGCCACATCGTCCTGCTGCATCGCGGTCGGCAACAGCGCCGAAGGCAGCGCGAAGCAGTTCCCTGGCGCGGTCACGTCGACCGCCACCGTCGACCGAGCCTGTCCGGTTTGCAGATCGAAGGCGTAGTCGTAGGCCGTGACCCGTCCCTCGAGAAAGGTCTCCACCGGAGGCTGTCCGCCCGCCCCGCCGGCCGAGTCCCCGCCCGCATTGCCCGCCCCGACGCCAGCGGAGACACTCGTCGTGCTCGCACTCGTATCGTCATCCGAGCAGGCCCCCACCGTCGCCACCGCCAGAATCGCGCCCGCCGCCGCAAACCCTCGCATCGAGGTCGACGCTACCACAGTGCAGGTCCCAACCAGGTTCGAGGTTCGAGGTCCTCGAGCCCGAGAACGAGGTCGAGATCGAGACCGAGACCGAGACCGAGAACGAGACCGAGACCGAGAACGAGACCGAGACCGAGACCGAGAACGAGACCGAGATCGAGACCGAGAACGAGACCGAGACCGAGGAAGACAAACCGGGCTGGGGCCAAGCCCCGTGCCTGACGTCGACCGAACCTGTCGCCTACTTGCGGCGCGGGCGTCGCGGTTTCGGTCGGCGTCGTCTCGACTTCCGCGCTTTCGGTCGGCTCAGCGTGTAGGTGTGCTCGCGCTTGGTCGCGGTGAAGCGCACCTTCGGCACCGTGACCCCGGATGCGGGGTACAGGCGACGCCTTGCGTTGTCCTGAAAACCTTCGACCGCGATCGCGTCCAGGTTCCAGTTGTCGCCGGATACGCCTCCCCCGAAGGCGGTCTTGACGGTCACGCTGAGAATGTCGGCGGCCGCCACACCCTTGCCGAGCGGGAAGGCCACCGTCTGGTCGTAGTTTCCGAGCCAACGCCGCGATCCGTTGACGTTGGCAAACCGCTTCACCCTTCTTGAAGTAGTCGAGCGCAGAGAAGCTCATGCCCCCACAGAGGCCGGAGGTGCGCACATCGAGCCCGCTCACGACGTCATTGTTGAAGGTATTCGAGAACCCATAGCCGTGGGTCTTGGCCCGGAAGCGCGACAGGACCCATCGACCGGGAGGCGACGCCGAGCTGGTTCCATCGCGCTTCGCGATGAGTCGCGTGTAGCAGCTCGCACCTCGCGTGTCGGCGCCCTTGAAGTTGGTGCGCTTGTCGATGGTCGCGTTGCATAGGTTGGCGTGCCGCAGGTCTGCTCCGGTGAAGTCGATGCTCCGGAGGTCGGCGCCAATGAAGGACGTGTGCTTGAGGTCGGCCCCGGTTAGCTTTGCCGAGGTCAGCTTGGCCCCGTCGAAGTTCGACTTGCGAAAGTTGGCGCCCTTGGCTCGCATGAGACGTAGATCGGCGCCCCGAAAGTCCCCTTCTCCAATGGTGGCCCCGACAAAATCTGCGCCCTGGAGCACGGCATTGATGAAGATTGGCTGACTGAACGTCGAGCCGTGAAAGCTCGCCCCGCCGAGCTTCGCATCCCGAAACTTGGTTACACTGCCGGAGGCGCCGAAGAAGACGGCCTGTGAGAGGTCGGCCCCCTCGAAGTCCACCCTATCCAGGCGCGCGCCTCGAAACGTCGCCCTGCGAAGGCTTTGCCCCTTGAAGCTTCGACCGCTCAGGTTCTTGCCCGCGTAATCGTTCGAGGCCGCCAAGGCGCTCGTCGCAGCCAAACAAAGGGCGATCACGCCTAGCATGCCAAACGACGTCTTCGCCCTCCCAGGCTGACGATGGTGATGTTGTGGGCTCATGGAGGTCTCGCTCTGTAGCATCGGTCACCCCATGATGCGGAGGGGTGGCTGCCCCCACCATGGTGACTTCATCCATCCGGCCCACGACAGGTCGAGCTCCTATCGCCCGGTCCCGATGGCAGACGAACCGAGCGGCCCCCCAAATCACCGGGGCTTCGAAGCGGCGACGAAATCGATGGCCGAAAGCTGTCGAACTCGCTCTTCGAGCCGAGGGTGATGGCGGTCGACCACGTCGTAGAGCTCGAGGTGATCCCACATGCACACGAGGTGAA
>JAUHZF010000030.1 GCA_030426145.1 Polyangia bacterium
GGTTGATAGCCGGTGGCGGGATCGACGGTGAAGTTGAGGATCTTTTCAGGGGTCTTTTCAGCGACCTCTTCGATGTCCATGCCGCCCTCGGTGGAGCAGACAAAGCCCACGCGAGAGGTGGCGCGGTCCACCAGAAGGGCGAGATACATCTCGGTTTCGATGCCAGAGCCGTCTTCGATATAGATGCGGTTGACCTGTTTGCCCGCCGGGCCGGTCTGGTGGGTCACGAGCGTGCGGCCCAGCATTTTCTTGGCCTCTTCGGCGGCTTCTTCCACGGATTTGGTCAGGCGCACGCCGCCCGCGTCCCCTGCGTCCGCCTCTTTGAATTTGCCCTTGCCGCGTCCACCTGCGTGGATCTGCGCCTTGACCACCCAAAGCGGGCCGTCGAGTTCACCGGCTGCGGTTTTGGCGTCTTCGGCTTTCAGGACAGCGCGGCCATCGCTGACGGGGGCTCCGTAAGAGCGCAGGAGCGCCTTGGCCTGATATTCGTGGATGTTCATGAAAGACGTCCTTCGGTCTGATAAGCGTTGAAACCGCTATAGACCCTTTAATTCCTAGGTCTGAATGGGTTTTTTGCCTGAGAGACCGAAAAAGCGACATTTGTGATCACAGCCCGGAATGGTGTGATCACAAAATTCATTCACCGGGCCACGCAGAGGGAAAACGCACCGGAAAGGAATCGGCACCGGCGCGCCAGGCGGGCGTCAGATGCCAAAGATGGGTCTAGTTGAAGGTGTATTGAACGCCGAAGTTGATGGCATTGGTGACGATCTCGGTCTGGAGGTCGCCGCCGCCGTCCAGGTCCACGTCAATAACGCTGTAGGTGCCTTTGTACTCTGCAAAGACGCCCCAGTTGTCATCCAGAGCCATCACACCGCCCGCCCGCCAGGACAGGGCGGGGCCGCCGTATTGGTAGCCGAATGTCGATGCTGCCCCCGGTGCGGTTTGCACCTCGACGTGGGGGAGGGCCACGCCGACACCCGCGCCCACATAGGGCGTGATCGCGCCCCAGGCATCGGGCCAGCGGTGCACCACCCCGAAGGTGAGCGCATTGAGCCCATCGGTAAACTCAAGCACTTCGAACCCGCCGGAGGTGCCGCCAGCGCCCAGGGTTTCCCCATCGGCGTAGACCTTGGTGTGGTTGAAATCCACGTCAAATCCCCAGTTGGCATCGCGCCACCAGACGGCGCGGATACCGTAGTGGGGTGGGGCTTCGAACGAGCGGCCTTCCCAGCCTGCGCGGAAATCGAAGGCGCCCGCGCCGGTCGGGTCGGTGCCTGTGACATTGGAATGCGGGGCCGATTGCCAACCGGAGTAGACCTGAATATCGATCTCGGCCTGGGCCTTTTGCGGGGCAGAGGCGAGTATGGCAAGCGCCAGGACACCGGCGCCGGTCAGAAGCCCCTTGGCACGGCGCAGCCCCGCGCCGATCCAGCCCGCCACGCGGCGGATGGCCCGGTCGAACCAGGCGAGCGCCGCCATTTGCGCAAACCACCCCCAAAGCGCCCCCGCCAGCACCTGCCAGATGGTGTGCTTGTCGGCTTCGACGCGCGAGGTTCCGGTGAAGGCTGCGGCCATGAGTACGGTTCCTTGTCCAAGTTTGCTTTGGCTCATGCAGCTTTGTGCAAGGCCCGTTGCCCCAAAGGTGGCGGCTGCGGTGTGGCCGGAAGGAAAGCCCTGGAGGCCGCCATTGGGGCGCTGATTGATCGGTGCATCGCCAAGCGTGTGTTTGGGGATCTTGATCCCCGCTTCCAACAACAGATAGCGCCCGAAATAGCGAATTCCATCCCCACCGGCGATGGCGCAGCCCAGGCCCGCCACGGGCAAGGCCACCTGAAACCAGTCGCCCACATGTTCAGGCTTGCGCCCGGCGGCAAAAATGACCGCAATACAGGCCGCTATGGCAATGAGGCCACGGGTGAGTTTCGACATGACACGCCTCGGATCGTCGGGGAATTGGGATGGAGCGTTGCGGGATCCGATAACAAGGGGTGGGTGAAAAGTCGAGTGAACCAGATGCCGCAGCAAAACGGGCGGGTGCCTGCGCGCCCGCCCGTCATAATGTCTGAAATAGGTGCGTCTGGCTTAGGCCAGGCTCTCGTCGATGCCCTTGCAGGCCTCAATGAGGCCCTGAACGGCCTTGACGGAGGTATCGAACATTTCCTGCTCTTCCTTGGTCAGGCTGATGTCGACGATGCGCTCGAGCTCGAGGGGGCCCTCTTCGTGGGCCACGGTCGCGAGGTCGCGGCCGCGGATGTACTCCATCACCATGTAGAGGCGCCCTTCGAACTTACCGAAGTCGATGACGCCGACGCTGTTGGGATGGTTGAGCTGGCTCGCCGCGCGGGCCTCGGTGATGAAGCGGGCTTCGACGGTTTCGTCGCCGAGCAGGTGGGGGTGGATGATCTTCACCGCCACCGTGCGCCCGAGCATCTTCTGCTCGGCGCGGTAGACGCGTCCCATGCCGCCCACGTCGATGAGCTCCAGCACGACGTGCCCTCCGGGCAGCGTGCGGCCGATGAGCGGATCGTCGGGCTGCTCCCGCAGCTTCTCCATCGGGAAGCCGCAGCCCGGGCAGTACTTGTGGGTGAGGATGCAATCCGTCCCACAAGAAGGACAGGTCATCGTCTCTTCGTTGGCGAGCTCGATGACTTCACTGTCCACGGATGTGCTCGGGTTGTCTTGCATGGTCCGTGCGCACGGAGCGCGTGCGGGTGGGATGCGAAGAATAGGTCAGGCGTTCAGGCTAGCCAACCCGCCAATCGTAGGGGGCAGAACCCCCCGTTTCGGCGGGACCCAAACCCTAGGCCAACCGAGCCGCGGGGGGGAGTCCCAACATGGTCATTCAGGGTCTTCCCGCACACGGGAACACCCGACGTCTCGCGCGCAGTTGACGCGTCTCGGGCGGGCGCCTACTCCGGTGGGCCAGCAAAGGACGAAACATGGCCGAAGACATCAAGAAGCTGTTCGACGAAGACCTCAAGGGCGCCATCGAGAAGAACCCCGACGCCGCCAAGGAGATCGGCGCGAAGTTCCAGATCAACATCGAAGGCGACGGCGGTGGCAGCTGGTTCATCGACTGCACCGACAGCCCCAAGGTCGAAGCGGGCAGCCCCGGCGGCGCCGACGTGACCATCGACGTCGCGGAGGAGGACTTCCAGAAGCTCCTCGAGAACCCGCAGGCCAACGGCATGCAGCTCTTCTTCGCCGGCAAGCTCAAGGTTCAGGGCAACCAGATGCTCGCCATGAAGCTGCAGAAGCTCTTCGAGCTTCGCGGCTGAGCCCCCCTCCGAGGAGGAGACGAGCGTGCAGAAGGCTCTCGAAGGGGTCCGAATCCTGGATCTGACCCGGTTGCTCCCGGGTCCCTTCGGCACGCTGGTCCTCTCGGACCTAGGCGCCCGCGTCGATAAGGTCGAAGACGCAGGGGCCGGCGACTACCTTCGCCATACCGGACCGCAGCGCGGCGGGATGAGCTTGCCCTTCGCGGCGCTCAACCGAGGCAAGCGCAGCGCGGTCATCGACCTCAAGAATCCCGCCGGAAGGGACGCATTCCTCCGGCTGCTCGGCCACTACGACGTGCTGTTCGAGCAGTTCAGGCCCGGTGTGCTCGACCGCCTCGGGCTCGGGCACGCGTCGTTGCGTGAGGCGCACCCGCGGCTCGTGATCTGCGCCCTGACCGGCTACGGGCAGACGGGACCGCTGCGCGACCGCGCGGGCCACGACCTCAACTACCTCGCGCGCGCGGGTGTGCTCGGGTTGCAGGGCCCTGCTGACGGTCCGCCCCAGACCCCGGGCTTTCAGGCGGCCGACGTGAGCGGCGGGATGTGGTGCGCCATCGCCATCCTCGCTGCGCTTCGCCACCGCGACGCGACGGGGGAGGGGCAAGTCATCGACCTCGCCATGACGGACGGGGTGATGGGCCTCGGGGCGATGGGGCTGATGATGGGCCTCGGGGAGACGGCGTCGTCCCGCGGAGCCGACCTCCTGTCGGGCGGCATCGCTCCCTATCGAACCTACCGCGCCAAGGACGGCGCGATGATGACCCTGGCGTCGTTGGAGCCGAAGTTCTGGCTGCGCTTTGCGGCGGCCACGGGACTGAAGGGCGACCTCGAGGCGCTGATGCCGGGGCCCCACCAAGACGCGCTGATGACCGAGGTGGCTGCCGTCTTCGCGTCGAAGACGCGCACCGAGTGGGAGGCCTTCGCGGCCGAGCACGACTGCTGCGTCGAGCCGGTGCTGACGCCCGAAGAGCTGGTCGCCGACCCGCAGATGGCGGCACGTGGCGTCTTTGCCGAGACGGAGGTCGAGGGTGAGGCGGTGCCGGTCTTTCGGCTCCCGATCACTGCGCGCGACGGCGAGCTGGCGCCGCCGCCTGCGCGTGGCGCCCACACGCGCGAAATGCTCGCCGAAGCAGGCCTCAGCGAGGCCGAGATCGACGCTCTCGCCGAGACCGGCGCGCTGGGCCACTGATTTGCTGCGCTGATCTGCCGCGCTCCTGGCTCAGTCCTTCCGCACGAGCGAGAGGGTGGGGAGCGCGTGGTAGGCGGCGATGTAGCCACTGGCTTCGGCCACGTAGACGCCGCCGGCCTCATCGGCTCGGAGGGCGTCGGGAACGAGGTCGCAGGGCAGCCGGCCGAGCATGGTGCCGCTGTGGGGGCAGACCACGTAGACCTCGGCCTGAGGGAGGAACAACGCCCCCGAACGAAGGACGGGCACCTGGAAGCGCGGGCGCTCGTCGGGATGCATGTAGCCGCCGAAGACGTGTCGGTAGCGAATGTCGCCAGTCCGCGTATCGAGCGCGACCAGCTCTCCGCGATCGCTGTTGGCGATGAGAAGGTCGTCGACGGCGACGCACGCGCCGCGCCCGTTGCAGATGGGGCGGCGTAGGTCGAAGAGGAGCTCGCCCCGCTCGCGGTCGAGCCCCAGGACTTCGGTCCCTTCGGTGTGGCGGGACAGCACGTTCACGGCCGAGGCGGTGACGGCGAGGCTGGCCGCGGGCAGGGCCCGGGGAAGGGGCGCTCGCCAGCGACTCTGCCCGGTGAATGGATCGAGCGCCTCGACGCTTCCAGGGTGGAGGCCGCGTGGGTCGTGATTGAGCACGAAGACCTGGCCCCGGTCGAGCGCGAGCGAGGCGACGCGGAAGCGGCTCGGGCGACGCCAGACGACCTCCCCCGTGAGCAGGTCGAGGGCCACGAGATGGGCGTCTCCCGTCGCGACGAGCACGAGGCGACCCGCGCGGCGAAGTCGGAGACGCTGCCCAGCGAGCTTGTGGCCGCGCACGGGACGGCGCCAACGGACCTCGCCCGAGTCGAGATCGACCGCGACCAGGTTGCGGGCCCCTTCGCCGAGCAACACCATCGTCGGCAGTCCCGGGGCCGAGACGACGACCCCTGAGGCGGAAGCGCCGACGCAGGGGCCGAGCTGCATGTCGAGCACCGACTCTCCTTGCTCGAGCTCGTGAAGCGTGAGGCGACCATCGGCGCCTAGCCGCATACAGCCAGCGGGCGTCATCACGCTCACGGCCTGATGGGTGCGCTGGGTCCAGAGCAGATCGCCGGTGCGCCGCTCGATGCAAGCGAGCTCGCGAGGCGAGCCGACCACGACCTTGGACCCAGCGACGAAGAGCGCGCGCAGGTCGAGGTGGGGCACGTCGGCGCGCCAGCTCTCGTCGAAGCGGAGCTTGTTGCGAGCCGGCGAGCTGGGCGGCGCGGCTCGTTCTCCGTCGTCGACGTAGGCTCGGAAGCTCTCTGGGGATGCGTGAAGCAGCTCGGCGCGCTCGTCTTCGCCCGCGTCCATGTGGCCACGGAGCGCATCGGCGAGGTAACGCGCCCGGTGACGGAAGTCGGAGAGTCGAAGGTTCTGGCGCTGACTCGGGTCGGCGGTGACGATCTCTTTGCCCAGGCGTCGACACCACGTGAGCACGGCGCTCACGAGGTCCACGGCGGGGACGGCGGGCAGGCGGCGCGCACTGGCTTCTTCGTTGGAGGGCGCGAAGAGAAGCGAGGCGCGGCCCCGCGCGTCGAGGTCGGCCGACGCGCAGAGTCCGCCCCCGTCGAAGCGCTGCATGCAGGGCTGTCCTTCGACCAGGGAACGGAAGGTGGTCTCGGCGAGAGCGAGAAGCTGCTCGGCCGCGAGGAACAGGTGCACGGGCCCGACGGAGCGTTCCGCGTCACCGAGGCCGAAGGTGACGGCGCCGCGGAAGAGAAGGGCGTGCAGGTCGGTCCGCGCGACCTCACCTTCGTCGGTGGCACGCTCCGGTCCTTCCCGCAGGGTGAGCTCGGATTCGAGTCGGAAGCGGGCCCGCGATCCTTCGATGGTCACGCGCCGACGGCGAATGCGTGCGGAGGGAGCAGGTGGCGCTTCGTCGATGAGGCTCGTCCGCGCACTCGCGAGGGCGTGGTCGGTGATCGGCGAGGCCTCGATAGCGGCGAGGAGGCTGCGCTGTGCCTGCACCAGAAGGAGGCGCCGATCCGACTGCACGACGCGGGCATCGGCGCCCTGCCGGAAGAGCGACACGAGCAGCTCATCTCCGTCGCGCTCGAGTCCCACCTCCCACACCGCACCTCGTCGGCCCGGGAGCGGGGAGGGGGACGCGGCTTCGGTGGGGACCACCATGCGCACGCGGGTTCCCGCACGCAGCTGAGCGAGCGCGACGGCGAGATCGCGGAGGAGCGCGCCCACGCCGGCTTGGTCGAGCCCCACGAAGGGCAAGAGTTCGCTGAACCAGTGGGCCAGAGGCTCCAGCTGCTCCCGGGCGGGCACACGCGCGCGCTGTCCGCGGGGAGCGACGACGAGTTGGAGGGTCGGCATCGAGAGGTCGATGCTAGGAGTCGAGGGCCGTACGGCGTAGTTTTCGACCCGGTTTGTCGTTGGCTTGGCCGCCACCCGCCAGGTGCGCCTAGGGGCCGTCGACGGACCGGGTTCCGCCGTCCTTTTGGCCCGCCTCGACTCGGTTGGCGACAATGTAGGACGATATGCGATACGGGTTTGTCGCCATGGTCCTGCCGGTCGCCCTCGCGGCGGCCTGCAGCGCTTCTCCAAGTGGTCCTACTCAGGCCTCGAATGCAGGTTGGCGACATGCCCCCGAGCCCGAGCCGCCGGCCCAAGAGCTGCGAGGCGATACCGCCGAGGCCGAGGCCGAGGTCGCGGCCTCGGAGAAGGCCAAGACGGCGGTGAAGCCCGAGCCTGCACCCGAAGAGCAGGACGGACCGCGCGTAGGGGCCGTGGGGCCGCACGTGTTCATCTGGCCCAAGCCGTCTCAGAAGGGGATCGCCCTCGGAAACATCCGTCTCGGCACCTCGGTGCGGGTCAAGTCGACCACGCCGGTGCAGGGGGAGGGCTGTGGTCGCGGCTACGTGGAGGTCGAGCCGCAGGGGTTCGTCTGTCTCAACATGCGGACCACCCTCGACGTGACCAAGCCCTACTACCGGGCCCTGCACGACGTCGCGCCTCGCGCAGGCGAGCGCTACCCCTACGACTACGCCTATTCGCGAGGTGCACCCATGTACAGCCGGGTTCCTACCCCGGAGGAGTGGGCGGAGGCCGAAGCGAGCCTCGGCGCCGTCGGAACGTATCAGGAGCTCGGGCCTTGGGCGTCGGGCCACGAGGAGTTGCTCGCCCCCGATCAGCCGATCGAAGCGCGAGACCCCGTGCCCTGGTACTTCGAGGGGGGGAAGCGCCACGTGGAGGGCGGAACACGGAGCACGAACCGTCTCGTGTGGAAGAGCATCCCCAACGGCTCGATGCTCGCCTACGCCAAGGCCTTCGAGATGCATGGGCGGGTGTGGCTGGTGACACCAGACCTCACGGTCGTACCGGCCGACCGCGTGCAGCGCATCGTGCAGTCCGACTTTCACGGGGTCAGCCTCCGCAGTGATGTGCAGTTGCCCCTCGGGTGGAATCGAACGAAACAACCTCAGCCGCTCTACACCCGCGAGGACGACGGTTCGTTCTCTGTGCTCGGGGAGACCATCGCGGCCAAGGCCTGGGTCGAGATCGACAGCCAGGGAGCTGGCGCCAAAGACGACCGCTACTACCCCCTTCGGGATCGCCCGGACGTGTTCTTGCGGGCGAAGAACAGCACCTTCACCTGGCCGCGCAAGAAGCTGCCCCAGGCGATCCGACCCGGGGAAAAGTGGATCGATGCGCGCATCATGCCCGGCACCCTCACCGCCTACGAGGGGTTGAAACCGGTCTACGCCACCCTCTTCTCGCCGGGGAAGGGCGGCGCGCCGGTGCCGGGCCTCGACCACACGAAGTACGCGACGACCCAGACCGGCTACTTCCGCTTCGAGTGGAAAGAACGCGTCGCGACGATGTCGAACGAGCCGGGCGACCCCAAGGTCCTGTGGTTCTCCGACGTGCCGAACATCCAGTACATCCGTGCGCCGCTCGCGATGCACGTCGCCTACTGGCACGCCGACTACGCGAATCCCAAGAGCGCGGAGTGCGTGAACATCAGTGCCCGCGATGGGCAGTGGCTCTTCGACTTTACCGATCCGCCGCTACCCAAGGACTGGGGCGCCGTGCGGCCCGGGGCTGGCTTCGGCCGCTCGACCCCGATCATGATCAACGGGATGTGACGATGGACTGGATGGGGTTGGACAAGCCGCTGTTCGAGGGGCTCGCGCTCCTGGGCTGTGTGGTCGTGGGGTGCGCGACGACACCGGTCGAGACGCTGAAGGGAGGGGCGGTCGCCGAAGCCACCGCGGCCCTCCAGACGCCCGTCGCGGCACCCGAAGTGACGCCGCCATCTGAGCCCACGGAGATCGTCATGCACGCCGTCGGCGACTGCGCCATCGGCGACCTTCACTACGGCGCGGGCGCGCCGGGGTCCTTCGCGGCCGAGATCGCCGCGGCTGAAGACCCCATGGGTTACGCCTTCTCGGGCGTGGCCGAGCTCTTCGCGAAGGACGACCTGACCATCGCGAACCTCGAAGGCACCTTCACCACCCGGAAGGCGTGGCACAACCCCGTGTTCTCGATCCGCGGCGCTCCGGAGAACGCACAGATGTTGGTGCGCGGTGGCGTCGAGCTGGTCGATGTGGAGAACAACCACGCCTTCGACTACGGCGTGGAGGGTCACGAAGACACCAAGGCTGCGCTGGAGAAGGTGGGCGTGGGCTACTTCGGTCGCGACAACGTCGATCGCCGCACCATCAAGGGCATGAAGATCGTCAACCTCGGCTACCTCGGGGGACCGAAGGGCACGCGCGCGAAGATGGTCGCCGACGTCGAGCGCGAACGCGGTCCGAACACGATCGTCATCGTGTCTTTTCACTGGGGGGTCGAGGGCTACTACGCGACCCATCCCGACCAGCAGCGCCTCGGACGCGCCGCCATCGATGCCGGCGCGTCGCTCGTACTCGGTCACCATCCCCACGTGGTGCAGGGGATCGAGACCTATCGCGACCGTCCCATCGTCTACTCGATGGGCAACTTCGTCTTCGGGGCCAACAGCCGCCCGCAAGACATGGACTCGTTCATCTACCGTGTACGGTTCGCGCTCGACGATGCGAAGGTTACGGCCGTCACCGGCGAGGTCATTCCGGTGCGGATCTCCTCGGACGAAAAGCGCAACGACTTCCGTCCTCGGCTGCTCGACGGGGCCGAGGCCAAGCGGGTCCGCGAAAAGATAGGCGACCTCTCGGCGAAGCTCCCGGCCACGTGACCGACCTTCGGCTCGACGATCCCCGCCTCGGTGCTGCCTTGGCGGTGCTCGCGGCCGTACCGGTGCTCGTGTGGCAGTGGGGTTTCATGGTCGACGACGCGCTCATCAGCGCGCGCTACGCGCACCACCTCGCCAACGGCGTCGGCTATCGCTTCAATGCTGGAGGGCCGGTCACCGATGGCGTGACGCCACTGGGCTGGGCGCACCTCTTGGCGCCTCTGGCCGGCGACTCGGTGTGGCGCGCTTACCGCGCCGCGAAGTGGCTCGGTGCGCTCGTCTGGTTGGTGGGCCTGGGGACCCTCGGGATCGCGCTCGCCAAGTTGGGAGGGGCTCGCCGACGCTACGGGGCGTTGCTCTTGGTGGCGACGTCGGTGCCTCTCGGAGCGTGGGCTGCCGCGGGCATGGAGACGGGCTGCGTGATGGGTCTGTCGGCGGCGGCCGTCGCCCTACGCCAGCTCGCGCGACCACGGCTGGCGGCGGTGCTGCTCGGGGTGGTGGCGGCCTGGCGTCCGGAGACGGTGCCGTTCGTCTTCGTGCTCGCGGTGGCGCAGGATGTGTCGGGTCCGGAGCGGGCGACATCGCTCGGCATCGCCCTCGGACCAGCCGTAGCGGTAGCCCTCACGCGCTGGGCGATCTTCGGTCGGGTCGTGCCGCTGGCGGCTTGGGCGAAAACGCCCGTGCCGATCCTCGGGATGCGCTACGCGGTGGCAGCATTCATCGTGCTCGGGGCGGGTGCCGTGCTCTGGCTGCGGCTACCGCGCTGGGGGCGAGGACTCCAGGTCGCGGTGCTCGTGCACTTCTTGGCCGTGGCGTTGGCGGGAGGCGACTGGATGCCGCTCGGCAGGCTGGGTGTGGTGGTCGTGCCGGCCGTGGTCCTGGTGCTGGCCGAACGACTCGCGCAACCAGGGTGGTGGCGGTGGCTTCCGCTGGCGCTGGTGCTGGCGGCACCGATCTACACCGCGGTGCGAATGGGGCCACGCTCTGCGGCGGTCGAAGGAAAGCGAGAGGCGATCGTCGCCGCGGCTCGACCCAGCTTCGCGAAGTCGAGGGTGGTGGCCACCTTGGACATCGGATGGGTGGGCGCTGCGCACGATGGCACCATCGTCGACCTGGCCGGGGTCACCGACCCGACGGTCGCGGTGCTCCCCGGAGGACACACCAGCAAGGAGATCCCCCGCAGTATCATCGGGGGGCGTGATGTCGACACCATCGTCTTGCTCGCGGCGGGAGAGACCGCGCAGCCCTGGTTCGAAACGCGGTGGTCGCGATGGGTCGAGGCGCATGTGGCGCACTTGCCGGAGGTGACCACGAGCTTCGTGCCGGTGGCGCGGCTGTCGCCGCTGACCTACGTCGTCGCGCAGCGCGCGATTGACCGCCCACAGACGGAGGAATAACTCAGAGATGTGGCGCGAGTCGCAGAGAACCTGGCGCGCTTCTTCAGCCGCATGGAGATCCTCGCAAGGGGAGCCGAAGACGAGCGGCGTTCGGCCGAGGAGGCGTTGGCGCAGGGCAGACACCTCGAGGCGCGAGCCCACGCACGTGCCCTGCTGAGTCGCGTGCCGAGGTCGCCGCTGGGGCTCGCGCTCTGGGCCGAGTCGGCCGAGGCCCTCTGGCTGCACGGGGAGGCCGCCGAGGCGCTCGGCGAGCTATCCCGGCAGGTTCCGTGGCGACAGGAGGTTTGGCTCAGGCTCGGGCTCGCCCGGGTGCGCGCCGACATGCCAGAGGGGCGTGATGCCCTCATGCGCGCCGCGTCTCTGGAGGATCCCGTGGTGCGACGGGAAGCATTGCTCGCGCTCGCCGACCTCGACCTCGTCGCGGGAGAGCCCGGTCGCGCCGAGCGTTGGCTAGGTCGCATCGGCGAGGTGAAAGGCGATCTCGAGGTCGATCTGCGCCGCGCCGAGTGCGCCTTCGCTCGGGGGGACGACGACGAGGCGCGCATCTACGCCCAGGACTTGTCGGAGCTGGAGGACCGGCCTGGCCCCCTGGGGGAGGACGCGCCCCCGCTTGCGGGGCGGGTGAGGCTGCTCAATGCCCGCATCGCAGAGCGCTTCCCCGACGATCCTCACGGAGGCAATCCTCTGTCGCTCGCCCTCGGCGCGCTCGTGCTCGACGCGCCCGGGGCTGAAGAGGTGGTGGCCGATCTGCTGCGCCGGTGTCGGGATGCGGCCCTGGTGGATCAGGCCCGTCAGACGCTGGAGACCTTGGGCAAGGCGGCACAGCCCCGCTGGCAGGCGGCTTTCGCCCTGGCGGAGGGGCGTGAAGCCGACGCCCGCGCCGCGCTGCTCGAAGCGGCGCGTCGCGGTGATGCGGCCGCGGCGCGCGAGCTCTTGCGCACCGCGGTCGAAGGACGCCGAGACGAAGAGCTCGCGTCGCTGGTGGCCAAGGTCGACGCGGGTGAGCTCTCGCTGCAGGTCCCGGACGACCTTCGCACCCTGCTCGAGGTGAAGGCGGCGATGAAGCGCGGCGAAGACGTGCTCGAACGCCTCGAAGGCCTCAGGGGTCAGGCCGAAGCCTGGGCGCGGGAGCTGGTGAGGGAGCAGGTGGGGACGTGGCTTCCCGCGGCGGGGTCGGCGACCTGGGACGCATTGCTCCCCGTGCTCCGCCGCGAGGCTCGACGGTACCGTCGAGACGACCTCGTGCCCGCCATCGAGGCGCTCGGGATCGAGCGGCGCCGGCCTCTCTACGTGGCCGTTCTGGGGGAGTTCAACGCGGGCAAGAGCACGCTGCTGAACGCACTGCTCGGCACCGACGTGGCGCCGACGGGGGTGATGCCGACCACGGCCACGCTCCACTGGGTGGCATGGGCCCCGGACCCCTTCGCTCGGATCTGCGTGGAGGGAGAGAGCGACCGGGTCGTGCCCCACGGCGAGCTCAAGCGGGCGCTGTCGGAGCTGCAGAGCGACGGAAAACCCATCGACCGCGTCTACATCTACGCCCCCATCGAGCGACTCAAACGCATCGAGCTCCTCGACACGCCCGGCTTCAACGCACCGAACGTCGACCACGCGCGGCAGGCGCGTCGTGGTATCGAGGAGGCCCACGTGGCGCTCTGGCTCCTCGACGGCACCGCTCCCCTCAAGGACAGCGAGCGCCAGATCATCGACGACGTGGTGGAGGCGGAGATCCCGCTCCAGGTTCTGGTGAACAAACGAGACCGCATCGGTGAAGATGGTGTGGAGCGGGTGATGGACTACGTGACGACCTCGCTCGCGGAGACCGGGATCAGCTCCCTGCGACCGCCGGTCATCTTCTCGGCCCGTCAGGCCCTGAAGGGGCGCCAGGGCGATGAGGAGGCCTTGTCGGCGTCTCATTGGCCCGAGGTCGAAGCGCTGCTGAATGCGCACGTGGTCGACCGCAGCGACGTGCTTCGGGAGCAGGCGCTGCGGCGCAAGGCGGGCGGCATCGTGGCCGACCTCAGTCAGGCCGCCGAGGCCGACGCCAAAGCCATCGAGGCGGCCACGAATGCTCGTGTGGCACGCCGAGCCGAACGCCGTCGTCTCGCCACCCGTTGGGCCGGGCAACGCGGCAAGCAAGCCCGCCTCGTCTTCGACGCGATCGCGCCCGCCCTCGATCAACTCTGGCTCGACATTCGCCCGCTGGGATCGAGCGAGGAGATCCGACGGGCCGAGGCGGGGGTCCGTCGCTACGTGGTGGAACGGACCGTCACCCGCCTCACGCCCGCGATCGTCGCGGCGCTCGCCATGGAGGCAGAGAAGCGCGACCTGAGCCGTGCCCTCGAGGGCCTGAGGCTCGAGCCCATCGTGCGTGCGACCCTCGCCGGAGCTGCGGCTGCAGCCAGAGGAGATGAGCACCTTGGAGAAGAAGCGCTCCGGGCCACCCTCGAGGCGACCCTGGCCGAAGTCGCGGACGCACTGCTCACCGGCGAGGACGACGACCGCGACCGCGCCGACTCCCACGCCGTGGTCGACGCGCTGCGCACTGCGCTTAGAGCGTGAGGGCCCAGACGAGGGCGCCGATGGCGGCGATGAGAGCCACGACGACCACGATGAGGGCGCCGGTGTGGCGCTCCGGCTCGGGCATTTGGCGGAGGAGATTCTCGAGGTCCTGCTGCGCCGGCATCTGGCCTCCAGTCGCACGCGGATCGAACCAAGCGTTCTGGGGCGCGGAGCCATGCGGGGGCATCTGCCCGGTCTGAGTCGGTCCTGCCTGAAGTGGTCCCGGCTGGGCCGAGGGGATCTGTCCCGAAGGGGTCTGTGCCGGGAGCTGCGCCTGAGGCACGGACCAACTCTCACTCGGCGGAGGGGGCACGGGTGGTGGTGACCAACCCAACTCGCCCGTCGTCGTCGGCGAGCCCTGTTGATGTGGGGGGCTCCCAGGGGCGCCGGGTGGTGGCGGTGGTGGTCCGGGGGAAGCCGCCGAGCCGAGGGTGGGCATGTAGCTCGGAGGAGGGGCTGTGTTCTCGTCGTAGACACCGGCGCTTTGAAGCGTCTTCGCTGGCATCGGCCGGCCGAGCTCAGAGACGCCACTCGAGCCGGGCCAGGCCGCGGCGTCGATGGTCTTCACGCCCTGCGCCGCCTTGCGCGCGGCTTCGATGACGGCGAGGGCCGCGGGCGAAGGCGCCGCTACCTCCGTTGCGAGCTCCTCCTCGTCGTCGTCGTCGTCATCATCCTCGTCGAGGAGCGGGTCACCCATGGTGGCGACGGCTTCCGCAATTCGCCGCTCGCGCTCGTTCCGCTCCTCCTCCGCTTCTTCGTCGGGGTTGCGGATGAGGGTTCCCATGGGACCGTGCGTCGGTCGTGACACCCGAGTCAGCCCGGTGAGTGAGATCCGGCTCGAAGAAGGATCGGAGGGGAGCTCGGGTCCAGAGGTCCGCTCGCGCGTGATCGTGTCCAGCGTCTCGGGATCGGTGGCAAACAGCCCGGGGGGCGCGTGGATGACGCGGGTCGACTCCTCTTTCTGGCTATCGGGGAGCGGCTCGAGAAAGGTCACCGTGGGCTCGTCCTCGATGACCTCCCCGATACGAGGCACCATCCGGGAGGCGCGCTGCAGGGTGACCGGCTCTTCGTCGCGTTCGCCGCGGGCGCGCATGCGGCGCTGAAGCTGGGTCCGCGACTCCGTCTGGGTCGGGATCTCCATCGAGTCGCTGATGGGGCCGACCGAATGTTCGCGGGTCGGGCCCTCGTCATCGTCGTCGTCGTCGTCCGCACCGCGGCTGGTGAGGCCACGTTCCGCGAGCGCACGCTCGACCTCCGGGTTGACGTCGACCCGCGTGGGGAGCGGCATCTCGTCGTCGTCCTCATCGTCGCCGCGCTCTTCACGCTCCAGCTCATCGAGCAGGGTCTCGAGGGTGGCGCGCATGGCATCGGCGCTCGAGGGCCGCATCGATGGTGACTTGGCGAGCGTCTTGACGATGAGTCCGTTGAGTCGCGGATGGAGGTCGGGACGGTGATGCTGGGGCGGGAGAGGGATCTCGCGGACATGTTTGATCGCGATCTCCACCGGGTTCTTGCCTTCGAAAGGAAGCCGGCCCGTGAGCATCTCGTAGAGGAGCACGCCCACGCCGTAGAGATCGGTGCGCCCATCGACGGGGGCGCCGCGGGCTTGCTCGGGCGCCATGTGACTCGGCGTACCGACGGCAGTGCCGGTCTTGGTGATGGTGCGAGGAGCGGTCTCGTCGTTCCACGAGTCGTCGCTCAGGGTCGGGCGCAGCTTGGCGATGCCGAAGTCGAGGATCTTGATGCGGGGCGGACGACCGGGCAGCACCATCACGTTCTCGGGCTTGAGATCCCGATGGATGACACCCTTGCGGTGCGCGAGCGCGAGCGCCTTGCAGATCTCGATGGTGATGCGGACCGCCATCTCTTGGGGAAGGGGCCCGATCTTGCCGATGACCTCGAACAGGTCCTCGCCGTCGATGAGCTCCATCGCAATGAAGGCGTGACCGTCGTCGACGCCCCACTCGTAGACGCGCACGATGTTCGGGTGCAGGAGCTTGCTCGCTGCTTTGACCTCGCGCTGGAACCGGGCTGCAGCCGTGGGGTTCTCCACGATCTCGTGCCGCACCATCTTCAGGGCCACCTCACGGCCACGAAGGGTGTCGTCGGCGCGGTAGACCTGCGCCATGGCGCCGCGGCCCACGAGCTGCTTGAGCTCGTAGCGACCGCCGACGCGGCGCTTCTTGGTCCCGCCGGCCGGCCGTCCCGCCATCACGCCCCCGACTGCGCTTGGATTCCCGTCAAGCCTTGAGCATAGCGTCGATCAGGGCGCGATCGGCCTGAATTGCCGTACGTTGGGCGTAGATCGCGAGCCCGCGCATTCCACCGAGCTCTTCGCCGCCACCCGCGCGACCGGGGCCGCCGTGGAGCAGCTGGGGCAGCACCATGCCCGGACTGAAGGCTTTCTCAGCCACCTTCTTGCTGCCGAAGACCAAGCGTCCGTGGTGTGGTGCCGCCTCCATGAGCATGGCGGCCGCGAACTTTCGGTCGTCGCTGTAGACCGACCCGACCAGGCCCCCGCCTCCGCGGGCGAGCAGCTGACCGTAGACCTCGGGCGTGCCTGGGGTCGTGACGATGGTGGCCACCGGGCCGAAGACCTCCAGGTCGTGGACCTTGCTCGGGGCGTCGTGGGCCACCTGGAGAAGCGTGGGCCCCACGAAGTAGCCCTTGCCGACCTCGGCCCCCTTGAGCTCGAGCTTGCCGCCAGCGGGGCGTCCGTCGAGCACCACGTCGCAGTTCTCGGCGAGCTGACCGATACCGTCGAGCACGTCCCGGTGCTGTTGGGCACTGGCCACTGGGCCCATGCGCACCCCCTCGGTGAAGGGGTCGCCCACGATGACCGTACCGAGCCGGTCGACGAGGGCCTCGATGAGAACCTCGGCCCGGTCCTCGGGCACGAAGATGCGGCGGGTGGCGGTGCACTTCTGTCCCGTCTTCTGGGTCATCTCGCGCCGCAGGTCGCGCAGGAACAACTCCCAGGTGTCACTGCCGGGCTCGAGGTCGGGACCGAGCACGGCCGCGTTGAGGCTATCGGCTTCGATGTTGAGGCGAACGGCGGCGCTCATCACGTTGGGGAGGGCGCGCAGACGCTGGGCCGTGCCGCTCGAGCCGGTGAAGGCGATGGCGTCGCCGTAGCCGAGCAGCTTCGGGAGGTCGTGTGCGGAGCCGCTGACGAGGCTCACCACCCCAGGAGGCGCAGCGTCGGCGATGAGCTCGAGCATGCGCGCAGCGACGACCGCGGTGCTGGTGGCCGGCTTGCAGATGACGGGCATGCCCGCCAGCAGGGCGCAGGCCGCCTTCTCGCCGAAGCCCCAGGCGGGGAAATTGAAGGCGTTGATGAGCAGGGCCACACCCTTTCGGGGGAGATAGACGTGGCGGCCGGAGAGCCGCGGCGACTGTCCCACTTGCTCGCCATCGCCATCGACGATGACGCGGGTGTCTCCGAGCTCCTTGCCGATGGTCGCGTAGTGCGCGAGCGCTCCCGCCGCGCCATCGACGTCGAACTTGGCGTCGCTTCGGGTGTTCCCGCCGTTGATCATCGCCAGCTCGAGGAGCTCGTTGCGATGCTCGTGGATCCGCTTGGCCATCTGCTCGAGGATGGCGCCGCGCTCGGCGAGGGTGAGGGCTCGGAGGGCGGGACCGCCCTCGTTGCGGGCGAAGCTCACCGTGGCTTCGAGGTCGAGACCCTCGGCCGAGGTGTAGGCCACCACTTCCTCGGTCGTGGGGTTCACCAGGGTCTGCGGCTCGCCGGTTCCGACCTGCCACGAACCCGCCACCAGGCTCTGAAGATTTCGCATCTTAGGCGCAGATATAGGCCAAGCCCGTCATCGACGGAAGGGGGGCGCCCACGCCCGCGCAGCTGCTCCCGCGCCGCCGACTCAGACGGACGTGCGTCGGCGCTTGCGCACCGGTCGCCGCGGCGGTGCCTCGACCTGCTGCATCAGGCTGGCGAGCACCCGGTCCTGGCCCGCGACGATGTGGTCGTAGAGAGCGTGGTGGTCGGGGCTGGCGCCGCTGCGCACGAGGTCCCGCATCCAGCGCCGCGCCTCGACGAGATGTCCGCGGCGCATGAGCGCGTGCGCGTAGCTCGCGACCACCTCGTGGCGGCCCTGCTGGGCCAGCTGGGCGGTGGCGCCCTCCCCATCTCCGAAGTGGGCGATGCCGGCCACGGCGCGCTCGAGGAGGGGAAGGGCGCGGTCGAGGTCGTCGAACACCACGTCGTAGAGGTGCCCCAAGTTGTGCGCGTACCAGGGGTTGTGGGGCGCGAGCGCGAGCGCCTGCTCGTAGGAGTGAACGGCGAAGCGATGGTGTCCCAAGAGCGACTGGGCGAGACCCAACAGGCCCCACGCGCCATCGTCGTCGGGCCGCTCGTTGACCACCTTTCGAAGGTGGAGCGAGGCCGCCCACGGTTCTTCGAGCGCGAGCGCCTCTCCGAGCTTTCGGTGGGCGAAGACGTAGGCCTCACCCCGATCGGGCAAGACGCGCAGCAGTCGCTCGAGCAGGTCGCGCGCCGCGGGCGAGCCTGGATCGCGCGAGGCGACCACCTCGGCCCGGTACCAGAGCTCTTCCGCTTCCGCGCTCAAACGCGACATTCACCTCAAGGTAAGCGCTGCGCTCGCCTCGAGCAAGCGCAGCCCTCGACGGCTCGTGCTCAACGTGAGCGCTGGCTCAGGTTGGCCGACAGCTGGCGCTCGTCGACCTCGGCCCCGTTGAGAACCTCGATGGCCTCGTCGGCCACGTCGGCGTCGACCTCTACGAAGGAGTATCGTTCGCGGATCCGAACCCGGTGCACGCGCTCGGGGTTGATGCCGCCGTCGGCGAGAATGCTCTTGAGGAGTCGTACCCGCACGCCGTGCTTGCGGCCACCATCGACGTAGAGCTCCTTGGTGTCGTCGTTCTCGTCGCGATCGTCATCGTCGTGAGTGCGGTCGTCGTCGTCATCGTCGTCGCGGCGGTCGTCACGGCGACCCTCGCTGCGATCGTCACGCCGGTCGTCGCGGCGGTCGTCACGGCGACCCTCGCTGCGCGTCGACGTGCTCTGGCGGGTGCGTCGGCTGCGCTTCGGCTCCTCGGGCGTCGCGACCGCGATCTCGTCTTCGACCACGACCACTTCTTCGGGAAGCTCCTCGATCTGAACCGCCTGCTCGGTGACGGGGGCTTCGTCGTCTTCTTCGGGTGCCTTGGACTTGGGTGGCTCGCCCCCTTTGCTGGGGCGGTCCTTCTTGTCTTTGGACTTCTTGTCCTTCTTCTTGCCGCGCTTCTTCTTGGTGTCGTCCTCGACGGGGTCGGGGGTACGTCCGCGGCGCCGCGACTGGGCGACGTCGGGGAGCTCCGGATTGGTGTCGAGATGGGAACGTAGGATACCGGCGACGATGTCGACGGCCCGGTCGTGGCTCAGGAGGCGCCGGGCGAGCTCTCGGTTGGGGGCGTCGGCTTGGGAGGCGAAGGTCTCGCCGAGGGAGGTGACGACATCCGCCTGGGCGCGGGTACGCGCGTCTTGCTCCGTGGGGAGCTGCCGCTCGACGGGGCGGATCTTGTAGACCAGCCGCACCATGTAGACCCGACCCACTTCGTGGGGCTGGACGATGGAGATGGCGGTGCCCGTCTTGCCCGCGCGGCCGGTACGGCCCGTGCGGTGAACGTAGGTCTCGGCGTCCTGTGGGAAGTCGTAGTTGATGACGTGGGTGAGGTGGGAGATGTCGATCCCGCGGGCGGCGACGTCGGTGGCCACGAGGAACCGGAGGCGGCCCTCCCGCGTTGCCTTCATGACCTTCTCGCGGTCCGACTGCGGGAGGTCGCCGTTGAGCCAGTCGGCCTCGTAGCCCTCGCGCTTGAGGGCTTTGGCCACGTTCTCCGTCTCCACCTTCGTATTGCAGAAGACGATGGCGCTCTCGGGGTCCTCGATGTCGATGATCTGCGTGAGGGCACCGATCTTCGGGGTGGAGACCCAGTAGACGAAGTGCACGATCTGGAGCGCGCCGACGTGGTCGCCGGACAGGATGATGAACTCGGGGTCGGTCAGGCGCGTCTTGGCCATCCGCTCGATGTCGGGCGGAACGGTGGCCGAGAAGAGCAGCGTCTGCATGTCGTCGGGAAGGCGCTCGAGGATGGCGTTGAGCTCCCGCTCGAAGCCCATGGAGAGCATCTCGTCCGACTCGTCGAGCACGAGCGCACGAATCGTCGATGGGTCGAGGTTGCCCCGCTTGAGGTGGTCGAGCACGCGGCCGGGCGTGCCGCAGATAATCTGTGCGCCGGCATTGATGGCGTCGATCTGCCGCTCGATGGAGGCGCCACCGTAGATGGCGGTGGCGGTGACTTCCTTGTGTTTGCCCAGCCGCTCGACTTCTCGGCACACCTGGTTGGCGAGCTCGCGGGTCGGGCAGAGGACGAGCGCCTGCGGCTCGTGGCGGTTCTGGCGCACGATGCGGTCGACGAGGGGCAGACCGAAGGCGGTGGTCTTGCCGGTGCCGGTCCGCGCCTGCACCACGATGTCCTTGCCTGCGGCGGCCGACTCCCACACCGCGAATTGCACGGGGGTGGGGGTGTCGTAGTCCATCTCACGTAGGGACTGCCGCACCTCGTCGGAGAGCGGCATGGAATCGAAAGTGGGCGCCTCGGGGGCGTCGTCGGTCTGGCTGTCGATGGTCATGGGATAGGGGCCTTTCGCGACCCAGGTCGTCCCGCGGGATGCTTCGTGTTTCAGGGCACCTGGGCCGGAGCGGCGCCGGTGGAGGCGCCACGGGGCAAGCTCGACGCCACCAGGTGGCGTACGCGCCTTCGTAGCGCGGTGAGCTCGGCGGCCTGATGCCGCACGACGTGCTCCTCCGAATAGCGGAGGCGGTCGAGCGCGTCGAGCAACCGACGATGCCGGCTGCCACACATTTGCACCACCTGCGGGTGGTGCTCCCAAACGGGCGTAACTTGTTGACGGTAAAGGTAAAGGGCGGCCTCCGGCTGGAGGTCGAGACCCTTTCGGGTTCGCTGGTCGGCCGCGCTGCGGCCGCGTTCGATGGCCTCGTAGAGGCCGTGGATCCCCGCTTCGCAGGTTGCGAAGGGGAGCGGCTCGGAGGGCGCATCGGGAAAAAAGGTCTGCTGGGTGATCTGCACCGCGCAGGCGATGGCGATGGCGATGGCGGTGCCGAGATAGGCGCCGAATGCGATACGCCGTCCCCATTTGCGGGGGCCGGCGCCACGGTTCGGGCGCGCAGAATCGGCTTCGCTCACGCCGCCCTCATAGCACGAAGCCCCCTCCTCGGGACCTGAACGGCCATTTCGGGCGACGCAGGTGAGCAAATCGGCGGAGTTCACGGTCTCGGTCTCGGTCTCGGCCTCGTCCGCGGTCTCGGTCTCGGTCTCGTCTGCGGTCTCGAGCTCGATCTCGTCCGCGGTCTCGATCTCGGTCTCGGTCTCTACCTCGAACCTCGAACCTCGAACCTCGAACCTCGAACCTCGAACCTCGAACCTCGAACCTCGAATCTCGAACCTCGAACCTCGAACCTCGAACCGGTCAGTGCCAAACCCCGAACCCCAGACCAAACGACTGGTACCGAGGCGCGAGGTCGCCGTACCCCTGGAGCTTGTAGGTGACTTCCTTCGAGAGGCCGAACCACGTGGTGCGGAAGAGCTTCACGTCGGCGCCGAAGGTGAAGTGCTGGCGGCCCGTGCGATCTTCGCATTCCGGCGTGGCGTAGACGTAGCGTTGGGGCTCGTAGTAGCTGCCGAAGCGCGTGTGAACCCAGCCCGGGAAGGGTTCGACCTCGAGGCCGAAGCGGGGGGAGTAGTCGACGCTTCGTCCCGAGGCGATGACGGGGCAGGGCGTCGCGGGGCGGGTCTGGCCCTGGGACAGAAAGGGCTCGAGGCCGACCGCGTTGTCGACGGGCCCGGTCAGCACGAGGTCGAGCACCAGCAGCAGCGCTTCGCGCGGCCAGTTCTGTGCTCGGATGCGACGCTCGTCACGCAGTCGCTCACGCCGCCGACGGTACTCCTCGGCATCCTGCTGGTCGGCGTCCCACCGCGCGCGGTTCAGCTGGGCCCGAAGCTGGGCTCGGGCCTCACCGGGGGGGAACGAGGCGAGCTGCCGGTTCATCGCCTGCTCGCGGGCTCGCATCCGGCGCTCATAGTGCTCTCGAAGCTCGGCTTCGTGCTCGGCCGGGTCGAGCCATTCCGGGTTGAGGGGCCTCGCCCCGACTTGGATGGCGGCGCCCAACTCCACCTCCCAAGGTGCCTCGACCTCGCGCGGCAGGAGCAGGCGACCCGCACGTCGATTGCCGTCGTCCACGTCGACGTCTTCGTCCCCGATCAGAATGCTCGCGCTCACCGAATGGCGGTAGGTGGCGCCGATGCGAAAGGGCATCCAGTCGGGGCGCACGAGGAAGCCGACCTGAGGAGAGAACCCGGTGAAGCTCAGCTCACTCTCCGGGGAGGAGATGCTGAGCGAGAGGGCGCGCACCCCACCTCCGACGATGAACTGGTTGCCCCAGAACCGCCAGCCGCCGAGGGCGTGATAGCGGCCTACCGTCACCACCGTGGTGTCTTGCTCGTCCGGAGGAAACGACAGCTCGTAGCGTTGGAGGTCGGCGAAGACCCCCGCCCCGAAAGGACCGTACTGAAGCTGCCCGATCCCGTTGAGGTAGATGTAGCGGGTGTAGTCGGCGTCGCGCTCGCCGCTGTTGTCGACGTCGTCGTTCTCGCCGAGATAGAGCGGAATCGAGATCGAGGCGTCCACGTCGAAGTCGAACGAGGTGAGGCTGTAAGGCCCGCGCACGGCCGGTGCCGCCGCGTTGGTCGCGATGCCCCCCGTGCCTTCGGCATAGCCGGCGTAGGCGCCACCCATCGACGCCACCCGCGTGGGTCCGAGGTAGAAGCCCTGGAAGAGGTCGATGGCGAAGTCGTTGTTGTTGGGGACGGGGCTGTTCTGCTCCTGCGCGCGGACCGGCCGCGCCACCAGCAGCCCCAGCCCGAGGGCGAGCGCGGCGACGCTGCGAGCGGATCCTGTGCGGGCGGGCCTCATCGCGGTCGAGTCTAGAAGCGGTATTGGAACAACAAGTCGAGCCCCTGGGCGATCCCGTTGCCGATGCCGACGCTACCTCGCACGATGAAGTAGCGCAGGAAACGATAGTCGACGCTGAGCTTGGTGCCGTTGATCCCGGCGTCCTGGGTCGACTCGGTGGTGCCGGTGTTGGTCTCCACGGTCGCGGCGGCCGTGAACGAATCCGTGAGGCGGTACTTCACCGTCGTCGCAAGGCGGTCGTCTTCCGTGGTGGAGAGGCTCGTCGAGAGACCGGGCACGGCCTCGCCGAGGAGTTGGTTGATCTGCATGGCGGCCACGCCTTGCCCGAGGTTGGTGGCTCGCTCGTTGCCACCCTCTTCGGCGACGTCGTTGACCCCCTCGTCCGGGTTGCCCAGCAGGATGAGCGTGATCAGCGCTTGCTGCGAGCGTGGAGGAGACGACCGGAAGCGGATCTTGTCTTGGGTGAGGGGACGCAGCCGGCCGATGTAGTCGATGAACACGGTGGTCCCGTCCGGAGCGTCCCAGTGGGCGGTCACGTTCACGTCGGGGTTACCGGGGTTTTCTTCGTCGAGACGTACGGTGCCCCGATCGATCGAGAAGCGCTTGCCGAGCAAGCCGAGGGAGCCATCGGTCAACTCGATCTCGCCCGTGACCGCCCCGGTACCCGCGCGGAGCGGGCGTGTGGTCGAGAGGCGCACGTCGAGGGTGTTGCCGCTCATGATGACGGCATTTCGTAGCGCGACGCTCACGGCGATGGCGCGCCCGTCGTCTTCCTCGTCCCGACGTCGTTGGGGCGGCCCGAGGGCGTGAGAGACGTTCACGTCGGGGTGCTCGTCCAAGCTCTGCACGTTCCTCTGTGCGCTGCCGGGGAGGTTGACCACGAGATCGTCGGACGCGATCTCGAGGGTGAACTGCTTCTCCTCCCGCCGTCCGCCGATGTCGAAGGTGCCGCTCGTGCGTCCGAGGGGGACGCCATCGAGAATGAGGGGGACGGGGGCATCATCGGCGACGGCCAGCTCACCACGAAGCAGGACCGGGTCGAGCCCCCGGAGGGCGACGTCGAGGTGCCCCTTCACGCGGCCGGGGTAGAGCTCGGCCTCGAAGTCCTCGAGCGAGAGCAAACTGCCCTTGCTGACGAGCCGGGCCTGGATCTCGGTGATCTCCTGCCCGGGCAGCTGCACCTTGCCGTTGAGCAAGGTGACGTTCGCCTGGATGCTCGGGGCCGAGTCGAGATCCATCGCGGCGAGGCTGAAGTCGCCGTCCAGCGTGCCCGAGATCCCCCCAATGGCGTCGCTGAGCAGGAAGGGCTCGAGCACGTCGAGCGGAAAGTCACGCGCCTCGAATTCGATCTGCGCGGGCCGCTTTCGGTCTGGGGTGGGGAAGGTCTCGTCCCGCCAGGCGAGTCCCCCGAAGCCGCGCAGCTTCAGCCGTCCTCCGCCGCGGACCGGCAGCTCACCGCTGAGGGTCATCATCCCGGCCTCGTTGGCGTCCGGCGTTACGGAGATGCGGACGTTCTCGAGGGTATTGGGCCCGAGGACCAGCTCGGGGGAGCTGAGGGACATCGACAAGCGGGGGCTTCGTCCGAGACCGTCGAAGCGGAAATCGCCGGAGAGTCGACCGGCCACGCCGCGGGCCGCGAGCACCGGAAGCCCACCGAGTGGAAACCCCTGGAGGCGAGCCTGAATCGTCCCCGTGCGGCGCGGGTCGCCTTCTTCAGGGAGCAGCGCGCCGTTCAGCTCTCCGGTGATCGTGAGGACCTCTTCGTCGGCGAAGCGGAAGCCGAGGTCGATGCGACCCCGCTTCTTGCTGTAGCTCCCGATCACGTCGACATCGGAGCGTCCCCGCGAGCGAGCATCGACCGCGCGGCGGCGTGGTCCGAGGCCGGTGGAGGACAAGCGAACGCCGACGTTGGGATCACCGAAGGTGCCGGCGACGAAGAGCTGACCTTCGATGTCGCCCATCGGCTGTGGCGCGTCGTCGCGCATGGGGGTGGGGAGGACCTCTACCAAGCGCACGATGTTGCGCCTCGGCACCGTGACCGAGCCGTGGAGCGGGGTACCGTCGAGCACGGCCTTGCGGCGCCTCGCGTCGCTCAGTGCTGGGAGGTCGAGGGTGCTGGAGACCTCGGCCTTCACCACGGGCAGGATGACGCCATCGCCTCGTCGCTCGATGAGCGAGACGCGCAGCTCGGCCTCGGCCGCAGCGGGGCGGGTGGCGTCGAAGGCTCCCCCGATGGCGAGGTCGAGTCGATCGCTGCGCCACGCTGGCAAAGGCTCGGGCGCGCCCTTCTCGGCCGGGGCCGGCGCGGCGGCCACGATGAGTCCTTGCGTCTGTACGCCGAATGCGGGGATCGAGCCGGCGCCCTTCTTCACGCGCCACTGAGCGGTCGCGTCCACCGTGCCCTCGACCTCGCCGAGCGGCCATGGTGGCGCGTCCTTCGCCTTGGTGACCCGCTCTTTCACGAGGGGGACGAGGCAAGCGAGCTTGGCCCGTTGCAGCTGCACGGCGCCCTCGCCGTCGAGGGTCTTCCAGCTCTCGGGGGAGAGCAGCTTGCCGGGAAGCTCCGCGCGGCCCGTGACCACGAGGGCCGCGACGTCTCCCCCACAGAGCTCGTCGTCCTCGCGGCGCAGCCGGACCACGGCGTAGGGCGTGATGGTGTTCTTCTCGAAGGCAGCCCGGACCTCGACCTGGATCCCTTCGACGCCGCCGGCCTCGAGGTCGTCGATGAACACGGAAGCGTAGCCCTTGCGGCCGCCATCGTCGGGCCGCAGGTCGATGTCGAGGGAGGCCGCGCCAGCCATCGGGAGAGTGCGTCCGAGGAGCTGGCCCATCGCCGCCAGGTCGACCTTGCGAGCCTTCAGACGACCGAGCAGCTCGCCGTCGCGCACCCGCAAGCCCCCCTCGACACCGCCGCCCAGACCCGAGAGGTCGATCCCTTCGACGACCACTTCGCGGTCGCGCAAACCGACTTCCTCGACCCGTCCGGTCAAGCGCTGATCGCCGCGCTGAAGCGACACCTTGATGTCGGTGGCGCGCTTGCGGAGGGCGTCGAGCTGGGCCGCGAGGCGAACCTCGCGGGTCAGCTGATCCTCGGCCTCGACCTTGACCGCGGGGGCGAGCAGCGGACCCACGGCCTGCAGCGAGAAGGTCTCGAGCCGGAGGTCGGGGACCTCGGCCCCGACGCCGCGGCCACTGGCACGCAGGCGCATCTTCTCGGGGGCGGCGGTGGTTCCGCGGAGCCGGCCGTCGAGCCGTACTTGCTCGACGGCGACCTTCTGCTCGGGCACGGCGAGGCGTCGACCGTTGGCGCGGATCCCGACGTCGAGCGCTTCGCCACGCAGCCGCGCTTCGCTTTGCAGGTTCACCTCGCCGCGGATGAGCGGGAGCCCCAGGCCCGCCAAACGACGCACCCGCGGGATGGCATCGGCGTGGACCCGGAGGGCGACGTCGGCGTCTTCCGGGCTCCGAAGCTCTCCCCCGATCTCGGCATCGAGGCCAGGCTCGTGCACGACGAGACGGGTGAAGACGCCGACGCGCGCGGCGCCGATGCGGCCCTCGAGGCCGGGGATGGACTGACCCGAGATCGTGCCGGGAGGCGTGCGCAAGGTTGCGAGCACCTCGCTGTCTTCCCCGTCGATACGCGTACTGACCTCCGTTTCGAGGCCGAGCTCGGTATGGGGCCAGCTCGGGTCGAGGCGCTGCAGGTCGATCGTGTCCGCACGCAAGGTGACTCCGGCCCGGAGGTCGGCGGGGTCGATCTGACCGGCCCCTCGCAGGGAGACGGTGGCCCCACCTTCCAGCGCTGTGATCTCGGCCTGCACCGCGAGTCGGGGCAGCTCGCCCGCGGCCCAGAGCTTCACCGCCGTCGGCTCGAGGGGGAGGGGACGCGGCACCCAGGGCTTCAGGTCGGATGGACCTAGCTGGGGCACGGCGACCATCGCGCGCAGCTCACCGTCCTGGAGGCGAGCCGCGGCCTCGACCGAGAGCGCGCCGACCCGTCCATCGATGGTCCCGCCGAGGGCGAGGGTGGCCGGCGTCGCGTCGCGCTCCGAGCGACGCTCGAGCTGGAAGGTCACCAAAGCGTCGAGGGGGACGCCGAGCAGGCTGGACTCGAGCACACGGGTGGGCTCGACGCGGAGCGACAGACCGTCATCGCCTACGCCGAAGGTTCCGGCGAGCTCTTCGACCTCGGCGTCGAGCGTCGGCCCGTCTTCGCCCAAGGTGCCCACGACGTCGGCGTGACCGATCTCCACGCGGCTGAGCCGGAGCAAGAAGGGCGTGCGCGGACCTTCACGAGGCGGTGAGGGGTTCTGGCTCTGAAACACGCCACCGATGGCGAGCTCGCCGTCGGTCGAGCGCAGGTCGACCCGGACCCGTTCCGCCCGAATGGGAGGCAGCTTCAAGACGGGGTCCGGACCGAGGGCGAAGTCGAGCACGGGGCTCACCCAGTCTCCCCGCAAGGTGACGCCTTCGAGGGCCAAGACCTCGCCGTCGCCGTCACCCACGGCGAAGGCGTCGATCGACAGGCCGTCGGCCGAGAGCTTCGAGATGGGGCCCAGGGTGACGTCGCCCACGAACAGCCCGTCGAGCGCAGCTCGAGTCTGGGTCGCGACCACCTCGCGCGTGAGCGGGAGGTCGAGGTGCAGCACCAGGCCGCCCACGAGGCCGACGGCGAAGACGACGCTCAGGCCGAGCCCCGCGCCTGCCCGCTGCATGTACACGCGCCACCTCATCGGCTGCCCGGAGCCTAGCCCATCCTGTGGGCCACGCCTTCGCTCAGGCGCGAGAGGCGTCGGCCAGCTCGCGGAAAGCGCCGCCGAGCTCGGGCTTGGACCGCAACGGAGCGCTGAACCTGGACGCGGCGTCGAGCAGCTCCAGCTCGATCTCATCGGCCTGCTTGCCGAGGTCGGCGAGCGTCGATTCGATGGTCGTGAGCTCTTCGAAGAGGTTGGACTCGTGGATGCGCAGGGCCTCGCGCAGCTCGTCGAGCTGCTCTGAGAAGGTCACGAGCTCCTCGCGGCGCTCGTCGGCATCGGCTTCGCAGGCGAGCTGCGCGCTGCGCACCGACCACCACCTGTCCATGAGCTCGGCCATGCTGCGGTAGGCTTCGGCGAGCTCTTTGTAGGGCTCGGTGAAGCTGCTGCGGCCCTCCCAGCGAATGATCTCGCGGTGGAGCTCTTTGGCTTCGTCGGGGAAGCCCTTGGCCTTGTCCCCGTGGCGGTCGGCCGCGATGCGCAGGGGCTCGACCTCACGGTGGACCTCCTTGGCGCCCTCGTTGAGCTCGCTCATCTGGCGCGCGATGTTCTCGCGACCTTCCCGGGCTCGGTGCAGCGCATCGCGGAGCTTCTCGTGTTCGGTCAGCGCACCCTGGGCCAGCCCCTCGAGTCGCTCGATGAGGGTTGCGATGTGGGTGAGGGCGTTGCGGGTGGGCTCGGGGGCACCGTTGGGGAACCCCATCTCCAACATCTTCGCGAAGATCCCGCGGTAGGTGCTCCAGCGGCGGAGCTGTGGATCGAGGGAGGCCTGAACGAGTGCCGGCGTGGTGTCGCCCCGGGGGTCGGCCTTGGGCTGGATGCCAGCTTCTCCGGCCGCCGACATGAGCTCGTCGATGGCCTGGTGCGCGTTGGGCGGCCGTCCGTCGGGGGTGCGGGTGAGCATCCGGCTGAGCCACCTCTGGAGGGGGGCCGCGAGCTGCGGGGCGGTGGCGCCGAGATCGGGCCGTTCCCTCGCGCTGTGGGCGTCTCGGAGCTGGCGCATGTCGGGCGCGTCGACCGGCTTGGTGCCGACCAGCAGCTGGTGCGCGATGACGCCGACGGCGTAGAGGTCCCCCTGGATGGTGGACCGTTCGCCCGAGCTGACCTCGGGCGCTTGATAGTGCTGGGCTTCGAGGGCCTGGTTCGCCTCTTCCCAGGGCTCGTGCACGATGAGGCGGCCGAGGCCCACGTCGATGAGCTCGAGGTGGCCGTCGCGCGACTGCAAGATGTTGCGCGGGTGGAGCTGGCCGTGTCGCGCTCCGAAGTCGTGTACGCGCGCGAGACCACAGAGGATTTGAAGCACTAGGCCGAGGGCTTCGGTGGCGTCCTTGGCGCGGTCCACGGCCAGAGGCTGACACTCGGGACGTACGGGATGGGCGACGAAGGCCACGCCGTCGTCGGTCGTACCGCCGCCCAGGATCTCGACGATGTTGGGGTGGGCGAGCCGGCGCGCCTTGGTCAGCGCATCGGTAAAGCGCTCGCGGTCGGCCTCCCCGAGTCCCGGCCCGAAGACCTTGAGCGTGCACGCGACGTCGACGAGACGCTCACGTGCGCGGTAGGTCCGGGCCCACGGGGTCTGCTGGAGGAGACCTTCTACGCGATAACGACCCGCCACCGTGGTCCCTACCAGTGGGTCCTCGGTCGGCTGCAACGAGTCACCGGACAGAAAGCAGAAGCTGCTCTCGTCGGGAAACACCATGGCGCACGATGGACAGGTCTTCATGCGGCGTCGCATCATACGCATGCGGGAGGCGCGGACGCTACCCGGATGACTCAGCCCGAAGGGAGGGGAGGCAAGGCCTCATCCTCATCGGCGCCAGGGGGGAGGTAGTAGATCTCGTTGGTCGGGGGGTAGACGTCGCGTGTGCGCTCTTCTTTTACCCCGCCGTCGGCGAATTTGATCGTGCGCACCTTCTCGATGGTGAGCCCCTTACGACCCTTCTGTTTGCGGAAGACCTTGCCCTCTTCCATCCACGGCGAGCGCCGGATCTTGCGCTTGTACATCTTCACCGCCACCGTCGAGGCGTGGTGGTCGACCTCCGCCGCCTTCTGCTGGCCGAGCAGCTGCACCTTCATGCGGCCCTTGTCGCCCTGGGCGTGAACCACAACGGGGAAGGGGTAGGGGTTGCGCAGCTTCAGATCCACGGTGGGATAAGCCACGGTCGCGTCGAGCCCGATCCCGATGTAGCCGCTGGGGCGGGAGTGGGGCGCCCGCTGAACCACGTCGAGCCCGCTGAAGTAGGCAGCGGCGTGCAGGGTGCTGGCCACCTGGCAGGTACCGCCACCGATGCCCATGCGCAGCTCGCCTTTGTAGATCTCGCCTGCTTTGTCGAAGCCGTTCTCGACACTACGAGGGCCGACGAGGTGATTGAAGCTGTACACGGCGCCCGGCATCATCACGAGTCCGTTCACGCCCGCGGCGGCCCGAGCGATGTTCTTCGCGCGACCGACCTGGCTTCCCACATAGCCGTAGACGGTCTCGTACTCAGCCAGCACGACACTGCGGTCGACGGCGGCGACGATGTCGGTGGTGGCCGCCGGCACCCGGATGTCGACCGGCAGGCGAACCACCACGGTTCCCTCGGGCTGGGTTTCGACGCTGGCACGGATGGCGGCCACGGCGTCGTAGGGGTCGATGCGAATACCGTCCTCGTGGGGCACGACGCGGTCGGCAGCGAAGTCCCAGCGGGCGTCGACGGGGTCGTGCTCGTGAGCCTCCTTGTAGGGGAGCAGGACGTCGATCACGGCCGCAGCGGGGAGCTGCCATCGGAGCTTCATGCCGATTTCGCCCCGCTGGGCACGCTCGGCCTCCTCAAGCCGCTGCCACACATCACCGCGGTGGCCCACGGCCGAAAGCTCGGTCACCAGCAGCTCACGGTCGACGGTCGCTCCGAGGTCTCGCAGGGTCCCCTCGAGCAGCGTCGTCTTCCCGTCTGGATCGAGCAGCCGAACCCTGCGGCTCAGGCGACGCTCGACCACCGCGTCGGCGAGCACGTCCGGACGCTGGCCCGGGCCGACCGTTTCACCTTCGACGACCACGCCCACGGCGACCTGACCGTCGGGCACGGTGTGGGTGCGCACGTGGTGACGTGCACCCGCATAGGCACCCCCGAGGAGCCCGACGACGGAGAGGCCCCGGGCCGCCCAGCCCATCCATCGCTTCCCCGTTCGTTTCCTCATCGCTTCGACAATGCCCGGGAGGCCCTCGGCCATTCCGAGGCTGGCCGAAGCGTCAGCGTCCGAGCGCGCCCCGGTAGACCCAGCCCTCTTTGTCCCGGAGCTTCACACGATACCAGTCTTTGCGGCGACCGAGGATCTTCACGCGGGTGCCGCGCACGAGTCTGGCGACCCGCTTGCCGTTGACGGGCTCGTCACGGACGAGCACCGAATCCCAGGTGACGGCCGCGACGCCGCGCTGGCTATCGCTCTCGCCCTCGGGGGCGTCGGTCGATCCTTCGGAGGGCAGTGCCGAACCAGGGGGAAAGAACTGGATGGAGTAGTCGACCCAGTAGCGCGAGTGCTTGTGGGGGATCTTGTTGGCGTCGACGTCGGCGATGTAGTCGCGCACGCACTGCATGACGCCGTTGACGGTGGTGCCAGGGAGCTCGCCCTTCTTGCCTTGGCGGACGCTGATGGCTTTCTTGTCGAAGTCGACGTCGAAGCGTACGTCCATCGTGCCTTCGAGACCGAGCGCAGCAGGGCAGCCCTTGAGCTCGTCGAGTCGGTGAACGAAGGCCTTGTCGAGTCCGATGCGACCACAGTCGCCTTCGATCTTGTCTTTGCCCTTGTAACAGCGCTTCACATCACCCCCGCTGACCACGACGCGCTGGGTGGTGGAGATCTTGGTCGCCGGCTTGTCGGCGGTGGGCGCCTTCGCGGCCGGTGCTGCGGTGGGGGCAGCCGTGGGGGCCGCAGTCGGGGTGGTGGCAGGGGCGCTCTTCTTCTCGGCGCCCGGAACCTCGGGCCCGATGCGCAGGCCGGCCAAGCTGGGCCAAGCAACGCCCACCACGAGGCCGACCGAAGCGAACGCGGCCACGCGGGCCCAGGGCGGCTTGCCCGACCCGGCAGGGACTCGAACCTCCACGCGCTTCTTCGCCATCGGCATCCTCGCTAGCACGGACAACGCCTCCGACGCCAAGTTTGTGCCAGCGCGTCCTACATCGCGTCGATGAGCTTGCGTAGGCGTGACTGGGCGACGGCGAAGGTGGCCGAGACCCCGTCACGCCGGCCGTAGAAGACGCTGGTGTCGCGCCACACGTCGCCGCTGCCGATCCGCAGGACGATGGGCTCGTCGGCGTGGGCACGCCACACCTCGATGGTCAGCTGTGGATCGTCGAGGCCTTGCTCGGGGGGCGCGGGGCCCGCGGTTACCGCGCCTTCGGCGATGAGGTCGTCGAGGGTTTGCCGGATGATGGGACCCAGGGTGGGGGGCTCGGTGAGCCACTGACCGTCCTTCACCGTGACCTCGGTGGTGCGGTCGCCGCGGCGCACGCGCGCTCGGGCCACCTGTGCCACGTCGACGAGCAGGCTCGTGCGCTCGAACATCCACTGGTTTGCGAGATTGCCCATGCCTCGACCCACCACGAACACGGGCCCGCCGGCCCCTCGTTGCGCGAAGTAGCCATCGGGCGTCTCGGCCCCGAGGCGAAGGGTGAGGGGTTTGGGGCCATCGACTTCGACCGTGACCCGACACCATGGATCGGCCAGGGCGTGAGCCTCGGTCGCAGCCTCGGCAACCCATCGGAGCGCCTCGAGACCACGGAAACGGTCGGCGTATTGCACCGCCTGGCCCACGTCGGCGCGCACCCCCAGGTCGGCGGGCTTCTCCAAGACCCACGTCCCCGACGGCTGTCGCTTCAGCCGTTGGGGCTTTCCGCACGACAGCGTCATGGTCTTCAGCTCGGCCATGCCGACGTCGAAGATCTTCAGGGAGCGCAAGGCCGACGGGCGCGGCAGGAAGACGCGGCCGGTTTCGACCGGGACCCGCAGCACGACACCGTCGTCCTCGCGGCGGAGGTAGACGCCGTCGTCGGTCTCGGCCCCGACGGTGATGGTCTCCTTGCGGGGGGTGTCTCCGCCGGCCTCCGCCGGGAGCCCCTCGATGATGAGGCGGCCGCGCGGCTTGCCGAGGCCATGGTCGTCCTCGGCGTCGGGGGCGACGTCGATGCGCGCCCCCTGCGCTTCGACGAGCTGGTTCAGGAGGTCGGCCACGGCGTCGGGGTCGGGGGTCGTGTCCTCGGGCTCACGCATGTGCCAGCCGGTTCCCTTGCGGGCGAGGTCGAGCGTGACCTCGGGCGATTCGAAGCGCAGGGAGACGACGTCCGTGGGACCCGTGCCGACCACGAAGGGATCTCGAAGCTCGCTCTGGTCGACCAGGAGGCGCGCCATCAGGTCTGCTGCCACGCACACCGTGGCGGGCTCCACCCCCATGCGCTGTACCTTCACCGTGCCCTCGGCTTCGACGCAGGGGCCGCCGAGCTTCAAGGTCGCGGCGCCGTCTGTCGTTTCGAGGGTGAGGGTCGCGCGGGGTTGCGTCACCTCTCCTTCCACGAAGCGCGCCGCTTCGAGGCGGCCGAGGGTGCTCAACCACCCTTCGATGGTGCGTCGCTCGGCGCGGATCCGCGGCGGGCCGACGAGGGCGAAGTCGCCGGCGACGCGTCCGCCCCAGCCACCACGCTTCAGTTGAAAGCCCGCTCGCAGGGTCGCGTCGTGGCTCTCGAGGGTCACCGCCTTCACGGCGCGGGAAGGAAAGGGGCTGAGGCCCCGGCGGCGGTACCGTGCGGGGTCGGCCGCGAGCGCGTCGGCGACGGACCGATCGACGACGTAGACCTCGGTGCCGCGGGCGCCGCCCGAGACCCGGAGATAACGAGCGCCTTCGGGAGCGGGCGCCGGTCCACCGAGCTCGAGGCGGTAGGACAAGGGGGGCATCTCGACCGTGAGGGTGGAGCTCGGCGGGGACAGCCCGAGGTCGGCCGACTCCGCCTCGGCGCGGCGGACGAAACCCGCGCGGTCGAGGGTCACGAGCAGCTGGCTGACGGCGGCCTCGTCGGCACCCACGTCTTTGCCGCCCACGGTTAGGCGCCAGTGCCGAACCACGCCGTCCATCTCGGCCGTGAGCGCCAGGTCGGGGCCGGACGCCGAGGTGAAGACCATCTTCGCCACATCGTCGACACGCCACGCGTCGAGGACCGAGTGGTGACGCTTTTCGGCCTCGGTGGTGGTCACCCGGCCGCGATCCCAGATGACGACGGCCACCATGGCGATGGCGCCGACCACGAGAAAAAGGTCGAGGCGGAAACCGCGGAGACGATACCACCACGTCATGACGACCTGCCCTTTCGGCGGTTGGCCTTTTTCTTGGGGGTCTCGGTTTCGGTCTGGGTCTCGGTCTCGGTTTCGGTCTCGGTTTCGGTCTCGGTTTCGGTCTCGGTTTCGGTCTCGGTTTCGGTTTCGGTTTCGGGGTCTTCGTCGGGGGCTGTGGTGCGGCGGCGGAAGGTGATGGCGAGACCTAGGAGGAGGGTGGCGAAGGGGAGGAGGAGGACCTGGATGAGGGTGTCGTAGAGGGTGCTCTGGGTGACGCGTACCTCGACCTCGGTGAGGGGTTTGTCGGGTACGTCGAGCGCTTCGGGTTGGTCGGTGAGCCAGGCGATGGCACTCTCGACGACGAGGCCGGTGCCGCGGAGACGAGGGGTGAGCCAGTTGGCGCCGAGCAGAACGCCCTTGCTGCCGAAGACCACCATGCGCGGGCCGCGGGTGTCGTCGGCCCGACGCTTGGGGAGCTCGATCGCATAGGCCACCTCGAGCGGTCCTTCAGCGTCGCTGGGGCCCGGTTGCGGCTCGCCGCCGTTCTCGAGCCAGCGGCGGGGTGAGCTCATGCCGAAGGAAGCCTCGGTGGTGGCGAGGAGACTGCGTGGCGCCACGGTGGCGTCGTCGCGCACGGCGAGCGAGCTGACCATGGTCATGGGGATCGGGACGGCGCCCTCGCCCTTCACGAAGCCAGCCGTGATGGGATGGTTCTGGGGAATGGGTACGAAGAGCTCGCCCTGACCGTTGGGGAGCTGGCGTCCCGCGCTGCGCTCGAAGACGATGTCGCGGCGTAGCGCCAGACCCCCGGCGGCGAGCACGGGGCCGAGACCCACGTCGCGGAGCTTCAAGCCCACCTCGTCGAGCTCGGGGCCAGCTGCGACCAAGAGGCTGCCGCCATCGTCGAAGTACCGTCGCAACCGGGCGCCCTCTTCTGGGCTGAGGGTAGCGGCCGGACCGGCCACGACGACGAGTCGGCACTCGGCGATGGGATCCGGACCGCGTACCTCGCGTCGAGGGGGCAGGGCGCGCGGTTCGAAGTTCGCCTTCTCGAGCCAGCTGCGCAGGGGCCGCAAGCCTTCGAGACCAACCCCTTCGAAGTCGAGCTCCTTGTGGCCGGTGGTGAAGCAAACTGGGGGGGCGGTGCCCCCGTCGATGGCGCGGAGGGCGGTCGTCAGCTCGCGTTCCACGCGTGGGCGGGCGCGCGTCTCTTCGCCGTCGTCCACCTCGAACAGGTTCTCGGGGGCGATGAAGTGACGCCGCTCGCCACGCGCCACGATGACCACCGCGTCGGCCGCCACCTGGCCGGCTTCGGTCTTCGTCGCCGAGAGCTGGAACTTCTGCTGCAGCGCGAGGAAGGCCGCGGGGTCGGTGTCGGGGTCGACGAACTCGACCCGAAGCTGGTCCGTCTCCGCGCGGTAAGCGTCGAGGAGGTGGCGGAAGGTCAGCTGCAAGGGGTCGGCGCCGGGCACGAGCACGTAGATCTCGACCGGCTCCTCGAGGCGACCGAGGGTGTTGCGGGTCGCGGGGCTCAGGGTGAAGAGCCGCTGCTCGGTGACGTCCCAGCGGTGGTAGTGGCGCGCGGACAGCATGTTGCCGAGCACCGCGATGACCATCAGGGCGACGATGCCCACGGCCGCCGACATCTCTTCGCGTCGGGCCTTCATCAGAGCTCCTGTCTCCACGCTTCGACCGCGCGCACGGTCACGAAGAGGGGCACCACGATGATGGTGAGGTCGAGCCACAGACGGCGCGAGTCGACGACGCCGCGGGAGAAGTCGTTCATCTGCGACCACACCGAGAGGTAGGCGCAGAGCTCCTTGCCGCTTCCCTCGGGCAGGACGTACTCACCGATGCCCAAGATGAAGAGGGCGATGATGGTGACGGCGCTCAGGATGGCGGCAGAGAGTTGGCTCTTGGTGAGCGCGCTCGTCATCGTGCCGATCGCCAGGTAGCCCGCCCCGACCGCGATGACGGCGAGGTAGCTCGCGGCGACCACTTGCCCGTCGACGTGACCCGCTCCGGCCACGATCTTCACGTAGAGCAAGGTGGGAAGCCACATCGCGAGGTAGACCACGAGCACCGCGAGGTACTTCCCGAAGACCACGGCCGGGGTGGTGACGGGCGCTGTGAGCAACGGCTCGATGGTCCCGCTGCGGCGCTCTTCCGCGAAGAGGCGCATCGTGAGGACCGGGCACAAGAGCAGGAGCGGCAGGTAGAGGAAGACGGTCTGCCCGAAGAAGAGCTGCATCGGGCCCGCGTCGGCGCCGAGCTCCATGCTCACCGCGTAGTGGCTCATCACCAGGTAGAAGTGCAGGCCCTGGATGAAGAGGAAACCCGTGATCACCACCCAGGCCAGCGGGGTGACGAAGAGCGCGAAGAGCTCGCGCTTGAGGATGGGCCAGAAGCCGGTCACCCCTCGTCCTCCGGGTCGTCGTCATCGTCGTCTGGCGTGCCGCCCGTGAGGTCGGCGAAGACCTCCTCGAGCGAAGCGGCGAGGGGCTCGACGGCCTGGATGCCCGCGCCCGCGTGCACCAATCGGGCGACCAGGGCCGCGATGGCCGAGGGGTCGACCCCCGGACCGAGGGTGACGCGCCAGGTCTCGAGCTCGCCTTCGGTGCGGCGACGGCGTGCGCTGGCGATGGCGTGCTCGCGGGTCAGCCACGTGTCGAGCGCGGCCTCCTTCAGCTCGCCTTCGCCCCGATGGAAGGTCACTTCGACCACGCCCGCGCGCTTGCGTTGGCGCAGCGCTTCGATGTTGCCGCTGGCCACCACCCGTCCCTCGTGGATGACCACCGCCTCTTCGCAGGTCGCTTCCACCTCGCTGAGGATGTGGGTCGACAAGAAGATGGTGTGGTCTTCGCGCAGCGCGTCGAGCAGCGCGCGCACCTGCTGGACCTGGTTGGGGTCGAAGCCGGCGGTGGGCTCGTCGAGGATGAGCAGGGGCGGGCGGCCGAGCAGGGCATCGGCGAGGCCCACACGTTGCCGGTAGCCCTTGGACAGGTCGCGGATGAGCATGCGGCGACGGTCGGCGATGCGCGTGAGCTCGCAGGCGCGGCCCACCTCCTCGGTGCGCTTCGAGCGGCCCACCCCCTTCAGCTCGGCCCGGAAGCGAAGGTACTCCTCGATCTTCATCTCCGGATAAAGCGGAGATGTTTCCGGCATGTAGCCAATCTTCTGCGCCGCTTCGAGGCGATGGGTGCTCAGGTCGAAGCCAGACACCCGAACCCGGCCTTCGGTGGCACCGAGGAAGCCGGCGAGGATGCGCAGCGTGGTCGACTTGCCGGCCCCGTTGGGCCCGAGAAAGCCGGTGAGGACGCCGCGTTCGACCTCGAAGCTGATCCCCCGCAGGGCGTGCACTGGGCCGTAGCGCTTGTGCAGGTCTTCGACCTCGATCATCGCCATGGGTGTGGAATGAGTGCCTAGTGCGTCCCCACGAGATTGCCAATGCGATACCGGCTCTGCTAGCAAGGGGGCTGTTTTAGGCCATGGACCAGCAGCTCCTCCGCTCGTACTACGCGACGATCTACGAGTTCCCGACCCGCCGGGGCATCGTGCGAGCCTCGCTCGACGGCGAAGAGATCAAGGATGTGGGTGAGCTCCCCGAGCTCCTCCAGACCGATTTCGCGGTACTCACCGCCTACAACCCGCGGTCGATGCTTCTCCCGCGTCGAGTTAATGAATCTCGACACTTGGTGATGCGCGACCTTCTCATTCTCGGCGTCTACCGGGTGGAGCCCTGCGTGGGGTTCGAGGCGGAGAAGAAAGAGAGTGTGTGGCGTGAGCCCGCTTGGCTGGTGCACGGCATGGATCGCGAGGAGGCCATCGCCTTCGGGCGTGTTTTTCGGCAGAATACGGTCATCTACGCTCACCAAGGCCGACCAGAGATCATCGTGACCGACCCCACGGCAGACGACGTGGGGCGCACCTACGAGTGCAACTGGCGGGTGAGGGCGTGAGGGGGAGCTCGATGGTGATCGCGCGCGGAGCGGCCCTGGCGCTGCTGCTGAGTTTGCCGATGGCCTGCGGAGACCGTCGCAAGGTGGAAGAGTGCAGCGCGTTGGTGACGGTCATCAACACCGGCATCGACAAGGTGATCAAGATCACGAGTGCCACCCCGGACGAGGGCGCCGCCGTGAACGAGCTCCGGTCGGTGGCGACCGAGATGGATGGCGTGGCCGAGCAGGCCGCCGCGGTTCAGCTATCGCTCGCGGAGCTGCAGCAGCTCTCAGGCGACTACCAGGCGATGGTGAGAGAGGTCGCGGCGGGTTCGCGTGAGCTTGCCGACGCCGTCGACAACGTCGACACCGAGAAGATCAAGACGGCCCGCGAGTCGATCGCCAAGGCCGTGGCCCGCGAAGACGCGCTCGTCGAGCAGGTCAATCGCTTCTGCCAAACGCCCTGACGAGCACGTTCTCGGGAGCGCGCTCAGTGGTCAGCTCTGGGCTCTCAGCTCTGGGCTCTGCGGCCGATGAACTCGAGCATGAGCGGGTAGTACGGCGAGAAGCGGGGGGCGACGATGGCCGCCACGCAGGCGAGCAGGAGAAGGTAAGCGAGCGCGCGCTGCCATCCCGTGGAGGGACGTGGGGCGCCGCCGGAGAGGGCGGCTCCGAGGAGGGCCCCGGTGACCATGCCCCCAAAATGGGCGGCGTTGTCGAGGCCGAACGGGAGCACGGCCAAGAGCGCAAAGCTGCCGAGGATACGAAGCGCGTAGCCCTTCCAGGCGGCGTTGCCCTGGCGCCATAGGAGCCCGGCCACCGCGCCGAAGATGCCGAAGACGGCGCCGCTCGCCCCGCCGCTCATCCCGCCGTCAACGAAAGGCAGCAGTGCCCAGGCGAGGCTCGTCGCGTAGCCGAGGATCCCGCTGACGACGTAGACGATGATGTAACGAACCGTGCCGAGGGCGGGCTCGACGAGCCGGCTCAGCTGGAGCAGCCCGTACATGTTCATCCCGATGTGAAGGATCCCGTAGTGCACGAAGCACGCGGAGAGCATGCGCCACGGCTCTGCGAGCGGGGAGTAGCCGGCCATGAACCTCCACTTCGGCATCGCCCCGTAGAGGAACGCTTCGTAGGCCCCTCCGCTCGACCCCACGACGGAGCCGACGTCGGCGCCACGGGTGAGGGCGCCCATCAGCTGAAGGGCGAAGACCATGGCGTTCAGCATGATGAACAGCTTGACGCCGGGAAGCTGCTCGGCCGGAAACCGGCCCAAGAAGGGCTCGGCCCCCGGGCCGGTCAGGGCGCCGGGGCCCTTACGGCGTCGTTTGGCCGGCACCCGGCGTCGCGCCTTGTCGGCGGGCTCGGCGTCCCCGAGAGGGCGATTGCAGCGAATACAGTGGCCAAAACCCGCCTCATTGAGGGCGCCGCAGTTTCGGCAGGCGACGGTGGAGGGCCCGGGCCCGGTCATGCCCAGACCTTGGTAGCGAGCGTGGGCGAGCGCAAGCCGACCGAGAACGCTGCCCTTCGGATTGAATAAATCACGACCACTGATCAGATGTTCGAGTTCGTAGCGTAAGGTCGGACCGTCCGCCCCGTTGTCGATTCATGATGAACGCGGCGCTCGATCTCAGGTGGCCTTCGCTCGGGGACAGTCCCCGGACGATGTCACCCGTGCGGGGTGCCAAGCACCGGAGTGCTATCGTGCGGCTCGTGGCGGCGCCCAAGCGAGACCAAGACGAAGAGACGGCTCGAAAGAAGGCCGAAGCAGACGAGGCCCGCAAGCAGGCGGAGCGCGAAGAAGAGCGCAAGCTCTGCGACCAGGCTCAGGCTGGCGACAAGAAAGCTCTGGCCACGATCCTGCGCAAGTACGGCCCCATCCTCTACCGCAGCGTGCTCCTGCCGCGCCTCGGCAGCGAGGCCTCGGCCCAGGACGCTCTAGCCGACACCTACGTCCGGGTCGTGGAGCGTTTCGACCAGTTCGAGTGGCGCGGTTGCGGTGTGTACCCGTGGCTGCGGGTGGTCGCCATGCGCATCGCCCTCGACCAGCTTCGCGGCCGCAAGCGCGAGACCCTCTTCGAGCCGGACGACCTCACCCGCGCGGTGGAGCGCGCCGAGCGCGATCTCGAAGAACCGGGCCTCGACGTGCAGCTCTGCGAGAAGCGAGACCGCGCCGAGGCCCGCAAGAAGCTCGACCAGGCGATGGAGAAGATCAACTCCCGGTACGCCACCGCCATTCGGCTGCGCGTGATCGAGGAGAAGTCCCGCGAAGAAGCGGCGGAGGCGCTCGGCGTGACCGTGCCCACCTTCGACGTGGTCTTGCACCGGGCTCTGACGGCCCTCAAGAAAGCAGTGAAGAAACAACAGGAGGCGGAGGCGTGAGCGATCGCGACGACGAGCTCCCCGAGGAGCTGCGCCCCGATGATGCGGAGGCGCTTGCCCCCGACCAGGGGGAGATGGACGCCCTCCGTGCGCTCTTCGGTGCCCCGGATGGCGCGCTCTCCGGCCCCGACCACGAGGCACTGCTCGCCATGACCCTCGGAGAGGACGTGGCCAGCCACGAGGCCGACGAGGTCGCGGAGGCCGAGGCCCTGCGACGGGCCCTCGACGGCGATGACGGAATCGAGGGCCCGGTGATGGCGCTGGCGGAGCTCGCTTCGGTCCTGCGGGTCACGGCCCGCGCGACCTCCGACGTGGACACGGTGTGCCAAGCCGCCGATCACGAGGCGCTGCTCGCGGTGGCCCTCGGCACCGAGCCCGAGGTCTCCGAAGCGGAACGGGAAGCGGCGACGAACCTATCCGAGGCCCTCGACCGCGAGCCCTTCGTGGCCTCGCTACGTGCCGCGCGAGGGGAGGGTAGCCTCGCTGCCGACGACGCATCCATCCTGCTCGCCGTCGCCCTCGAGGCGACGGGCGGTCTCGCCCCGGCCTTCTCGGAGCGCACCCGCGAAGTCGCCGCCACCCTCGCCGGCGATCTCGACGGCACCGGAGACGGTGACGCCGAGCTCCTGCCCTGGACCCAGGTGGTGCGTGCAGCCGCGGGCAAGCTCCCCGACATCGATCGGCTCAGCCACGAGCGCAGCCTTCGGGCCAGTCTCGAAGCCGAACCGGCCCGAAAGGGGGGCGGCGACGTGCTCAACCTGTCGCGCGCTCCGCTCTGGCTCGGTGCCGTCATCGCGGCGGCCGCGGCCCTGGTGCTCCTCATCAACTTCGGTCGCCAGAGCGACGGTGGCCCGACCGCGGGCATGCCGAGCCCCGTGACCCAGCAAGCGACCGCCGAGCTGAAGGCGCCGCGGTCCACGGCCGAGCTCTTCGATCCGGCCGAACCCTTCGAGGCCAAGGGGGGCGAGTCCGCCCGCGTCGACAAGATCCTCTCCGCCCGTGCCGCCGACCTGCGCAACAACCGCTTTGCCGCCTGGGGGGTCCGATGAACCGCGGCAAGCTCGCGCACATGGTCGTCGCGGCCAGCCTCACCCTCGGCGTCGGTGCGGTCCTCGTGGGCTGCGGTGACGAGAACGCGACGCGCACCGATGTCGTCTGCCCCCCCACGAGCGCACAGCCGGTCGTCGACCCCGCGCTCCTCGCGTTCCTCTCGAAGGCGAAGGCCGTGCACCACCGCGCCGACGTGGCCGAAGACGACGGCAAGCCCGCCGAGGCCCTGAAGGTCCTCGAAGGGCTGGTCAACGGACCGCGACCCAAGGGCGAGCCGCCGTCGCCCGAGGTGCGCGAGGTGCTTGCCGACACCCTCAGCCGTACCGCTTCGCTCCGTAGCGAGCTGAACGACTACGATGCCGCCAAGCGCGACCTCGAGCGTGGCCTGAAGCTCCTTCCCGAGCGAAACCTCTTCCGAGGTCGTCTGATGGAGGTCACCGGGGTCGTCGAGCAGCGCCGGCACCAGGCGCTGACGGAGGCCGGCGACGACGAGGGTGCGGCCGCGGCCAAGGAGCGGGCCATCGAGGCCTTCAACGAGGCCGTGGCCATCCAGGACGAGGTCATCACGCGAACCCTCGAGCCGTGAGACACCACATGATGGGTCCTTCTGCCTCCCGGTGTTGTATGGTGAACGGGAGACATGGAACGAACCCCGCGACGCATCCCCGAAGCGGCGCCCTCCGGACCCCTCGATCCGGAGCTACAGCGGGTCTACGACGCCGTCGACGGGCAGTTCGCAGAGGCTGAGCTCGCTCTCGTGGCGGGTGTCGCGCCCGACCGCGTCCGGCAGTTGTTGGACGTGCTTGTGGGCTATGGTCTGGTCACCTACGAGGCCGAGCCGGCACCCGTCGTCGAAGAGAAAAAGGCCAACCCCGAGCACGCCGACGGCGTCCAGCTGAACCGGGAAGAGCGCGCCTTCTTCGAGGACTACGCGCAGCGGATCAAGACCGCCGACCACTACGAGCTGCTCGGCCTGTGGCGCGACGCCACCAAGGACGAGGTCAAGAAGGCCTATTACAAGCTCGCGCCCAAGTTTCACCCGGACAAGTACTACGGACGCGAGCTCGGCCACTACAAGGCCATGGTCGCGGAGATCTTCGACCGGCTGACGGCGGCGCACGACACGCTCCGCTACAAGAAGAAGCGGGCGGCCTACGACGCGAGCCTGCCGCCGATGCGGCCCGGGGCGCGCATTCGCCGCCGGCCCGAGCCCTCGGACCAGGGCGAGACGATGCGTCCTTCGGCGCCGAGCATGGCCCCGAGCGCGCCGGGGTACACGATGCCCCCCGACGGTGGAGACGACGGTTGGGCCGAACGCCAGTCCGACCCGGGCCGCGTCAGCCACGTCACGCCCTCCTTTGCGCCCCAGGGACGCCCGAGCACACATCCTGGTGCTCCCCAGGCGTCGCTCCGACCGAGCATCCCCGCGATGAAACCGTCTGCGCGGCGCCGTATGCGTCGCACCGCACGGCACGCCCCGCTCGACCCCGAACAGCGCCGGATCCAGGCAGAGGCCCTCGCACGACGGCTCGGCAAGGCCCCACCGAAACCGGACTCCGGCAGTCGTCCGCGCCGGGGCGCCGCGACCGAGGTGCGCACCACTCAGAAGACGGCCGAGGAGCTCGCGGAACGGCAGTCTGGAAGCAAGAAGAGCGCCGCCGAGGTGTACCGTGACCGGTACTCGAGCGTAGGGAGCACGGCGAAGGAGAACCGGCTTCAGAAGTACCTCCAGCAGGGGTACGCCTTCATGGAGGCGGGCGACTACCGGGCCGCCTTGGCCGCCTTCCAGCAGGCGCTGCGGCTCAGCCCCGGCGACGCCATGATCGAAGAGAACATCCAGCGCGCCACCAGGGCCGCGATGGGTGGATGACCGCTCCCCGAGGGGCGGAAGATCCGAAGTCTCGACCGCAGGCAAAGTCCCGATTACGCTAACGAGCTTGGAGGTCGTGCCGGCTGCGGCCACCTCCAGCGAGCACCACGTCGGTGCTGCGCAAATCACTGCTTCCAGGCTTCAAGCGAAAGACGAGATCGACCATGGAGGAGCGCGTCATCGGGATCGACCTCGGCACCACCAACTCTTGCGTTGCGTTGGTGCAGGACGGCGTACCGGATGTCATTCCCAACCGCGGTGGCTACAAGACCACCCCGTCGATGGTGGCCATCACCGAGGCCGGCAGCAAACGACGGGCCATGTTGCACGTCGCGTCGGACGTCGCTCAATTGCAAGCCCACGACCCCGGCGGCATCGAACCGCTCACCTGTACGCCGTCGGAATTCGCCAAAGCGCTAACGCAACGGAACC
>JAUHZF010000364.1 GCA_030426145.1 Polyangia bacterium
GGTGGCCGCAAGCACCCGCAGCAGGAGTTCCTGCAGGTCGACACGACCAACATCCTCTTCATCTGCGGCGGCGCCTTCGTGGGTCTCGACCAGATCATCAAGCGCCGCATCGGTCAGAGCACCATCGGCTTCGGCGCCGAGATCAAGAGCAAGAAAGAGCTTCGGCTCGGCGACATCCTCCAGGAGGTCCAGCCCGAAGACCTGTTGAAGTTCGGGCTCATTCCCGAGTTCATCGGTCGTCTCCCGGTCATCGCCACGCTCTACGAGCTCGACGAAGAAGCGCTCATCGACATCCTCACCCGTCCGCGCAACAGCCTGGTGAAGCAGTACCAAAAGCTGTTCGAGATGGATGACGTGAAGCTCAAGTTTACGCGTCCGGCGCTCAAGGCCATCGCCAGGAAGGCCATCGAGCGTGAGAGCGGTGCGCGCGGCCTCCGTGCCATCCTCGAGGAGGCGATGCTCGACATCATGTACGACGTGCCCTCGTCGACGAGCGTCAAAGAGGTCGTCGTCTCGGACGACGTGGTCAACAACAACGACGCCCCGGTCATGGTCTACATGGACGAGGCGGAAGCCGAGCCTGCCTGAACGGCTCACCAGCCTGCGGTCTGACCCCATCGCGCCCACCTCGCGTGGCCAGCGACGGGGTCGACCCAGTATGCCGGGCGCGGTTGTCGTGCACGGCGGCTCGGCCTAGGCTATTCAGCTCTTGCGGATGAGCCTAAGCTCAACCGCTTACCGGACACCTGCCCCGAGCATGGGGACGTGGTAGTCCGTCGGAGACGCATGTTTTTCAAGAACGAAGATGGCTCGGACGGGGGCGCCGAGCAGAAAGTGCTCCCACTTCTTCCCCTCCGGGACATCATCGTGTTCCCGAACATGATCTCGCAGCTCTTCGTGGGTCGCGAGCGTTCGATCGCTGCCCTGGAGGAGGCGATGGGGCGCGACAAGGAGATTTTCCTCGCCGCTCAGCGTCACGCCAAGACGAACGAGCCGAGCAGCGACGACATCTTCTCCGTCGGGACCATTGGCGACATTCGCCAGCTCCTCCGGCTGCCCGACGGCACGGTCAAGGTGCTCGTCGAGGGGAAACGTCGCGCGCGCATCGCCCGCTACGTGCAGAATAGTCCCTGCTTCGTGGTCGAGGCCGAGGCCATGGCCGAGGCTGACGCAAGCGACGTGACCGCCGAGGCTCTCATGCGGTCCGTGCAGGCCACCTTCGAGACCTACGTGAAGCTGAACAAGAAGGTTCAGCCCGAGGTCCTGATGAGCGTGCAGGCCATCGACGAAGCCTCGCGCCTCGCCGACACCATCATCGCCAACCTGCCCACGGCCAAGCTCACCGATCGGCAGGCCCTCCTCGAGATGGATGATCCGCGTCAGCGCCTCGAGCGCCTGATGGAGATCATGCAGAGCGAGATCGAAATCCTCCAGGTGGAGAAGAAGATCCGCTCGCGGGTGAAGCGCCAGATGGAGCGCACCCAGAAGGAGTACTACCTAAACGAGCAAATGCAGGCCATCCAGAAGGAGCTGGGTGGCGGCGAGCGCGACGAGTTCAAGAACGAGATCCACGAGCTCGTGGAGGCCATCAAGGCCAAGCGCATGAGCAAGGAGGCGGAGGAGCGCATCAAGAAGGAGCTGAAGAAGCTCAAGATGATGCACCCCACCAGCGCCGAAGCGACCGTCGTTCGCAACTACATCGACTGGGTCCTCGAGCTCCCTTGGTACGACAAGAGTGAGGAGCGATACGACCTCGACGAGGCGGAGAAGATCCTCGACGCCGACCACTACGGCCTGAAGAAGATCAAAGAGCGCATCATCGAGTATCTGGCCGTGCAGGCGCTCACCAAGCAGCTACGCGGTCCGGTGCTCTGTTTCGTGGGCCCGCCCGGCGTGGGCAAGACGTCGCTCGCCAAGAGCATCGCTCACGCCACCGGACGCAAGTTCGTGCGCCTGTCGCTCGGCGGCGTGCGTGACGAAGCCGAGATCCGCGGCCATCGGCGTACCTACATCGGGGCGCTCCCTGGCAAGATCATCCAGTATCTGAAGAAGGCGGGAACCAACAACCCGGTCTTCTTGCTCGACGAGATCGACAAGATGTCGAGCGACTTCCGCGGCGACCCGGCGGCGGCGCTGCTCGAGGTGCTCGACCGGGAGCAGAACCACTCCTTCAACGATCACTACCTCGACCTCGACTACGACCTCACCGACGTGATGTTCATCACGACGGCCAACACCCTCAGCGGCATCCCGATCCCGCTGCAGGACCGGATGGAGATCATCGAGCTCGGGGGCTACACCGAGTTCGAGAAGCTCAACATCGCGGTGAAGTACCTCATCCCCCGGCAGCGCAAGGAGTGCGGCCTCGAGGACGTCGACCTCCATCTCACCGAGAACGCCGTTCGCACGGTCATTCACCACTACACCAAGGAGAGCGGCGTGCGTTCGCTCGAGCGAGAGATCTCGAGCGTGTGTCGCAAGATCGCCCGCCAGGTGGTGAAGGAGGGGAAGGACAACCCCATCGAGGTCACGGCCCGGTCGATCCCCAAGCTGCTCGGCGTGCCCAAGTACCACCTCGACCTCAAAGAAGAGCGTGACACCGTCGGTCTGGTGCGAGGCCTCGCTTACACCTCCTACGGTGGCGACACGCTCGAGGCCGAGGCCACGGTGATCCCCGGTAAAGGCAAGCTCGTCATCACCGGCTCGCTGAAGAAGGTGATGGAAGAGAGCGGTCAGGCGGCGACCAGCTACGTGCGGTCGCACCTCAAGAAGCTCGGCCTCAGCGACGACCACTTCCAGGCGGTCGACGTGCACGTTCACTTCCCGGGCGCCTACCCCAAGGACGGGCCCAGCGCGGGCGTGACCATCGTCACCGCGGTGGTGAGCGCGCTCATGGATGTGCCGGTGCGCCGCGACGTGGCCATGACGGGCGAGATCACGCTGCGTGGCCGTGTGCGTGCCATCGGCGGCCTCAAGGAGAAGCTGCTGGCGGCCCACCGTGCGGGCATGACCACGGTCATCATCCCACGCGAGAACCGCAAAGACCTCCGCGAGATCCCGCGTCGCGTGCTCAAGCTCCTGCGACTCGTCCTCGTGGACCACGTCGATGACGTCCTGCGCGAGGCGCTCGTGCTCGACGAGCCCGAGACCTACTTCGGGCCCGCCAAGAACGTCACCGAGTTCCGCAAGGGCGAGCTCGTGGTGCAGGGCGATGACGAGACCAAGGTCTCGATCGACCAGGGCGCCGGCGACGACGGCCCTCGAGAACAGCCCGGCGCCTGAGTCAGCGCGATCTTGGGCGCTCGGGACTGGTATTCCATCAGGTCGGCTGGGCTATGATGCGCTCCGATGCGGGAAGATGACGGCGCGTTAGATGAGGCCCCGAACGAGGTCGACCTCCCTGCGGCGATGGTCGTCCTCCACTTCGCGGGTGTGACCGTTGCGGTCGACGCGCTGATGGTCGAGCGCGTGGTCGATCGATCTCCGATCACGCCCTTGCCTCGCGCCCCAGCCCATGTCCCTGGCTTGGTTCTGGTGGGGGCCAGTGCGCTGCCCTTGTTCGACTTGGCGAGCTTTCTCGGCGTGCGCAAGGCCAGTCGCGGGACGGTGGGCCACCGGATGGTCGTGTGCGCCGTCGGTCCCTTCGAGGTCGCACTCTTGGCTGAAGACCTCACGATGGTCACGAGCGAGAAGCTCGAGCCACGACCGCCGCGGCTCACGCCGGGACCGCACGCCGAGCGCTACTGCCTCGCCGAGCTCACCTGGCGAGATGAGGCGGTGCTCTACCTCGATCTCCCCGCTGTCTTGGAGGCCGCGCGTGCCCGAGGGTGACGCCTTCGCCTGGTTCGAGGTCGGGGAGGTGGCTTTTGCGGTGGCGGCGCAGAGTGTCGACGTGGTCGCCACCGACCCACCAGATGGCCAGACCGACCTGACGGATCGGCTCGGGGTGCCGCGAGGGGACGCCGAGAGCCACTACCTCACCCTCCACAGCGGCGATGAGCGGGGGTGGATTCGAATCGAGCGCGGCATGTTGGTGGTGCGCGCCACCGACGTGGCCCGACATCCGGTGCCCAACTTCGTGAGCGACCATCTCGCGTCGGTGGGCGTGAGTGGACTCGTCGAACGAGAGGGTCGCCTCGCCTACGTCGTCTCGGCGAAGCGGCTCTTCCAAAGAACGGGGGCGGCATGAGCAAGCAACGATCGCCGCGCCTGGTTGCGAAGTTCCGGTCCGTGACCACGGAGCGCCTCACGAGGTTGTCGAAGTGCCTGTCTGAGCTCGAGGAGTCTCGGGGGGGTGAGGGCGGGGAGCGCGCCCTCGCACGAGAGCTCCATACCCTCAAGGGCGAGGCCAAGCTGATGGGGTTCGAGGCGGTCAGCCGTGTCGCGCATGCCCAGGAGGAGCTCTTGCCTCGCGCGTCGGCGGGGTCCTATGGCAGTGCCGATCCGGCGACCCGCATGCTGTTGGATGGCATCGGGCTCGTGCAGCGACTCATCGCGCCGGACGCCGATGCGTCGTCCGCGGTGGCCTCCGCAGAAACCTACGCGGAGCAAGTCCGGGGTCTGCTCGAAGAGGGCGGCGAGGTGGAGAGCGCGGCGTCGTCGGAGGTCGCTACACTTCCGGCCCCGCCGGTGACGTCGCCTGCGGTCACCATCGACGTGGTGTCGCTGCCACCGGCGAGCGACGCGCGTCCCGTGGTGGAGGTGTCGGGCATGTCCTCGCTGCGGGTCGAGGTGAGCCGCCTCGAGGCCCTGTCTCGTGTCTCTGAGGAGCTGCGCCTGGCGCAGAGCCACGTCGCCCACTGGCTGTCCGTGCTCGACAAGGTTCACCTCGAAGCCGAGGAGGTCTTGCGCGACCTGCGCTCGATGTCCAAGTCGGGCATCGACCGCCGGACGCCCGGAGCTGCGCTCGACGAGCTCTTGGATACGGCGGCCTCGGTTCGCAACCGTCAGGACCTCCTCGTCCGGCGTCTCTCCGAGGCACGCGTCGGGTTCGAAGAGAGCCTCGCGGAGAGTCGGAGTGGCTTCGGGACCCTCGAAGCGCAGCTTCAGACGTTGCGCCTCGTGCCCATCTCGTCCCTCTTCGACGGGTATCGCACCGCCGTCCGCGAGATGTCCGTGGAGCTCGGCAAGGAGGTGCGGTTACGCGTGAGTGGGGCCGATGTGGAGGTGGATGCGAACGTTCTCGAGCGCATCGAAGAACCTCTGCTCCACATCATTCGCAACGCCATCGATCACGGGGTGGAGACCCCCGATGTGCGCGCCCGCGCCAACAAGAAGGTCGAGGCCACGCTCACGCTTCGCGCGAGCCAGCGGACCAACTCGGTGGTGATCCAGGTCGAAGACGACGGTCAGGGGATCGATCCCGAGGCGGTGCTCACCGCAGCCCTCGAGCAGCGGAGGATCTCACCCGAGGAGCGCGACAGCCAAGACTGGAAGAAGGTGCAGGACCTGCTCTTCACGTCGGGCTTCAGCACCCGGACCACGGTCAACGAGACCTCGGGCCGCGGCATCGGCCTCGACATCGTGAAGGGCAGCGTCGAGTCGATGGGCGGCACCATCGCGCTCAGGACTCAGGCGGGTCGCGGAACCCGCGTCGAGCTGTCGGTGCCCGCCACCATCCTCCGCGTACCGGTGCTCATCGTCGAGGTGGGGGGTGGACTGTACGGGTTCCCCTCCAGCGATGTGCGGCAGGTCGCATCGGTTCTCCCCGAGGAGATCGATCATCGCGGATCGAGGCCGGCCGTTTGCATCGAGGACGAGCTCTGGCCAGTGGAGACGCTCGCCGGACTGCTCAGGTTGCCGACGGGGCAGGGGATTGGCGAACAAGTCGTGCTGCTCGCCAACCAAGAGCGACCGGTCGCCGTTTTCGTCGATCGTTTCCTGCGTGAGGAGACGATGGTGGCGCGCGAGCTGAGCCCCTTCGTCTCAGCCCTGCCCCTCGCCATCGGGACGGCGCTCTCGAGCGAGGGGCGGCTGGTCGTGCTGCTGAATGCCAACGAGCTGTGTCGGGTCTCCGCGCATCCGGGGGCGCAGATCCGGGAGGCGGCTCCGAGCGAGATGGCATCGCTGAGCGTGCTCGTCGTGGATGACTCCGAGCTCACGCGCGACATGCTCGTCAGTCTCGTCGACGCCGCGGGATACGAAGTGATGGAAGCCGTGGATGGTCGGGACGCACTCAAGCGCATCAAGGGCCGTCGACCCGATGTCGTGCTGACCGATCTGGAGATGCCTGTGATGGATGGCTTCGAGCTGCTTTCGGCGCTGCGTGATGCTCCCGAGACCAAGGACCTTCCCGTGGTCGTATGCAGCACGCGGGGCGCCGACGCCGACAAGCAGCGCGCCGCATCGCTCGGGGCCGATGCCTACGTCGTGAAGGCTCAGTTCAGTGGCGAGGCGCTGGTCAAGACGCTCGACCGGCTCGCCTCCAAAGAGGGTAAATGAACGCAGCCAAGCGGGTGTTGCTCGCCGACGACTCCGAGCTCTTCATCGACGTCGTTTCCGAAGTACTCCGCGGGGTGCGTGACCTCGAGCTGGTCGGGGCCGTGCGCAATGGGCGGGAGGCGGTCGAGGCGGTGGAGCGACTCCAACCCGACGTCGTGGTCATGGACGTTCTCATGCCCGAGCTCGATGGTCTCGGGGCGACCGAAGAGATCATGGCCTCTCGGCCGACGCCGATCCTCATTCTCAGTGCCGACCCACGAAGCCTCACCGGCGAGCTGTCGCTCGAGGCCCTGGCGAGGGGCGCGCTCGACGTCATGCCCAAGCCGGAGGGGTATCCTTTCACCGAGGAGCAGCGCGGTCATCTGGTCGACCGCATTCGATTCCTGTCCAACGTGGCCGTCGTGCGGCACGTGCGGGGTCGCCGCCGCCGGTGGAAGCCGAGCTCGCCCGGGGTGACGCGCCCGAGGCCGCCGGTCCCGGCGCCGCCGAGGGTCGCCGCGCCGCCCGCGGAGCTGGTCACGAACGAAGCAGCGGGGCCACCGGCCGAGCGCTTCGTGGTGATCGCGGCGTCGACCGGCGGACCCCAAGCGCTCGCTCACATCTTGCGCCGGCTCGACGGTCCGCTCGATGCGAGCATCATCATCGTTCAGCACATGAGCGCGTCTTTCGTCCCCGCGCTGTGCCGCTGGCTCGAAGGTGAGTCGCCGCTTCCGCTGGCCGTGGCTCGAAGGGGGCAAACGGTCGAAGCAGGAAGGGTGTGGTTGGCCCCGGCTGGCCATCACCTCGTCGTTGCTGGACGTCGCTTCGACCTGCGCCCGGCCGACGAGGCACTTCATTGTCCCTCGGCCGACCGCCTTTTTGCTTCACTGGCCCAGAGCGAAGCGCGTCGCACGCTCGGGGTGGTGCTCACCGGGATGGGTACCGACGGCGCCGCGGGGCTGCTGGCCCTTCGCACGGCCGGAGCCCGCACGATCGTGCAGGACGCCGCCTCGAGTGTGGTCGACGGGATGCCCAGGGCGGCCCGGATGTGTGGCGCCGCAGAACGGGTCCTCCCCCTCGAGAAGATCCCGAAGGCGATCGTCGACTGGGTCGGTGAGAGGCCCACGTGAAAGAACTTCGCCGGCTCATTCGGCGTCGCACCGGGATCGGCCTTCGCGAGGAGCGTGACCACAGCCTCGAGCGCTTCGTGCGGGGTCGCATCGACGCTCTGGGCCTTGCTGGCGTCGACGCATACGCACATCGCCTCGAGATGGAGGCCGTGTCGAGCGAGGAGTGGCGCGAGCTCGTGGCCGTGGTCAGCAACGGCCATACCGCCTTCTGCCGGGACATGGGGCAACTCGACGTGGTGGGGGAGACGATCGCCCGTCTGTCCGAGGAGCGGGGGCGGTCCTTGGCGCTATGGAGCGCAGGATGCTCGACGGGGGAAGAGCCCTACACCCTGGCGATGATCGCCCGGCGCCTCGGCGTTCGGGTCGACGTGCTCGGAACGGATATCGACCACGAGGCGATCGCGCATGCCCAGCGAGCGCGCTATCGGAGCTGGGCCCTGCGCCGGGTCCCCACGTCGTGGCGAACGCAGCAGTTCTCCGAAGTCGAAGAGGGGGTGTGGCGGCCGGTGCCCGACGTGCTCGATGCCGTGCGTCTCGCGCAGCACAACCTGCTCGCGGACAAGCAGCCGCTGCCCTCGGGTGGCCGTTGGGACATCATCTTGTGCCGCAACGTCTTCATCTACTTCGAGGCCGCGTCGGTGAAGCAGGTCCTGGCCGGGTTCTCGGAAGTCCTGGCCGACGATGGAGTCATCTTTCTCGGCCACAGCGACATGCTCCACGTGGACCGGGATCACCTCGATCGGTACCGGCTCGCCCGGAGGCTCCGGTATCGACAGGCGAAGCTGGCGCTGCCGCCGGACACACGTGCGGCCACCAAGCCCTCGCCGCCGCCGACCCCGCTCCCGCCTGAACCCCCAGTTCCGGTCCGCACGCGCCCGGCTCCAGATGAGCGCGAGGTCCTCGGTTTGGTGGCGGCGGGCGACTTCGAACGCGCCGAGCAGCTGCTGTTGCGTGAGGTGGGGGAGGCGGATCCCGTGCGTCTCGGAATGCTGCTCGGCAATCTCCGGCTCGCGCGGCATGATTTCGAGGGGGCGGGCATCGCCTATGACGAAGCGCATCGCGTGGATCCGCTCAACGCCGAGATCCACTACCTCCGTGCCTTGCTCTCGCGCCGTACGGGTCAGCTCGAGCACTCGGTGGAGTGCTGTCGTCACGCCCTGTTTCTCGCCCCCGACCTCTGGCCGGCGTGCTTTCTGCTCGCTGGACTGCTCGCCCGGCTCGGCGCGCGGGACCGGAGCCGCGCGGAGTTTCGGCACACGCTGAGCCTCGTGCAGGACGTGCGGGCCCCGACGCCCCCGCTCGCCTCCTACATGGCCGGGCTCGGGGATCTCTTTCCCGCCGCTCCGGATGTCGAGGCGGCGTGTCGCTTTCATCTCGACGCGGGGGCGTCTGAGGATTGATCACCCGTGCCCTGGCGGGGCTATGATGGAGTCACATGCCGAGTAATACCCCGACCTGGCGCGTCCTGCTGTTGGACGACAGCGAGATCAGCTTGGAGGTTGCGTCCGACATCCTTACCGAGGAGGGCTTCGAGGTGCGGGCAACCACCTCGCTGCAGGGCTTCGACAACCTCCTCGAGGACTGGTCTCCTCAGGTCATCCTCACCGACGTCAACATGCCGGGCATGACCGGCAACGAGCTGTGCCGTCACCTCAAGCGCCGCTACGAGACGGCTCACGTGCCCGTGGTGCTTTGCTCGAGCCTTCCTCGGGACGAGTTGGAGCGGCTGGCGCGCGACTGCGAAGCGGATGGCTTCGTCACCAAGTCGAACGACCTCGACGGCCTCGCCGAGGAGCTGCGCGCGCTGTGTGAGACGATGCTCTGGTAGGACGGGACCGACGCCTTGCTCGCCGTCAGCGCCAGGGCCGTTCGGACCCGGGTGACCAGGACCACTTGCCCTCGAAGGTCCAGCTGTCGTCTTCGAGCTCTTCAGTCGTGGGTCCGGTGAAACTCACGTCATCGGCTCCGGCCAGCTCCACGAGCTGCTCCAGCATGCCCTGAAGCCAGCTCGCAAGGGTTGGGTCCTTGAGGCCGCGGCGCAGGAAGACGTTGGTGCCGTCGG
>JAUHZF010000365.1 GCA_030426145.1 Polyangia bacterium
CGCAGCACGCCCACCCAGGCGCTGATCAGGCGACGCCAAGGGCGGCTGCGCGCGACGAAGGCCGGGGTCAGCGCCGCCTGGAGCAGGGTCATCGGCCCCAGCACGGGCGGGTCCGGCGCCCAGAGCATCCGGATCTCCGGGCAGCCGATGCTGCACTGCAACATGAACCGTCCGCGGCAGCAGCTCCAGCAGCAGGCGCTCGAAGAGGGCGAGGTTGGCGGCGCGGACAAGGTGCCGGTCGTCGAATGCCGCGCAGGAGCCCAGCAGCAGCAGCTCACCCCGCCCGCGCTCCAGCCGCGCCTCGCCCACCACCTGGCGGTAGTCGAGCGGCGTGAGCTCGCCGGCCTCCACAGCCCCGCGCAGCCCGGCGAGCTGGGGCGCGAAGCGCACGGCCGCGGCGACCCGGTTTCGGCAGATGGTCCCGGCGTGGTCTTCATCGTCGTCGAGCCCGCTCAGCACGGGGTCGAGGCTCGTGGTGGCGCTGGTGGCCACGGGGCGCTCGCAGGCGAAGAGCGAGAGCGCGAGCAAGACGAGGGGGAGGGGGGTGCGCATAGGATCGGGGAACGCGACCGAGGACCACCGTGATTCCGGCGAGATCGTGCCGAGCACCCTATCGCCTTTGACGCGCCTCGTCGCGCCCCGAGCCGGGAAGTGTCGGACCCGGAACGGCATTGTCTCATCCTGTGCCCGCCCTCGATGCTCGACCCGCGTTGCGACTGGGTCCCACGCTCCCTCCACCGTCCTACGGGCACGGCGCGTCGCGGCAGCCCGCCTCGGGGGCCTGGGACGACGCGCTGCGCATGGCCACTCCGGCCGCGATCCACATGGGCCTGGTGGCGGCGACCTTCGTCGGCGACCGCGCTCTGGTCGGCCGCTTGATGCCCGAGGGGCTTGCCGCGATCCATCTGCCGTCGACCGTACTGTGGACCCTCACCTCCGTGGTCGGCGCGATGGCGACGGCGGCGCTCGCGGTGGTGGGGCGCCGGCACGGGGAGGCCCGCTCGGCGGCGCCTGCAGTGGTCGGCGCCTTGCAGCTGGCCTGGTGGGCGGGCGCGATCACGGCCGTCGTCGGGGCGGGGCTCGGGGCTGGCCTCCTGTGGACGCTGACGCCAGAGCTGAGAGGGCCGGCGCTGGTCTACCTCCTGTTGGCGCTCCCCGCCGTGCCTTTCGCTGCGGTTCAGGCCACTGCTGCGGGCAGTCTGCAAGCGGTGGGTGATGCACGAACCCCGCTCGCCCTCGGTGCCGTCGGGGCCGCGGTTCATCTCGGGACGACGGCCGCGGTCATGATCGCCTGGCCAGGTTCGGGGATCGCCGGCGCGGCGGTCGGGGCGAGCTGCGGCTTCGGGGTCCAGGCGTCCCTCGGCTGGAGGGTCTTGCGTCGACGGTTCGGGACGACGGGCAGCGTCGACGTCGTGCGCGAGGCGCGTGGTGCGCTCTGGGCGGTGGCGCGAGGGGCGGTGGCCGAGAAGCTGGCTCTACACATGGGACTGCTCGGCTATGCGGCCGCGATCGCGGGGCTGGGGGCGGAGGCGATGGCCGCGAATCAAGCGCTCCTGAGCGTGGAGTCGGTAGCTTTTCCCGTTGCGGAGGGATGCGGAATCGCAGCCGCGTCGCTGGTGGCCCGACGCCTCGGCGCGAACGACCCGCAGGGTGCACTTCGCTACGCAGGCATGGCCAGCGCGCTGGCCGGCGCGGTGCTCGTGGCCTTCGGGGTGCTGGTGCTGGCGGCGCCGGGCGCCTGGCTCACGGTCTTCGGCGTCGACAGCCCGACCGCGCGTACCGTCGCGCCCTACCTCGCGCTGGCGCAGCCGCCGATGGCGGTGGCGGTGGTGGGTGCCATGGCCTTGCGCGGGGCCGGGGCTACCCACTGGGCGTTGGGGATCACCGTGGCCGGCACGGTCTTGCGGCTCGTGGCCACCTGGCTCTTCGCCTTCGTCCTCGAGGCGGGTCTGCGCGGGGCGTGGTTGGCGAGCGCGATCGACTGGGGGCTACAGGCGCTGCTGTTCGGGGTGGTCCTGCGGCGGGTGCTGCTGCGGCGTGTGGTCTGAAGCTTGCCACGCAGAGCCGGTGATCGTCGGAACAACCCGAAACCCCGTGGTCGTCGTGACCCGGGTTCGAGGTTCCGAGTTCGAGGTTCGAGGTTCGAGGTTTCGAGCCCGAGCCCCGAGCCCGAGCCCCGAGATCGAGCCCGAGCCCGAGCCCGAGCCCGAGCCCGAGCCCCGAGATCGAGCCCGAGCCCGAGCCCGAGCCCCGAGATCGAGCCCGAGCCCGAGCCCCGAGATCGAGCCCGAAAATCAAGCAGAGTGCAGTGCTAGGTGCGACGACGCCTGCGGCTTGCTGCGAAGCCAGCCGCGGCCACCGCAAGCCACAGCCCGGTGGGGGGCTCGTCTTCGCTTGGGGCGAGGCGGCAGTTGCAGCCTCCACCTGGCGTCAGTCGTGGTGGGACGGGTGGGTTCTTGGTCGCTTCGCACAGGGCGGCGGTGAGGGGCTCGCTCGCCTGCAGGGCTGGACCGCCGAGGCCCGTCTCGGTCTCGAGGTTGCCCGTGTTGCGGTTGTCGTGGTGTTTGCTGCCCCAGGCGACGACACCATCTTTGCTGCCCTTGGTGTCCCAGACGTAGAGCCAGCCGCTGCGGGTCTGTACGGCCACCTCGAGTTCACCGTCGCCGTCGACGTCACCCACCGCGGGGGTGGCGATGATCCACTGGCCGGTGAACTTGGGCCATCCTTCCGGTTCGCGGCCGCACCCGTCCCAGGCGTGCAGCATGTAGCCACCGGAGCCGGCGATGACCTCGGGGTAGGCGTCACCGTCGAGGTCGGCGACCGCTTGGCTGTTGAAGAAGCTGTAGTCTTCGATGCGGAAGGGGGCGGCCGGCATGGCCTGACCCGTGGCGCCGCTCCACACGTTGACGAGGTGCTGACCGCGGAGATCGGTGCCGGCCAGGCTGTTGGCGAGGCTCAACGAGCTTCCCGAAGCGACGACGTCGGGCGTACCGTCCTGGTCGACGTCTCCCAGGGCCGGGGCCGAGAAGAGGGGCAGCATCACGTCGCTCTCCGCGGTGGAGAGCAGCCCGAACCGACTCAGCGACGCGAGCTTCTGGACCTCGTTGACGGGGCTGTCGAGCTTCTCCTGGGGGCCAGGGTCGTGGGGTAGGACACGCGGGAGCGAGCCATTGCCGTAGACCACCGCGCCGAGGGTGTCGCCGAAGCGCGCGATGGCGGCGGGGTTGGAGGTGCCTTCGCCCACGATGGGCAGGACCTCTTGGGAGAAGACCGTGACCGGCCAACCCGGACGCCACGGTGCATTCCCGGCGGCGCTGCCTCGACCGTCGATCAGGTAGAAGGCGCCGAAGTCGCCGCCGTCGCCGAGCTGCTCGTTGGAGCCCACCACGAGCTCGGGGAGGCCGTCGCCGTCGAAGTCGGCGGCGGCGGGCGTGGTGAGCACGCGGGCGCGCTTGGGCGCGGGACTGAGGTCGCCGTCGTAGGCGATGGCCACGGGCCAGCCGTCGACGGGCGTGCCGTCGCGGTCGAAGACGTAGATGTTGCCATCGAAGGCGGCTTGCACGATGTCGAGCTTCCCGTCGGCGTCCATGTCCACGAGGACGGGCGACGCGTAGGCACCGCGGTCGATGATGTTCTCGGTGTCGGTGCAGGGGCCCGCCGGCTCGGTGCCGTCGGTGGGGCACGAGGGGACCTCGGGGAGCCGCAAGGGAAAGCCCGCCTTCAGGCTCCCGTCGTGCTCGATGACGTAGATGAAGCCGTTCCAGGACGTGGCCACGATCTCGGGGAGACCGTCCTCGTCGAGATCCGCGATGGCGGGCGCGTTGATGAACGCGCTGCCCGCCCGCCGTGGATCGACGCTGGCGCCGGGGGCGGCAGGGGCCTCGGGTTGGTAACCGGGGGCATCGAGGTAGCTCGGCTTGCCTTCGACGGGGGGATTGGCCAAGCCGTCGACGCGGGAGCCGACGAAGGGAAAACCGTCGACGGGACGCGGCTCGGCGCCCGACAGGTCGTAGACGTGGATCCGGCCGTCGCTGGTCGGCACCACCAGGTCGAGCACCCCGTCACCATTGATGTCGGCCATCTTGGGGCTGCCTTCACCGCTGGCCCCGGTGTGGATGGGGAAGCCCTGCTTGAGGTCGGGGTCCTCGTGCACGTAGTACGTGCGGCGCATCTCACCGACCACGTCACCGGTCTCGCCGCCATAGTGGGCGACGGCGCGGACGCGAACCGTGATGGTGTACTGGTTCTCGCCCAGGGGAGAGTCGACGTCCCACTCGTGGGTCGGATCGATGGTGCGCACGTCGAGCAGGGCCAAGGGGCCCTCGGCACCTGCGACCTCGTCGTTCGGGAGGTTGTCCTCCCGCACGATCTCCGTGAAGGCCTCTTCGCGTGGCTGCACGCCCGGTGCCCACGCGACGGCGTAGTCGTAGCTCGGGGCGCGCGTCTCGATCCGACCGAGGATCTCGACGGGTCCCTGGCGCCGCTGCGGGTAGAGGACCTGGAACCACGTGGGGCTCGTGACGTCGATGGCGGGGGGGATGCGTCCCGCCCGCAGAGCCTCGAGCATCGCATTGGCGTTGACGCGCCCGTAGCCGAAGCGCTGATCGAAGCCAGCTTGGGACCACTGGTAGCTCTCTTGGAAGGGCTCGCGCGACTCTGGAATGTCGATGTCGTCGGCGGTCGTGATGAGCAGCTGCATCGCCTCGGCCGGCGAGAGCGGCGGTGACAATGGTGGCGATTGCTGGCGTGCGGCGGAGTAGAGCAGCCCCGCGATGCCGGACAGCTGGCCCACGGCCTCGCTCGAGCAGGCCTCGCCCGAGACGCTGAGCATGTTCTGGCCCCCGTAGTTGGTACAGGGGTTGTACGAGAGCCAGGTCTCCACATCGCGGTAGTCGTCGGGCCGATACTGGATGGCGTGCACGGGCAGCGTGTGGTTGGCCGTGGCGGGCACGTTGTGGTGCCGAGAATTCTCGTCGGCCATGCTCGTCACGTTGAGCACGCCCTGGGCATAGGCGTAGTCGAGCGCCTGCTGGGTGAACGTGTTCATGTTCACCGTGCCCAGCGCGCACTGCACGATCTGCACGCCCATGTCGGTGGCGTAGACCACCGCTTGGCCGAACGCGTTGACGTCGGCGATGAACGCGTCGCCGACCCGCAGTGACATCACGCGGCAATGTGGGCAATTGCCGGCGGTGCCGATCCCGTTGTTGGCCTCGGCCGTCGAGTCCTTCGCCTCGCCCGTGCCATGACCGTTGCGGGTATCGTCGTAGGGGTCGTTGTCGTCCTTGGCGAAGTCCCAGCCCGAGATGTCGTCGACGTAGCCGTTGCCATCGTCGTCGGTGCCGTCGGAGAAGTTCAGGATGAGGTCTTCGGGGTCGAGGATCCCGTTGCGGTTGGCGTCGCCGAGGGGGTGCTCTGCATCGGCCGGCGGCGACAGCAGCCCATCGGAGAACTGGTAGTCCGAGACCGTGAGCACGCCGTCGGGGGCGCCGACCGGGTAACAATCGAACCCGGCGAGGGCACCCGTGCCGCCGCAGGCTTCGCCGTTCGGGCCCGTGGGCACGTAGTTCGCGAGCTCGGCCGCGTTGAGGTAGTGCCGATCGATCAGATCGGGGTCATCCCACCGAATGCCGGAGTCGGTGACCGCAATGAGCACCCGCGGATCGCCGATGGTGAAGCGCCAGGCGCGGTCGATCGACATGCCCGATGCGGTCTCCTCTGGGCGCATGCGGGTGCCTTCTTGGGGAGGCACGAAGGAGTAGTGAGACCACTGGCCGTCGCGAACGTCACCGTCGCCACAGGTCGGCGACGCCGAAGGGCAGTACGCGTAGCCAGGGTCGTTGGGCCAAAACTCGGGTGTCGAGAGCTCCGCGACCGTGGCATCGAGCGGCGGAGGCCACTCGGCGGGGGCGTCGCCGGCGCAAAGGGTGACGGTGAGGAGCCATGCGAAGGCCCAAGCTGGCTTTGCCCGGAGGGAAGGCATGATAGGCAAGCTGGGCCCCCGACGCTCGGGACCCCAGGACAGTTTCTCATAGCGCTACGCCTGCGCTGAAGCCAGAGCATCACCTTTCGATGGCCGACTCCGACAAGCAGCAGCTCCTCCGCCACCTCCCCAAGGTCGACGCGTTGCTCCGCGCCCCCGAGCTCGTCGCCGCACAGCAGCGGCTCGGGCAGAAGACGATGACCCGCCTCGCGCGGGAAGCGATTGCACGGGCGAGGCGCCGAGCGCTCGAGGAAGGCGTGGCCCCGGAGCCCGAAGCGGTGGTGGCTGCGGTTCAGGCGGCGGCCGATGCTTTGCTCGGGCAGCGTGCGCGTCGCGTCATCAACGCCACCGGGGTCATCCTCCACACCAACCTCGGCCGGGCCCCGCTTTCGGCGGCGGCCGTGCAGGCGCTTGCCGCGAGCGCGGGGGGCTACACCTCGGTCGAGCTCGACCTCGAGCGGGGTCGACGCGGGGCACGCGGCGCCTTCGCCGAGGCCGCGCTCGCGCAGATGAGCGGGGCCGAGGACGCCCTGGTGGTGAACAACTGCGCCGCTGCCGTGCTCCTGGCCCTCAGCGCTGTGGCGCGGGGCAAGAAGGTCGTGGTGTCGCGGGGCGAGCAGGTCGAGATCGGAGGCAGCTTTCGCGTGCCCGAGGTGCTCGACCGTTCTGGGGCGGAGATGGTCGAGGTCGGCACGACCAACCGAACCCGCACCGCGGACTACGCCCGCGCGCTCGACCAGCACCCCGGCGAGATCGCTGCGCTGTTGCGCGTACATCCGTCGAACTTCCGGCAGATCGGCTTCACCGAGCGCCCGCCCCTCGACGAGCTGGCGGCGCTCGCCCGCGCCCGCGACGTGGTGCTCATCCAAGATCTGGGCGGCGGCGCACTGGTGGACCTATCGCCGCTCGGCCTCGACGAACCCATGGTCCAGACGGGGGTCTCCGCCGGGGCCCACCTCGTATGCTTCAGCTGCGACAAGCTGCTCGGTGGTCCCCAGGGCGGGGCCATCGTGGGTGACCACGCGCTGGTCAACCGTGTGCGCCGCGACCCACTGGCCAGAGCGTTGCGCCTCGGACGGCTCCCCTTGGTCGCGCTGGAGGCGACGATGGCGCACTACCTGGAAGGCGACCGTGATGCCGTTCCCACCATGTTCGCCCTGCACCGACCGGTGGCCGAGGTGCAGGCGCGGGTCGAAGGCTGGGCGGAGCAACTCCGCGCCCATGGCGTCGCGGCCACGACCGCCGAGATGGCCGGCCGCGCAGGAGGCGGAACCCTGCCCGAATCGCCGGTGCCGTCCTACGCGCTCGTCTTCGACGGCGACGTCGAAGCCATGGCCCACACCCTCCGCACCGGCACCCCACCGGTCCTGCCCCGCATCCACGACGGGCGGCTCTACGTCGACGGGCGCACGGTGATGCCCGACGAAGACGAAGCACTACTGAAGCGACTACGAGAAATCTGAACGCGCTCTCGTTCTCGTTCTCGCTCTCGCTCTCGGGCTCGAGGACCTCGAACCTCGAACCTCGAACCTCGAACCTCGAACCTCGAGGACCCGAGGACCTCGAAACCCTACCGATCCAAACGATGCACACGCCCGAGGGTCACGACCTTGAGTGCGTGCGGGTGGGACTCGAACTGGTCTTGGCGGAGGTGGGCTTCGGCGACGAGGCGGGCCTCGAAGCTCGTCATCAGGGGGAGTTGGCGCTCGAGTGCCTCGGGGAGGTAGACGACCACCTTGTTCTTGTCGCCTGCGCTCAGCTCACCGCGGATGACCTCGCCTCCGAAGAGCTTGCGGCGTGCGTATTGGCGCTGCTCGAGGAGGCCCCGCTCGACGGTCTCGTTGAGGTAGTCGAGGGTGAGGGTGCGCTTGGTCTGTCCATAGACCTTTCGCAGGTGCTCCAGGATGTTGCGCACGGGCTCGTTCGAACCACTCATGAGGGGCGTCGCGAGCAGCTCGTCGACCTGCTCGAGGGCGGCCTTGAGCTTCTTGTCGTCGCCGGCAATGGGTTTGACGACGGCCGCGGTAGCACGAAGTCGGTCGGTGTCTTCGAAGGACATGGTCAGCTCGCCTCGCAGCACCACCATGGGCGGCGTGAAGCGGCCGGTCTCGCTCACCGCAGCACGCATGGTGTGTTTCAAGGTCCGCCCGTCGTCGGGGGCGACCTGGGTGAGGATACCGAAGTGCACGTGGTGATCTTGGGCCCGCTTGCCCTCGCTCGCGGGGCGGTCGTGCCGCTCGTCGGGCGGTGAGAAGTCGAGCTCGTTGCTGAGGCGCCGGAATCGCTGCCGCAGCAACGCCGTCGCTTCATCATCGAACCAGAGCATCTCCACCACCTCAGACGGGACCCGGGCCGTGCGGGGCTTCTTCTTCTTCTCTTGCTTGGGCTCGGTCGGCGCGGCGGCCGGGGCCGGCATGGCGAGCGAAGGCTGAGGAGGGCGCGGCGGGGGAAAAGCCGCCGAGACTGGCGGGGCCGCGAGCGAGCTGGGCGGAGTTTCGACCTGACTTGGGCGAGGCGTCATCGCGGGCTGCCCGTGCGCAGGGGCCGCCGGGTCGAGCTTGACCGCCGGTTGCCCCGGCGGGGGCGCCGTCTTCTCGAGCTTGACCATGGGTTGCCCCGGCGGGGGCGCGGTGCGCGCGAGCTGGTCGGGGCTGAGGGCGATGCTGGCGGTGTTGCGGCTCGGGTTCTCTTCGCGGGGCCACTCGGGTCGGGGCCCCAGGCCGTGGTGGGTGGTGTTGGCGTCGAGCCGCCGGCGTCGCGGTGAGATCGGGGCCGGCACCGCGCTACCGGGGGCGGGGGTGCTGCCCGCCTTCTTGCCCCGGCGAGGCGGGGGGGGAGGACCGGTGCGACCGCGCATCCAGTTCGGCATGCCGTTGTCGCCCTGCGACAGGATGCCGATGCCGGTGCCGGTTTCGGCCAGGCCGGGATCCTGGGTGCGGTCGAGCTCGTCTTCGAGGTGCTCCTGCGAGAACATGCTCGTCTTGGTGTCCTCGGGCCCCGCGCCCGTGATGCGGGGCAACTGGTCCATGCGCACCGGCTGGATGGAGACCGTGTCGAGGCTGAGCTCCTCGCTGGGGCTGCTGTCCGACGTCTCCTCGTCCTCGGGCTCGCTCGGGCCCGAGCCGCCGAGGCTCTGCTGCAGGGTTCCGATGAGCTTGGCGAGCTGATCGGGCGACAGTCGCCGTCCGGGGCCGGCCACCGCGACCCAAATTCGGCCCCGGTCTTCGGGCGAGCGGAGGGGGACGGGGGCTTGCCAGGTGAGGGTGGCGGCACCTCGGCTCGCGTCGATCCACAGGGATGCGATGCGGCCCTCGACTTCTTCGCGGTGGCCCTTCTTGCGCTCGACGAAGATCTGCGGCGCCACGTTGGGGAAGCGGGTCGTCAGCGAGGCGTGCTCGGGGTGCAGGTTCTCGAGCACGAGCTCGGCGTTGGGCTCGAGCTGGCTCAGCTGTTGGTCGGCCGGCGCCGCGTTGAAGTAGGCCAGGTCGAAGCCTTCGCCCAGCTCGTGGTTCGCGGTGGCGTCACGCAGGTGGGGCGGCTCATGCCCGCCGAGGCGCTCACTGCGCGCGGTCCAGTCGGCCGCCAGGG
>JAUHZF010000366.1 GCA_030426145.1 Polyangia bacterium
ATCGACATTCACCCCGGCGCCACCATCGGCAGCGACTTCTTCATCGATCACGGCACGGGCACCGTCATCGGGGAGACCACCCGCATCGGCGATCGCGTGAAGATCTATCACGGCGTCACGTTGGGAGCGCTGAGCGCCGAGCGCGGGGAGCAAGAGGCTCGCGCCGGTCGCCCTCGGCATCCCAAGATCGAGGACGACGTCACCATCTACTCCGGGGCCACCATCCTCGGAGGCGACACCGTCATCGGCGCGGGGTCGGTCATCGGCGGCAATGTGTGGCTCACCCGCTCGGTGCCGCCAGGTAGCAAGATCTTCGGGCGCGCCCGCGACGACAGCGACAGCACGCGCCCTCCGAAACCATGACAATCGTGTCAGACGCGGCGTGACCGGCGCTGCAGGATCTCGACGCCCCGTCCCGCGGACGCTCCAAATCGGCCCCTTTCCGTGGCTGGCACTCCCATTGCAGTTGCGGGGAAGCGACACGATTGGAGGACCGATGGAACGACGACATGAGGTATGGACAGCCCTGGCGCTCGCCTTCGTTGCGGCAGGGTGCGAGCCCATCGAACACGACCCGACGGGTTCGGTGGGGGACCTGGGCGCTGGACGCTTCAAGTACGATTGCGTGGCGACGGGGGACGCCGTCTGCAACGCGACGATGGCGGTGGATGAGAACGAGACGGCCCTGGCGCTCGGCGTCGCCCGCGAGGTTCCTCTCGTGGTGGCCGTGGGGGGACGATTCGACCTCTCGTTCTCGTCCAGCGGGGAAACGGCCTTCGTCGAAGCGGCCCGGCAGGACGTGGTCAGTGGCCAGGGCGGCTTCATCATCGCCGAGCCCGGGCTGCACGCCTTCCTCGCGCGCGCGGCCAGTGGAGAGGTGGCCGACTTCATCCACGTCGAGGCGCGTCGCGTGGCGGAGCTCGAGGTGTGGGCTCAGGGGGCCGTCCCTAACAGCGTCTCCCTTGCGGTGGGCGAGCGGCTGGCGGTGGCTGCGCTCCCTCGTGATGGCCTGGGCGCCCCTCTCGCGGGAGGCGGGTCCTACGACTGGTCGGCTTCGACGCTGGGCCAGGTCGACATCGAGCCCGTGCAAGGCAGCATCACGAGCACACTACGCGACGACGAGGTCGAGCTGGTCGGCCTCGTCGAGGGCACGCTGACCGTCACCGTGACGCGGGGCGATGTGAGCGTAGAGATCCCCGTCACGGTCACGCCGGAGGTGATGCCATGAGTCGCTGGGCCGTTCTTGCTGCGGGTTTGCTCGCCTTCGCAACTGGGTGCTCGACCGAGCACTCGCTCGAATGCACCCTGGTGTCCGACCCGCCCCAGAGTGTGCTCCTCGCTGACGACCTCATCGAGATCCCGGCCGGGGTCGCGGTGGCGGCGCGCATCGTCGCCATCGAAGACGACGCGCGTCGGCCCGACCGCGTGCGTTTGATCCCCCAACGCGTCGGCATCATCGGCGTCGAAGAGATCGTCGATGGGGATCGAGAGTTCACCCTGTGGGGCATGGAGCCAGGGCGAACCGAGGTCGACGTTTTCTTCGATGGCGAGAAGGTGCTGGAGCTCGAGGCGGTGGTCACCGACCCCCGCATTGGCGCCCCATGAGCACGGATCCGATCTCGGAGAACTTTTCCGTCCCGCGTGCGTAGTCACGCGGGTGCGTAGCGAAGGGATGAGGTCGGGGCGCATCGCTCCTTGGTTGGTCGTGGGCGCGCTGGCCCTCGTCGGGTGCAAGACCGGAGGACAGCCGCCTCCACCCGAGGTGGCCCCACCGCCGGTGCCACCGGGCGAGGCGCCGATGGCTTTTGCGGAGACGCTCGAAGCGCTCGCGCACGCCGACGAACACGGCTGGACGAAGGCCGAGTGTGAGCGCCTCGGCGCCGCCTTCGGTCGCGTTGCGGACGCGCTGGCAAAGGACGAGCGTCGAGCCCGCCAGGCCGACGCAGCGCGCTTCAATCAGGGCGTGGCGCTCTCTCGTTGCGACGATCCCAGGGCGTTGAAGATCTTCTCCGTGCTCGCAGCGCGTCACCACGACCCTGCGATGGCGATGACCGCGCGCGAGCGTGTTCGCCGGGGAGCAATCGACCGCGACGCCGCCATCGAGCAGCTTCGGCAGGGCATCGTGGCCGCCGAGTTCGCTGCCCCCGACAGCCTGACCCTGCTCGGTCGCTGGCTGCGTGAACGAGGTGAGGGAGACGACCTCGTCGAAGCCAAGCAGCAGCTGCAGCGTGCGCTCGCGCGCCGGCCACGCGATGCCCGTGCGCTGGGTGAGCTCGCGCTGGTCCAGCTCGCCATGGCCCTCGGTCCGGAGGGCGCGGAACGGCTCGCGGCCGAGCATCATCTCGAGCTCGCGGCGAGCGACCAGCGTCGCGCCGACACCAAGGCCACCCTCGAGATGGCGCTCCTCGTGTGCGACCAGGGTCTGCGCGTAGCGCCAGAGGACGCCCGTCTCCACAACGTGCGGGGCTTGGTCCAAGCGGCACGGCGCGACGACACCGCCGCCGCACGCGACTTCGCCGAGGCGCGAAGGCTCGACCCGTCCCTGTTCGCCGCCCACATGAACCACGCCGCGGTGCTGTCGCGGTTCCGCGGCTTCGACGAGGCTGAGCGCGCGTACCGAGCCGCTCTGAAGCTGCGACCCGACGACTACGACGCCAAGGTCGGCTTGGCATTGGCCCTTCGTGGACAGGCGGCCAAGAAGCGGACCGACGCCGCCACCCGCCAGCGGACGGAGGCGCGCGAGCTCTTGGTCGCGGCGCGCACGGCCGAGCCACAACGGCCCGAGGCCTACTTCAACCACGCCCTCCTCATCACGGGGGCGCCGGCCGAAGGTGGTGCGGCCAAGGCGTGTACGCCGCAGACGCGCGAGCTCTTCGAGCAGGCGCGGGCGCGCTCGCGCGACGCCGAGATGCGCGCTCGGGCGGACGGTTGGCTGAAGGACCTCCAGGTGATGTGCCAGTTCACCTCGCCGGCCCCCTGACGACTGGCGCGCGCCAGCGGCCGAACGTACAGTCGCGGCGTGGGTGACCCTCCGAAGAGCTCCAAACCACGTTGGGGGCGCAGAAAGCTGCTTCAGGGCCTCGCTGTCGCGGGGGCGGCCCAGACCACGGGATGTCTCGGGCGCAAGACCAAGCTGCGTCTCGCCTCTGGTACCGAGGGCAGTGCCGTGCACCAGCTCGGAACCGCCCTCGCCGAGACCTTCAACGCCCACCTCGACGACATCGAAGTCGAGGTGGTGGAGGGCGAAGAGACGCGCGACAGCCTCACCACCGTCATTCACGGCGAGGCCGAGCTGGCCCTGGCCTACAGCGACACCGAGGGCGACGGCGACATCCGTACCCTCGTGCCGCTCTACGAGCTCTACCTCTACATGATCGTCCACAACGACGATCCGAAGGACGAGGAGCACCCCCGCCCCGACGGTGTGCCGGGCCTGGCGGGTCTCAAGGTGGGGATCGGACCCAAGGGCAGCGGCACCGACTTGGTCGCGCGGCGCCTGATGAGCCACTACGGCTTCACCGAAGACAACCCGACGGGCCCGAAGCTCATCAACGACAGCTATCGCAACACCTCGGATCGCTTCATCAAGCGTGACATCGACGCGGTGTTCATCCTGGGATCGATCGAGTCGAGCGCGGTGGAGCGCATGCTCGCCGACGGCCACGCCAAGCTGCTCAGCTTGGATGACCCCGAGCGCGTGGCCCCCGCCATGGACGGCATTCGCTCGAAGCACCCCTTCGTGGTGAGCCACGTGATCCCCAAGCATCTCTTCGGCAAGCACCCGAGCGAGCCCACGGGCGTCATCGGCGTGCACGCCTTGCTGGTATCGCGCGCCGACGTCGACGATGCGGTCGCCCGCGCGCTCACAGAGGCCGTGTTCCAGCACAAGGTCGAGCTGGGCCAGAAGGTTCGTCGGCTTCGCGAGCTCGATGAGCGCTTCGACATCTACCAGCTTCGATACCCCCTCCACCCCGGTGCATCGCAGTACTACCGGCGCGACGTGCCGCCGGAGATCCTCGAGTGGGCCGACACGATCAGCCTCGGGATCACCGTCGCCATCATGGGCTACTCCGGGGTGATGGCGCTCGCCGCGCGACGTCGTCGCAAGAGCAAGGGCGTGCTCGACGAGCTCTACGCAGACTTCCAAGCCGTCGTGCACACCTACGACGAGGAGCACGAGACCCCGCCCGACGAGATGACGCGGGATGAGCTGGTCGACATTCGTGAGCATTTGATGAGTCTGCGTCGTCGGTCTTTCCGAGCCCTGACCGCAGGCGAGGTCGAAGCGAACGAAGCCTTCGTCGTGTTCAACGACTACCTCCGCTGGGAGCTGCAAGAGATCGAGCGCGTCTTGCGCGACCGCCGGGCGGGCATCGGGCCCAGTGTTCGAGCCCCCTCGTCCGAACCCCCCGACGACCCCCAGAGCGAGACCTCGGGCGAAACGCCCACGGAGACCTGAGCCGTGCATGGCTCACTCTTGGGTGAAGCCTGTGCCCTCACCGCGGCCCTGCTGTGGTCGATGAGCGTCGTTCTCTTTCGCCGCTCGGAGTCGATCTCGGCCCAGGGCATCAATCTGTTCAAGAACGTCTCGGCTTCGCTGCTCCTGTTGCTGACCCTGCCTCTCTTCGGTCTCGGGCTCGACGCTTCACGCTCGGGGTTGGACTGGGGTCGGCTCGTCGTCAGCGGTGTGCTTGGCATCGCCATCGCCGACACGATGGTCTTCGGGGCGCTGCGCCGCCTCGGCGCCGCACGTCTCGCCGTGGTGGAGACGGCCTACACCCCGACCATCGTGGGCATGAGTGTCGTCTTCCTCGACGAGAAGGTCGGTCCCGTGTTTCTCGTCGGTGGAGGCCTGGTGCTGGGCGGCGTCTTGCTCGCCCAGCGCCGCCGCGGAGCGCGGGACGCAGCGCAGCGCAAGGCCGACCTTCAGGGCGTCATGCTCGGGATGGGAGGCATCATCGCCATGGCGATTGGTGTGATCTTGGCCAAGCCCGCCCTCGAGCGAGGTCACCTGGTGGAAGTCACCTTCGTGCGGCTCGTGGCCGGCGTCGCGGGACAGCTGCTGTGGATCGCTCTCGTTCCTCGCGAGCGCTCGGCCTTGAAGGTGCTGAAGCCAAACCCCGCGTGGCGCACGCTGATACCCGCATCGTTCTTGGGAGCCTACGTCGCGATGCTCCTCTGGCTAGGCGGCTTCAAGTGGGCCAGCGCTTCCGTGGCATCGGTGCTCAACCAGATGTCGACCGTGTTCACCATCCTGCTCGCGCGCTTCTGGCTCGGCGAAACCGTCGACCGAGCCCGAATCATCGGGGCGGCCATCGCCGTAGCAGGAGCCGTGTTGATCATGATGACGTAGTTCCTGGTTTTCGACCTCGACCTCGACCTCGACCTCGATCTCGTTCTCGTTCTCGTTCTCGTTCTCGTTCTCGTTCTCGTTCTCGACCTCGTTCTCGACCTCGTTCTCGACCTCGACCTCGTTCTCGACCTCGAACCTGGAACCGCGAACCTCGAACCTCGAACCGCGGCCCCCTATGACGTCGCCACTAGCCCCGTGGGGGCCTCTTTGAAGGCGGCGGCTTGGGCTTCGTAGAGGCGGGCGTAGCGGCCGGCTTCGGCCATGAGGGTGATGTGGTCGCCTTGCTCCACCACGTGACCGCCTTCGAGCACGATGATGCGGTCGGCCATGCGCAGGGTGGAGAAGCGGTGGGAGATGAGCAGGACCATGCGGCCCTCGGCTTGGCGTTCGACCTGGGCGAAGGCTTCGATCTCTGCGCTGGCGTCCATCGAGCTCGTGGGCTCGTCGAAGACCAAGATGTCGGCATCGCGTCGCATGAAGGCGCGCGACAGTGCGACCTTCTGCCACTGGCCGAGGCTCAGCTCTTGGCCGCCCTTGAACCAACGGCCGAGCTGGGTTTTGTAGCCGTCGGGGAGCTCGTCGATGAAGTCGTGGGCGAGACCTCGCTCTGCGGCTTCCTGCCAGCGCTCCTCGTCGGCGAAGGCTTCGACGTCGCCGGCGCCGATGTTCTCGCCCACCAACAATTGGAAACGCACGAAGTCCTGGAAGATGACGCCGATGCGGCGGTGCAGGGCGGCACGGGACCACTTTCGGAGGTCGAGGCCGTCGAGCAGGATGCGTCCCTCGCTGGGGTTGTAGAGTCGGGTGAGGAGCTTGATGAGGGTGGTCTTGCCCGCGCCGTTCTGACCCACGAGCCCGAGACGCTCGCCCGGTTCGAGGTGGAGGTCGATGTGGCTCAGAGCATCGCGTTCGGCCCCGGGGTATCGAAACGAAACCCCTTCGAAGCGGATGCCGTCGCCGGGGTTGGGGCCTTCTTCGGCGCCGCTCAGGTCGTCGGCCACGCTGCCACCCTCGAGGTACTCGTAGAGGTTGGACAGGTAGAGGTTGTCCTCGTACATCCCGCCGATGGCCGCGAGCATGGCCGAGAGGGCGGCCTGGCCTTGCTTGAAGACGAGCAGGTACATCGTCATCTCACCGAGGGTGATGTCGCCGCGGATCGCGGCCACTGCGATCCATGCGTAGGCGCCGTAGAAGGCGAGGCTGCTCAGCAGACCGAGGGTGAAGCCCCACACACCTCGTCGCACGGTGAGTGAGCGGTCCTCGGCAAACAGCGTACGAAAGATGGCGCGGTAGCGCTCGAGCAGCAGCGGCCCGAGACCGAAGAGCTTGGTCTCCTTCGCGTAGTCCTCTCGGGCGAGCACGGTCTCGAGGTACATTTGTTTGCGCGTCTCGGGGGAACGCCAGCGGAAGAGCCGGAAGGCGTCCTTCGAGAAGCGCGTCTCGGCGACGAAGGCGGGGATGGCGGCCCCGAGAAGGATGGTCGCGACCCAAGGCGAGAACGACAGCAACAGGCCCCCGTAGGCCACCAGCGAGATGACGTTCTTGCCGAGGTCGAAGGTGCGCATGACCAAGCTCAGCGGGCGCGAGCTCGCCTCGCGGCGGGCGCGGGTCATGCGGTCGTAGAAGGTGCTGTCTTCGAAGTCGGACAGGTTGAGCGTGAGCGCGCGCTCCAAGATCATGACGTTGACGCGGTGGCCTAGCAGCGCGCGCAGGAGCGAGCGGCAGGTGCTCAGGGTGCGCTGCGCTGCGGCCGCCACCGCGACGAGACCGAGCTCGAGCCCCACGTAGATGAGCGCTTGGCGAGCGTCGGCGTCGGTCTGGGTCTTGGCCGCGAGAAGCACGGCGTCGACGATGAGCTTGCCCACGTAGGCGATGCCGGCCGGGACCAAACCGCCCACCAGGCTCGCCACCCCGAGGGCGATGCTCAGGCCCTTGCTCGTGGCCCATACGAGCTCGGCCGCCCGCCGCGAGTAGCGGAAGACGTCGAGGTAGGCCCGCAGGCCGGCCGCTTCGGCCCCGGTCCCGGAGCCGGCGCCGTGGGGGGACGCAGACATAGTCGACTAGCTTAGCCAGCCATGAGTACGTCAGAAACTAGCCGAGCCGGCAGGACATCATGCTCACATCCTCCTCGGGGTCACGGGGGTCTTGGGGTAACCCGCGTCGCCGCCCACGCCGGTTTCCAGTGCGCCCATGACCGCGAGCACTACGTCCTCCCGATAGGGACGACCAACCACTTGCACACCGACCGGCAACCCGATGCTCGCGGCGTCGATCGCCGCCACCTTCTTGTCGATGCGCTCGGTGCCTGCACGGTAGCGACCGAGGTCGTCGCGCTCGACCCGAGTGATGGGCGCGACGCCAGCGGGGAAGTCGAGCAGCGACCATCGGAACGTCGAGCCCAGGGAGAGGATGAAGTCGCCCGAGTCGCGGTGGGGGAGGGCGGGCACGACGTGGGGCGGACAGATGAGCGCATCGAGTCGGCCGCGGGCCCACCGGTCGAACTCTTCGTTGCGGAGCTCGGTGCGGCGTTGGGTCAGCCGCCACAGCTCGTCGACGCCTTTCTCGCCTACGCTCGTGAGAAGCCGCGCGACCCGTCGCTCTCCGAGCTGCTCGGCCACGGTGGCGGCGGCGCGCCGCGCCAGCGGGGGGAGTTGGTTGAGGGCGCGCGCCGGCTTGAGCTGAGGGATCGCTTCTTCTCCGTCGAGGGCCGCGTCCATGGTTCGGAGGCCATCGGCACCGAGCGCCGCGAGCCACAGGTAGACGAGGTCGTCGCTGCTCACGGGCCGGTGAGGCACCACCGCAGCGCCGGCGGCGCTGAGCACGTCGCACGCGCGCCGTATCGCGCGCTGGATCGACGGGACCGGCGCGAGGAAGGGATCGTCATCGACGTAGCCGATGGTGAGCCCAGATAGGTCGACGTCGATGGGGTCGCCCGCGCGCAGGGGAGGCACCCGGGGATCCGACCTCGCCATCGCCCGCGGGTCGACGCTACGCCACGCGAGGGACAGGTCCCTTTGACTGCGTGCGAGCACCCCGATCTGCGACCGCACCACCTCTTGCCCCAAGATGGCGCCGATGGAACCACGGTTGGACCACCGATCGAGGGTCGGCTTGAGCCCGTAGACGCCGCAGAAATGCGCGGGGATTCGAATGGAACCGCCGATGTCGGTGCCCACGCCGAGGGGCGACATGCCGGCCGCGATGGCGGCGGCCTCGCCCCCGCTCGAACCACCTGGGACGCGGTCGAGGTGCCACGGGTTGCCCGTGACCCCGAAGGTGGCGTTCTCGGTCTCTTGGGCCAAGAGCAGCTGCGGCACGTTGGTCTTGCCGAGAACGATGGCGCCCTGTTCGCGCAACGCCTCCACCAACACCGCGTCTTTGGCCGCGCGGTGGTGGCGACGCGCCGCGAGGCCCAAGGTCGACGCCGTGCCCACCACCTCGACGTTGTCTTTGATGGTGATCGGAAGGCCGTGCAGGGCACCTCTCGCCTCACCGCGCGCTCGCGCCTGATCCGCGCGGTGGGCCTCGTCGAGGGCCTCGTCGCGCAGCATCACGAAGGCCCGCAGGGCTGGGTCGTGAGCCTGAATGCGCGCGCGAAGCGCTTGGATGAGGGCCACGCTCGTCAGCTCGCCGCTCGCGAGGTGGCCGAGCATCTCGGATGCGGTGAGGCGCCAGACTTCGGCCTGCGACATGGGCGGAGCATGCCACAGACCGAACGGGGAACCTGCCTCACGAACCGGACGACGGGTCCGCCGTCACTTCTTGAGCTCGTAGACGGCCTTCTCCTCCATCGAGAGCTCGCCCTTGCCCTTGATCGGGATCGGCGAACCCGTGGTGTCGAGTTCGATCGGGCCCTTGAGGGTTACGGTCCCCATCTGCGCGCCCTCGCGCAGGATCTTGAGCTTGCCCTTGAGCGGCATGCTCATCTTCATGGGCCCCTCGTCGACCTTCATCGTCATCTCGATGTCGAACAGGGCATGGTCACCTTCGGTGCCTTGATAGGTGAGCTTCACTTCGCCCACCTTGGGGGCCTTCTTGCCGTCGTCGCTCAAGCCCGGACCGAAGGCTTCATTGAACAGCTTCTCCACGTCGGTGGCGCGCTTGCCCTTCTCTAGCTTGGCCGTCAGGAGGGCCTCGGCGAAGGCTTTGGCCTTGCTGTCCTTGCCGAAGGACTTCTGGAAGTCCTTCTTGACCGCG
>JAUHZF010000367.1 GCA_030426145.1 Polyangia bacterium
CAGACCTCATGCTCTGCAAGCCGCTGAGCCCGCTGCATGAGAGCTTTTCGCCCAGCCGCCTCTGCGCCGCCGCGTAGGCTGAGGTCGAGATCCATGTCGGTGCTGAACTTGTCGGCGCTGAAGTCGGCGTCGGACAATCCAAAACGACGTCGCGCGTCGGCGGTGATGAATGCCGACATGTGGCATCCGGCGCAGGGGAGTTGGTCCGGCGCGTAAATGGTGGGGTTCTCCACCCGAAGGAACGACGCGTACGCGGCCTTGCGCGCCTCGTCGGTGGCGGCGTCGGCCGCCGCGGTGGTGAAGAGGGCCGAGCCGTTCTCCGGCGCGATGCCCGAGGGGGTCAACTCGTAGTCGTAGGTGACGCCGTCCGGGCCCTCGGTCTTCTCGAGGATCACGCGCTGATTGCTCTGACCCACGCCGACGATATCCATCATCTGCAGCTGGCCGTCGACGCGGTCGAAGCCGCCAAAGAACCACACCTCGATGGTTGGCGGTGCGCGAAGGAAGAATGTCATACGGGTGAGGTTGTCTTCGCCCGCGTGCGTGAGGATGAGCGAGACGAGCCCCTGGCCGTAGGCGCCATCGAAGCCCTGCATGGCGAGCGCGGCGTTCACCTCCAGCGGGCTGTCGGCCACTTCGGGCGCGAGGGTGCGCAGCCGTCGCAGCTCGGCGACGACCTCGGCCATCGCCTCGTCGTCGATGTCGTAGAAGAGGTGCAGGGCCGAGTCGCGCGCACTGCCATCGTCGTCGATGGGTTGCATGACCAGGCGGATCTGCGCCTGGCACCCTTCGGGCTTGGGCTCGCACCCCACGAAGCGGGTCCCCACGACACGCATGCGGTCGTAGTCGATGCCGTCGGCGGGGACGACGGGGAACCCAGGGATCTCATCGAAGGTGGTGCGGGTGAGGAGCTCGCCCTTGGCGCCCACGCTGTTGGGCGCGAGCGTCCACGCCGTGGTTGGCGACTCGGGGAGCGGCCACAGCACCGTGATGTCGTTGAGGCCCAGCGCCGGCCAGTAGACGGGGTCCGGGTCGGTGGGCGGCAGATCGGGAGGGGAGTCGGTCACCTCGTCCCGAGCACACGCCGTGAGCAGAACGGCCACCATCACGACCGTCGCCGATACCCGCACTAGAAGCTTCATCTTGCGCACCACTAACCACCATGTGTTCTTGGGGTCAAGCGAATGTGAATGTCGTTATCAGTTGAATGTGACTTTCATTATCGTTAGAGTCCAACATGCTCATCGGACGAGAACGCAGGGCTCACCGCCGGGTCGTGCTGACCAAGAAGCCGCAACGTGGTCTTCCGGAGCCCGCGCAGCCATGACGCAGCTCGTCCCTACCGCGCCGGCCCTCGGTGCGAGTCGGTCGTTCTCAAGACTCTTGCCCCTGCACGCGTCGAGAGCGACCCTCGCGTGGCGTGCGGGCCTGCATGCTCCGGGCGGCGCCGCGCTCACCAAGCGACTGCTCCGCGAGCTCACGACATCTCGGAGCGACGTGCTGTTGCACCTCTCGCCGGCCTGGGGGCGCGCCATCGACGAGATCATGCGCCGCCCTCACCGGCCGCGGGTTCGCCTGGCCCTGGTCGGAGCGGATGGGGAACCTCGCTGCGATGAGAGGTACACCCTCAGGCGAGAAGGAGCACCGTCGGCCACGGGGCTCGTGGTGGGCAGCGTCGACATCGTCTTTGGTGAAGGGCTCACGAGTCGACGCCACCCGGAAGATGGGTGGCTTGCCGAAGCCGGCCGGATTCTGAGGTCGGGTGGACGTCTTGCGTTTCACGAGCTGGCAGGCACGCGCGTCGCAGCATCCCACCCACTCGAGACGGGGGGAGAGCTTCTCACGACGAAAGAGTGGCAGCGGACCTTGGAGCGCCACGGGTTCGCGGTGGAGCAGATGTGGACGGCCGCGTGGGGATGGCCCTCGACCTGGAGCCTTCTGCGTGGCGCGGGGTTCGGGGCCTGGTGGGGCCATCAGCAGCAGTGGCGCAAGCTCGCCAAGACCTGCCATGCGTCCCGCCTCATGGCCCGAGAGGACATCCTGGGCGTGGCCATCATCGCCCGTCGTCGTTGAGACTCTGCGGCATCGCGGAGAGAAGACGAGTCGGTCAGTCTGGTACGATGGCGAGAGCGACGCGGCGACCGACCGCTTGCTTGCCCTCGCCGCAGGGTCAGCCAAGGAGACGCTCAGTCATCGTCGTCGTCGTCGCCGCCCTCACCGCCGTGGCCATCGTCATCGTCGTCGTCTCCGCCTGCTCCTGCGCCACCTAGCTGGAAGTTGGCTTTCATCCACTCTGCGATGAGGAGCGCTTCCGCTTCGGTGATGTTGATGGGCGGCATGTCGTCCTCGCCTTCGAGCATGACCTCGACCAGCTCGTCGAGGTCCTCGTCGAGTGCATCCTCGCGAATGTCGGGCCCCATCGCCGTGCCGGAGCCATCGTCGGCGTGGCACGGTGCGCACCACGCCTGGTAGAGCTGCGCCGGAGTGAGTCCGCTGCCGCTGCCACCTGCTCCCGTGCCTCGAGGGTCGGGCTGCGAGCCGGGGCAGACGCAGTCGTCCCACGTGTCTCCGGTGCAGTACTGCCGGCTCTGCACGCCACCTTCGCAGGCACAGAAGCGAGATTCACCCGCCTCGCAGAGGCTGGTGTCTTCACATCCCCACATGGGCAATCCGAAGCAGGCAACCACCCCGAGGAGCAACCCTCTGACCAGCCATTTCGAGCGCGACCGCATGAACGCCGTATAATGAAGATGATTAGCATTTTCATTAGAAATCGACCCGTCTGCCCGCTGTTTTCAGGGGCATGGAGTTGACAGTGACTTTCATTTTCAATTAATTCCCTGCCTACGAGGCCCTTGCGCCCAACCCTGGGCTCCTCTCGAGCCCCAGCTAGCGAGGTCCTCCCATGAAGCTCCGATACCTAGGCCTGTTGGTCGCCCTTCTCTCCGCAGGATGCGGCGACGAAAGCCCCGCCGAAACCTTGGGCAGCGGCGGCAGCACCAGCGTCTCCACCACGAGTTCGGCCGCGAGCGGCGGCGCCAGCACGACGTCGTCCGGCAGCGCTGGAGGCGGCGGCATGGGCGCCGATACGACCCCACCCACCGTCTCGCTCGACGGGCTCGAGGACGGCCGCCGTATACGCATCGCGCGGCTGGTGGCGGCGGTTCGAGCGACGGACGACGTGGAGGTGACGCGCTTAGGCTACGCGATCAACGGCGGTGATGAGGTCGAGTTGACGATCACCGCTGGCGCGACGGTCGACGAGACCCTCGACACCATGCCGCTGCCCGGCACGAACCAGCTGGAGGTGTTTGCCGAGGACGCGGTTGGCAACCGCGGCGAAGCCACGGTCACCGTCGAGTTTGGGCAGGTCGCATCCGCGGGGGCCCTGCACACTGCGGTTCTTCGGCAAGGACAGCTCTGGATCTGGGGACGCAACCACCAGGGACAGCTCGGCCTCGGCGACACCACGGAGCGCGAGACCCCCGTGCAGCTCACCATCCCGAATCCTACGTCGGTCGAGTTGCGTCAGAACCACGCTTTGGCGCTGACCGAGAGCGGCGACGTCTACGCTTGGGGCGACAACAACGACGGACAGCTCGGGCTCGGCACGATGCAGGTCGAGGACTTCGACGACCGCTTGTCTCCGGTGCAGGTCCCCGCCATCAGCGATGCGGTCATGGTCGCGTCCGGTTACGACCACTCGCTCGTTCTCCTCGACGACGGGACCGTCGTCGCCTTCGGCCAGAACGCGGCGGGCCAGCTCGGCGATGGCACCGAGGTGGACAAGAGCTACCCCGTGGCTGTGACCGGGCTCACCGACGTGGTGCAAGTCATCGCCGGCTCGAAGCACTCGGCGGCGCTGACGCGTGCCGGACAAGTCTACGCGTGGGGCCGAAACACCTACGGAAACCTCGGCCAAGGCACGCAAGATGGTGATGCGCACAGCACCCCCGTCGCCGTTCCTGGGCTGTCGAACGTGGTGCTGCTCGCGTCGGGCCGGGACCACATCCTAGCGCTTCACGACGACGGAACCGTGTCGAGCTGGGGGCTGAACAACAACGGTCAGCTGGGTCAAGGCACGAGTGGTAGCGGGAGCGAGGCCCTCAGTCCCGCGGTGGTCGTCGGCCTGAGCGGTGTCGCCGCAGTCTTCGCCGATGGCAACTTCAGCTTCGCACTCGCCACCGACATGACCGCTGTCGGCTGGGGACAGAACTTCAATGGTCAGCTCGGGATCGGCAACGACGACACCACCGATCGGGTCCAGCCCGATGCTCCGCTCGCGATCGCGACCATGACCGACATCGAGCTCGGCGCCATCCACGGGGTCGGCGTGCAAGCCAACGGCGATGTCTACACGTGGGGCTGGAACGGATTCGGAAGCTTGGGGCGCGAGAGCCTGATCAACAACTGGCCTTACCCCACGCCTGGCATCGTTTCGTTCTCCCCATGAGGTCGTGGTGGTGGGCGACGGTCGCCTTCGTGGTCGCTTGTGGCTCGGATGCCGCCCAAACCGGCAGCGCTACGTCCACCACGACGGCGACCACGGGTGGCGGCGCCGGCGGTGACGACACGCCGGGCGATGGTGGAGGGGGGCAGGGCGGGAACCTACCGCCGTCGCTGCGCATCGAGGGTCCTCCCGATGGCTTGGCGACGCCCACACGCACGGCGGAGATCACTACCGTGCTGTCGACTTCCCGAGCGGGAGAGCTCTCGCTCGTGAAGAGTGGGGCTGCCGTGCATCGCCTCGACGTCGAGCCCGGGGCCGAGCAGACACTGCGGCTCAGGCTGCCGCTCGACCTGGGCAGCAACGCATACGAGGTACGCTTCGTCGCAGCGGACGGCGCCACCGCGACGGACGGCCGTACGGTCTATGGGGGCGCACGTACGACGGGCAACCTCAGCTTCCTCGCTGCACTTCGAGATGGGCAGGCTCACTGCCTGGGGGGCGGAACGCCCGAACCCAAGGTGCTCACCGTCGATCAGGTGCGGTCGCTCAGTGCCTACGGCAACGGAAACGCCCTCTACATCGTGGATTCAGCCGGCGACGTTCACCGCACTTCCGACTGCGTCACCATCGAATCCGCCGCCGTACCGGCGCCGGTCTTCACGGTCGCCGTTGGAGGTGCGCACCGGCTCTACCTCGCCGCGGACGGGACGGTGTGGGCCGAGGGGCTCAACGCGGAGGGGCAGCTCGGCCTAGGCGACCTCGACGACAGGGATACGCCCCAGGCTCTACCTCTCACCGGGGTGATCGCGGTCGCCGCGACCAGCGACGCTTCTTTTGCCGTGCTCGACGATGGATCCGTCATGTCGTGGGGGGCCAACGACGAGGGACAGCTCGGGGTCGGGGAAGAAGACGACGCCCCACACCCGACGCCGGCCACGGTGCCCCTCGTGCGTGGGGCGTTGGCCATCGATGCTGGTCGTGACCACGTCGTCGTGCTCGCCACCGCGGGCAAGCTCTGGTCGTGGGGAGGGGGCGCCAGCGGACAGCTCGGCGATGGCGGCTCTGGCTTTCTCGGGTCCGAGGCTCAAGCCGTGGCGGTACAGCTCGCCGTTCCCGCTGCGGCGGTCGCCGCAGGGGGCAATACCAGCTACGCCATCGCCCTCTCCGGCGAGCTCTATGGCTGGGGGCAGAACAGCCTCGCCCAGCTCGGGGTTGGAGACACGAACCAGCACCCGCTGCCCACCGCCTGCGTGGTGGGGTCATCGGGTTCGATCGGCGCCGGTGCGGTCGGAGCCACTGCGCTCTCCAATGGCCGGCTCTACGTGTGGGGCACGAACGCGGGCGGCCAGCTCGGCGACCTCCCGCCAGTAGGACCCGAGCGGTCGAGCACGCCCATCGAGAAGGCGTGGCCATGAGTCGGGCCCTCGTGGTGGGCATCGCCGCGCTCTGCGCCTGTGGCGCTCCGACGACCGAAGAGACAGGCCCGACGAGCTCGTCGGGGGGATACGGTGGCAGTGAGGGCGGGCACGGTCCCGTCGTCGCGGACTTCGAGCCGGGGGAGGAGCGACCTGGAGGGGATACCACGGTCGAGCTGCGTGATGAGAACGCCTTCCTCCAGGCAGCGGCCAACCTCTCGGCTGCTCGGCGTGGGCCTTACGAGGCCGGCTTTGCCCTTTTCGACATCGCTTGGCTCGCCGAGGGGAACGAGGACCGCGATGGGCTGGGACCGACCTACCTCGGCACGTCGTGCCGCGCCTGCCACTTCCGGGGCGGACGGGGCACACCACCGCCGCCCGACCAACCGATGACCTCCGCCCTGGTGCGGCTCTCCCTGCCCGACGGCGGCGGTTCGGTTCCCGATGACCGATATGGCGAGCAGCTGCAGACGAAAGCCATCGCGGGCGTGAGCCCCGAGGGCTGGGTATCGGTGGCATTCGAGGCGGAGACACACAACTTCGACGATGGCGCGCCGTACGAATTGTTGTCGCCACGTTACAGTCCTCGCGACCTCGCCTTCGGAAGCTTCGCGCCCGAGACCCTGTTCAGCATCCGGGTCGCGCCTCCGATGATCGGTCTTGGGCTGCTCGAGGCGATCGACGAAGCCGACATTCGCGCTCTCGCCGACCCGGACGATCTCGACGGCGACGGGATCAGCGGCCGCACCAACGAAGTCCCGTCAGAGGCGGGCCTCGCCCTCGGCCGCTTCGGACTCAAGGCGAATCAGCCCGACCTGCGACGGCAGACGGCGGCTGCCTTCCTGGAAGATCTCGGCATCACGTCTCCGGTTTTCCCGGACGACAATTGCCCCTCGGTCCAGGTTGCTTGCCAGGCCTCTGCAGGCGAGCTCGACATCGATGAAGCGCGCCTCGACGCGACGGTCTTCTTCTCCAGCCTGCTCGCGGTGCCCCACCGACCCGAAGCCCGGGAACGAGAGGTTCTGCAGGGGAAAGCACTGTTCATCTCGGCTCGATGCGACGGCTGTCATCACCCATCATTCGTTACTGGCGAGCTCGAGGGCTTCCCCGAGCTGAGCCACCAACGAATCTTCCCTTACAGCGACCTCCTCCTGCACGACCTCGGCGAGGGCCTCGCCGATGGCCGTCCCGACTTCGGAGCCACAGGGCGCGAGTGGCGTACCCCTCCGCTGTGGGGCGTAGGGCTCACCGAGCTGGTGTCGGGACACACGCGGCTCCTCCACGACGGCCGAGCGAGGTCGGTGGAGGAAGCCATCCTGTGGCATGGTGGTGAGGCCGAAGCGGCGCGCGACGCCTTCGTCGCGATGTCGGCCTCCGAGCGAGCCTGGCTCGTCCGCTTCGTTCGCTCGCTGTGAGGCGTAGGGACGGTTGACGGCACGCGTGGGGGTGCGTGTTCGTGCACCCCCAAAGAACGCCGATCGGCACCGGCGGATTGGCGTTCTGGGTCCAGGGTTACCTACGCGCTCAGGAGGCGGTGGAAGAACGGGTGAGGCTCACGACGAGGGATACGACAGCGAACGCGATGAAGACGTAGAAGGTGAGTTTCGCAACGCCAGCCATCGCGCCTGCGACACCGCCGAAGCCGAGGAACGCGGCGAGAATGGCAGCAACGAAGAAGGCGAGGGTCCATTTCAAAAGGTTCATGGCCCTCAGGAGAGCAGCATCCGTGCCGGCCTCTCGTTCTCGTTCTCGTTCTCGTTCTCGTTCTCGTTCTCGTTCTCGTTCTCGTTCTCGTTCTCGTTCTCGTTCTCGTTCTCGTTCTCGTTCTCGTTCTCGTTCTCGTTCTCGTGGCGGGGAGGCGTGGTGCAATTTGCCTCACCCTGCACAACGTCGCCGCACCGCCCTTCAGGCGGCTTGCTCTTCCTTCGGGACGAGACGCATGCGCTCCACACCGGCCACTTCCAGTGCGGTCCTCCATTCTTCGGCCGAGAGCTTCCCGTCGACCAACTCGTGGAGTTGTCGAAACACCTCCAGCTGCTGGCCGTCCTTCTCGAAGGTGAAGGCCTCTCCGACTTCGCCTCCGAGCGCCCAGCCGCGTCGGATGAGTGCGACGGCGAACGTTCCCGCGAGGCGGTCTGCCACCGCGTGGGCCAGGGTTGTGTCGTCGATGTCGTTCAGCGCCCTCAGGTCGTCGACCTCGCCGCGGAAAAGCTTGGGCGCCAACTTGACCATGCCCGCGACGGTGGTCGGGATCTTCCGCGGCGACATCGTCGCGAGCGCTTGCGCGTCCTTCGCCGCCTGCTCTTGCCACTGCGGCAAGTAGACCCGAGCCGGCGCGTCGCTCCAGCTGATCACCTTCAGCTTCGCGAAGTGGTCGTCGACCACGATGGTGGCAAGCAGGTCCTTCTCGAGACGTTTCTTTCCCCCGAGCAGCTCGATGGCCCGCCGTGTGTCCTCCTGCTCTCCGTCCGAAGGTGAGGACGCGAGCGCCTCGATGCGCCGCGGGAGCGGGGGGTGGGTGTCGAAGGGGTTCTCTTCGTCGTTCTCGAGCTCTGTCGAGACGGCCTCGTCGACGGCCTTGGTGAGCCGCTCGTTGCTCATGAACCGTGAGAAGCCCTGAGCCAAGGGAGGGCGAAATCCCGCCGCGACGGCCGGGATATACTCGCTCTGCCAGTAGGCGGTGAAGGCGAGCGCGCCCCCGTGCACGACCTTCAACCCGTCGATGAGGTGTTTGGCGCCGACCACCTTCGCCGCCAAGGCGTCGGCGGCGTATTCCTGTCGTCGGGAGATGGCTTGGGTGATGCGGAGGAAGAGGTTGCCGTACCACGCGAAGGGCTTCTGCAGCAGACCATCTCCCAGGGACATGATGGTGCGTCCGATGGCGCTGCGCGTCTTGTAGATCCACGGCCCGACCTGCACGTCGCCACCGTGGAAGTGCCCGAACTCGTGTGCGAGCACGGCCCGCAGCTGCGACACCGAGAGCACCTGAAGCAACGGCAAGCCGAGTCCCATGACGCGCCGGCTGAAGAACCCCATGAAGCCACCGCGCTGCGCCACGAACGCGTTCATGTCGTTGACGAGGTAGACCTCCGCGGGGCGCGCTTGGCCGGTGAGATCGGCGATCTCGTCGATCATCGCGAAGAGCTTCGGGTGCTTGCTACGCGTCAGCTCCGGGCCCGGCGGCGTGAAGTGATCTGGGCGAGGGACGATCGCCGCGAGGATCGCGAACGCCCCCAAGACGCAGAGAACCGACAGCTTGATGCTGAAGCGACGCGCGATCGCGAACTGGGCGTACACGATCCAGAGCAGGCCAGCCGCCACACCGAGTGCAAGCACGTAGAAGCCGAACATCAGCACGATCGCGATCGTCGCGCGCATCAACAGCGAAGCTCTCATGGTCTCAACCTCTTGGTGGCGCGCATGATACCTCGCTCTCGGCCTCGCTCTCGGCCTCGCTCTCGGCCTCGCTCTCGACTCGCTCTCGACCTCGCTCTCGACCTCGCTCTCGACCTCGCTCTCGACCTCGCTCTCGACCTTGGCCTCGGCCTCGGCCTCGAACCTCAGGTACCAGTGTTGCCCTTGGGAACCCGAGAACGAGAACGCCCACGAGATCGAGACCGAGAACGCTCCGAGATCGAGATCGA
>JAUHZF010000368.1 GCA_030426145.1 Polyangia bacterium
CGATGGCGGAGAGCACCGTGGCCACCGCAGGGTGCGTCGGCGTGCTCTCGGCCGCTTCGAGCGCGGCCACGGTCTCACCGATGCAACCCTCTTCGATCAGGAGCGCGACGAAGCGCTCGACGTCGAGCGCACCCTGCATCGCGTCGCTCACCGCGAGCGGGCCGGGGCCCACAGGATGGCCGGCGTAGGCGCTCGCGAGGGCGAAGGCGGCGCGGGCGTGTCGCGTCTCGTCGGCCAGGGCCCGGTGGGTGCGCTCGAGCAGGTCGGGAGGCGCGCCGAGCGCGAGGAGTTGCAGGGCGAAGCGGGCGAAGGCTGCGATCGAGGCGTGCTCCATGGCGCCGACCCGGGACCAATGCTCCGCGAGGCGCTCGCGTGCGTCGGCGTCGAGGTCATCGGTGAGGCCGCTCAGGTCGAGTTCATCGGCACACCAATCGGTGCGCGCCACGAAGGGAGCCGTTCGCTCCTGGCCGTGCACCAAGAACGGTCGGCCGATGGCGCATCCGCCATTGAGACAAGCCCTCAGACCGTCGGGTTCGCGGTAGCAGGTCTGTCCCGGGTCGCAGTCGAGGTCGCCCCCACATTCGTCGTTGGGGGTCGTGCAGGCGAACTCGACGTAGGCGCAGCCCTGCGTCGGATCCCAGCTCGTGCATGCCTGCCCGCCAGGGCAGTCGGCATCCGTGGCGCAGCTGCTCGTGATGCAGGTGCCGCCGGCCTCGCCGCAGAAGCAGAGCTGGCCGTTCTCACAGTCGGCGTCGGTCTGACAGGCTTCGACGCAGCCACACTCGAAGCCTCCACCCTGGCAGATGAAGCCGTCCGGGCACGGGCCACAGCAGCCATCGGGGGGGGCCGTGCTCTCGGGGCAGGCGACTTGTGCACGACGTCGGTACTGACCGCCCGCGCACACGTCGAGCCCCACGTCCTGCCCCTCGATGATCACGGGCTTGGGGTTGATGCACACGTCCGAGGGCCCGCCGGTCGAGCTGCTCGCGGACACGCTGACCGACACGTCCGTGGTGCTGGTCCCGTGCCCCCCGGTGCCATCGGAGCCGCCGCTGCCTCCTTGTACGGTGACCTGTCCGCCACAGGCGAGCGGAGCGCTCACACCCATCGCGAGGAGGAGGCAACGGGTGATGGCATCGAGGCGAAGCGAACGTGATGGGTGCGGCATGGGGTCCTGGAGGAGTTCGTTAGGCAAGGCGTGGGCCAGTAGCGCCAAGGCCATGATATCCGGTCGCGGGTTCAAAGCCGAGCCCACCACCCCTGACGCGAGAGCCATGGGGTGTGCGAAACTCGACGGTGTGCTCACGTCGACGGTGGCTGCTCGGGCTGGTTGGCCTCATCGCCTGTCGTCGCGATCCCGATCCGCCATCCATGCCATCGTCCGATCCATCCCCTGCGCCCGCTCCCGATGAAGACGAGGCGGCCGCGCTGCGCCGCGCGCTCGTGAGGCGCATCGCGACCTTCGATGGTCCGTGGGGAGACCAGGATTGGTCTCCCGCGGTGCTCGCGGCGATGGAGAAGGTGCCGCGGCATCGCTTCGTGCCCGACGTGACCTTGCCGGTCGCCTACCGCGACGAACCGCTCCCGATCGGACACGGCCAGACCATCTCGCAGCCCACGATCGTGGCGCTGATGACCCAGGCGCTCCACCTGGAGGGTAGCGAACGTGTGTTGGAAGTGGGCACGGGGTCGGGCTACCAGGCGGCCGTGCTCAGCGAGATGCTGCCGCGCGGTCACCTCCACACCGTCGAGCGCATCCCCGAGCTCGGCGCCCGAGCGCGAGAGCTCCTCCGCGAGCGCACCAACGTGACCCTCCACATCGGCGACGGCTACGCGGGTCATGCCGCGGCGGCGCCCTTCGATCGCATTTTGCTCACGGCGGCGCCCCCCGAAGTGCCCGCCGCCCTCGGGGCTCAACTCCGTGAGGGAGGGATCCTGCTCGGCCCGATCGGTCGCGATCAGCAGGTGCTGGTGCGCTACCGAAAGCGCGCCGGACGCCTCGAGCAGGAGGTCCTGGGCGCGGTGCGGTTCGTCCCCATGCTCCCGGGCACCCCGTGAGGGCTGTGTGATTTCTCATCGCAAAAATGATTTCAGTTTCTGTTAATCAATGGCATGCCTATTCGCATGCAGCCCACCAAGCCCCCACCGCCCGACTGGCCCCGGATCTCGAGCTCGCTCTTCTACGATGACGCTGGCACCGCCATCGACTGGCTCTGCGCCGCTTTCGGTTTCGACGTCCGTCTTCGCATCGAAGGCGAAGGGGGGCGCATCGAGCACTCTGAGCTCGACTACGGCGACGGCATGATCATGGTGGGGAGCACGCATCGCGGCGCCGACGAGGCGATGCCGCTCCGTCGGACGAGCCCGAAGTCGGTCGACGGTGCCAATACGCAGGCGTTGTGCATCGTGGTCGACGACGTCGATGCCCACTGCGAGCACGCGCGCGCCCAGGGCGCCATCATCGCCATGGAGCCCGAGACCCACGACTATGGCGAGGCGTACTGGTCCGACCGGACCTACCGCGCCGTCGACCCCGAGGGGCACCACTGGTTCTTCATGCAGCGCCTGACCTACCGCGGGAAGCCGCTGGAATGACCCTCGATCACACCTTCGCCGCCCTCGCCGACCCCGCGCGCCTCGGCATCGTCCGCCTCCTCGGCGAGGCGCCACTGCGTCCGAGCGAGATCGCGGAGGCGATGGAGTTGAGTCGTCCTTCGACGAGTCGCCATCTCAAGGTCTTGCGCGAGGCCGGCCTGGTCGAAGACGCCATCCAGCGCGACGACGGGCGACAGCGCATGTACCGCCTACGGCGCGAGCCATTCGACGGCCTGCGCGGGTTCGTGGACGAGGTCGAGGCCTTCTGGACCGACCAGCTGCTTGCGTTCAAGGCCCACGCCGAAGGCAAGCGATGAGCACCGACCGGGCCCGTGCCTCCGTCCGCGTCGACGTCGGCCTCGAGGAGGCCTTTCGCATCTTCACCGAAGAGATCGACCAGTGGTGGCGGCCGGGACGGCAGTTTCGCGTCGGGCAGCGTCGCAGCATGCTCGCCATCGAACCGGGCCCCGAAGGGCGCCTGTTCGAGTCGTTCGAGACCAAGAATGGGCACACCAAGGTCATCGAGACCGGCCGCGTGCTCGCGTGGGAACCCCCGCACCGGATCCGCTTCGCGTGGCGGAACGTCAACTTCCGCCCCGACGAAGAGACCTACGTGGAGGTCACCTTCGCACCGGGGGCACGCGGAACCATGGTGACCGTCACGCACTGGGGTTGGGACGACATCCGCCCCGACCACCCGGCGCGACACGGCCTCCCGCCGGGCCCGTTCCTCGGCATGACGGGGAGATGGTGGGGGGAGCTGTTGACCGCGCTCCGCCGTCACGCCGCGGTTTAAGCGCGCATTAAGTCGCGACCTCTCCCCTCCGTGCACAACCTGTTGGCGCGCCGGACGAAAGCCAGTCCAGGCCAGGAAAGGGAGACGCCATGCACCACGCACCACACCAGACCCCCGGGACCAAGGCCCCTCGTTCCTCGCGCACCCGTCTCGAGCGATGGCTCGTTGCTGGCCTCGGTCTCGCCCTCGGCGCTTCCGCCCTCGCCATCCACCCGCCGGAGCTCGCCGACGCGCACCGCTGGGCCCACGAGCTCGAGGGTGCGGTCGCGACCCCCCTCGCCGCCGAGTCCAAGCCGAGCCGGGTCACGCTCCACGAGGTGAGCGGCCCCCAGGTCCTCGCGGCGCGCTTCGAGCACACCTTCTCCGACAAGCTCGACCAGTCCCCCCTCACCTTCGTGTCGCCCGGCGTCGAAGCCATGGCCGTGGACGCCTCGGTGGTCGACGAGACCACCAAGACCGACACTGGTGACCTGAACATTCGCGTCACCGCTTCGTTGCTTCTCATCGATCAACCCACCAACGCCGTGCGCGGCAGTCTTTCCGCTTCGGCCGTGGTCACCATCGACGCCGCCGCCACGCCCGAGGTGCAGCGCGCGATGAAGGAGCAAGCCGTCGACGCCGTGGCTGCGTCTCTTCACAGTGACCTCGCCGGCTACGTCGCGTCGCGTAGCTGACACCGGAGTGATGGCAGGTTTCGAGCTCGAACCTCGAACCTCGAACCTCGAACCCCGAGAGGCCGGCGTCTCACGTGACCCTAAAGTAGAGGCCGGGTGGTCCGTTCAACCCGCACATGGACGATTGGGACGACTGGGATGACCTCGAAGACGACGATGAGGAGGTCGCGAAGCCCTTCGTGGTCTGTCGACTCGAACACATGCTCTTCGCCGTGCCGTCCGACATGGTCGAGAGCATGGTGCGCCTAGACGAGGTGTCGCCGATGCCCCAGATGCCGAGTCACGTCCGGGGGGTGCTCAAGCTTCGCGGGTCGGTGCTCCAGGTCGTCGACACCCGGGTTCGGCTGGGGCTGCCCTCCCTTCCCGACGAGGTCCGCGCCTTCCAAGCCATGATGGACGAGCGCCTCGCCGACCACGAGCGCTGGCTTGCCCAGCTCCGGCAGTGTGTCGAGGAACACCGTCCCTTCGATGGCCAGCTCGACCCGACCCGCTGCGCCTTCGGCAAGTGGTACGGGGCCTTCAAGACCAACGACGCCGTGCTCAAGCTCCTCATGGATCGCTTCGACGCGCCGCACAGAGCCATCCATGGCGTCGCCACTGGCGTGAACGAGTTGGTCAAACAAGAGCGCTTCGACGAGGCGCGCGACATGGTTCAGGCCGCGGCCGACCAAGAGCTCAGCGCGCTCGTCAAGCTCTTCGCCCAGGCGAAGGTCGCCTACGAGAACGGCCGCCGCGAGATCGCGGTGGTGCTGGCCACCGACGACGAGCGTTTCGCTGCGGTCGTCGACCAGGTCGTGGCCGTCGAGCCGCTCGAGATCACGGAGATGGGCAGCGCCGAAGCGGCGAGCTTCATTCGAGAAGGCATCGTCAAGGCGGTCTCGATGCGGGACGGCCAGCAGCTCATCATGCACCTCGAGCCTCGGGCCGTGCTCGCGGCTTGAACTAGCTGCGCTGCCACATCGAGCGTGCGCGCGCGGCGACCTCGTCGAGGGCCGCGCGGAAGCGCGGACGATCCCGAAGGGGCGCGAAGTGCGGGTACCGGCGCAGCCAAACCACGTCGATGAGGACCCCGCCCGCGATGCGTTCGAGCACGTCGAGGGCCGCTTCGTGCTCGCCGGCCACGGCCATCACTTCGGCCGTGATCTGGCCCATGAGGCTGGTGAAGCGGCGGTTGTCGATGCGGCCCGCGCTCACGGCCTCGACGGCGCGCAGCTCCTCCAGCGTGCCTTCGCCGAAGGCGAGCCGGGCCAGGGCGTAGCTGTACTGGCCGGCCGCCGTCTCCATGGTGTGTAGGGTGCGGAGGTGCACGCGCGCCTCGTCGATCTCCGCGCGCATCAGATTCCACCGGAGCTGGGTCACCAGGACGCCGAGTGGCGGATCGGGGAAGGCCTGACGCAAGCTCTCGACGTGGCGCAGGTAGTCCTGCTCCTCGCCGTGCAGAAGCGCGGAGCGGGCGAGGCCCAAGAAGGCTGCGCCGAGCGTGGGGTCGAGCTGTAGCGCCAGCTCCAAGCGCTGCCGCCCTTCTTTGGTGCGGCCCGCCTCGAGCTGCAGCTCGCCCAAGTAGTGCTGAGCATCGGCCATGGTGGGCGCGATCTCGAGCGCGTGCGCAAGGGCCTCCACCGCCTCGTCGTAGCGGCCGGACTGCGCCGCGAACATGCCCCGCGCGAGGTGCGTCTCCGCGAGCTCCGGCACCTCTTCGAAGGCGCGTTGACAGCTCTCCTGCGCTCGCCGCGCACGTTCGGCATGCCCGCCGCTCGTCGAGGCCCACCAGGCGCGGATGCAAGCGATCGCGTGGGCGGCGATCGCGGGATGAAACGACGGCGCGAGCCTGAGCGCCTCGTCGAGCATCTCGACCGCGCGCTCGGCTTCGGTCATCAGCTCGCGGCGCAAGTAGCGCCGGGCACGTAGGTACAAAGCGAGCGCTTCTGGGGGCGCGTGGTAGCGGTAAGCGGCGGCCGAGAGCTCGAGCCGGAGGGCTTCGGCCACGCGCCGCCCCATCGACTCCTGCAGCTCGAAGAGGTCGGCGAAGTCTCCGTCGAAGCGGTCGGACCAGTGCTGGACCCCATCGCGCTCGTAGAGTCGGGCCGCCAGGCGCACCCGCGCGCTGCCGGCCATCTGTACGGTGCCGTCGATGACGCTGTCACACGCGAGCTCGGCGCTGATCTGCTGCGGGTCGCGCGCGTCCGCGTAGCGACGGGTGGCGCCGAGAGCCAAGACGCGCAGCCCTCGGGTTCGGGAGAGCACGCGAACCCGCTCCGGCGTGAGCGCACCGCGCTGTTGAAGCACCTCGTCGAGCGGCATGCCGCGCACCAGCTCCATGGTGAGAAAGTGCACCCCCTCGTGGTCGCCGAGGTCATGGGTACGCACCACGTTGGGGTGGGTAACCCGCCGCGCGAGGCGCACTTCCCGGTAGAAGCGCTCGACCGCGACCTCGCTCTTGAGCGTGAGCGTCTTGAGCGCGATCACGTCGTCGAGCTTCTGGTCGCGCGCCCGATAGACGGTGCCCATACCCCCGCATCCCAGAAAGGCCTCGATGACGTAGCGGCTGGCGAAGAGGCTCCCGGCCGCGAGGTAGCTCGCCCCGTCGGTCTCCTCTTCCGCCATGCCGGCGTGCACGGTCTTGTCGAGCTCCAGGCTCATGGTGGACCCGGTCATCCTACACGCAGGAGCGACGGAGATCGTGGAGTGTCACCTCTCGAACTCGTTCTCGTTCTCGTTCTCGAGCTCGAGCTCGAGCTCGTCCTCGTCCTCGTCCTCGTCCTCGTCCTCGAGCCTCGTCCTCGAGCCTCGAACCTGGAACGTCGAACCTGGAACCTCGAACCTCGAACCTCGGTTCGGAGCCCGCGCCTTGGCGCGGCGTCTCCGCGCTGCGGCACCGCAAGGACACGATGGCTGTCGTTGAGGGCCCGCAGAAGCCCCTAGAGGGGTGGAACGATGGCGAAGATGGCGTTGCGGACCCTCCGTGTCGTCTTCGGTCGTGTCGTGGCGACGTTCGAGGAGGTAAGCTCCTGGCGATGAGGTGGGGGTTGGTCAGCGTCGCCGCGTGGCTGATGGTCATGGCATGTGGCGACGTGGCCGAGCCACCGAGCTCCACGCCCACGCACCAGAGCGGATCCCGCCTCAAGCGGCGCGTCCTTCAGGGCGACGGCGGGGTCGAGCTTCACGAGGAGTGGGTCGACACTGCGCTCGATGGACTCGAGTGCCGGTTTCGAGAGACGAGCCCGGGTCAGGTGCATTGTCTGCCGGGCTCCGGCGCATTCCTCAAGTACCTCGATCCGACCTGCACGGAACCGGTGGTGGAGGAATCCCGGTGCTTTCCGCAGCGCTACCTGGTCCGGCGCAAGCCCAGCGACGACCCCTGTGACCAGGAGCAGGAGGCCTACGTGGCTCAGGAGCCGCTCATGCACGACGGCGATCTCTACGTCTCTGGGCCCAACGGTTGCGAAGTCGACGGCCCCACCTGCGATGGATGTCGCCTCTACCACGCCGCCCCCGTTCCACTGGACACCTTCGTCCACGCCCCTCTGCAGCTCGAGGAACGCGGAGGCAGGCTTCAGGCCGAGACCTTCGAGACCGAGGATGGTGCGCGGGGGATCTTCGCCCTGAAGGACACCAGTGCGGAGCGGAGATGCCTGCCGTTTCCAATCAACGAGCAACAGGTCTGCCTGCCCGAACCACCTGGCTTCTTCAGGGAAGGTGGTGAGCACTTTGCCGACGCGGCCTGCACCGCGCCAGTGGTTCCCGTGTCGTCGTGCACCGAGGAGCCTCCGCTCTTCGCCATCGGGTACTCGGTGCAGGAGAACATCTGCGACCCGGTCACCTTCTCGCTACACGCCGTCGGGGAACGCGTCGGACCGATCTTCGGCCAGCTCGAGGGCAGCTGTCAGCAGACTGCGACCCACATTGAGGGGTACCTCGTCGGCCAACCGCTGCCGTCGGCGAACTTGATGTCGCTCGCTCAGGGTACCAGGGGAGATGGTGCACTCCGTACCGTCGTCAGCCTCGACCCCAATGGGCACCCGGTGCGGCAGATCCGCCTCGAGCTCGACGGCGTTCAGTGCAATGCCTTCACTTTCTCCGACCCGGCGATCGGCCATCGTTGCATTCCCAGCGCCACGGAAGCGAGCCGCACGCTGTTCGCCGACCCGGCCTGCGGCGGCGAGCCCATCGTGGCGCCCAGCGCATGCGAGCCTCGGTACGTCATCGTCGAGGACGCCACGAACGAGGCGTGCAACATCGATGGTGGGACCGTCTTCGAGGTTGGAGAACGCTACGAGGGCGACGTCTACCGTGGCTACATCGACGTCGACGGCGACCCTCAGTGCGTCCCCGCAACCCCAGCCCATGACACCTATCGCCTGGGCGCGGAGGTCGACCCCGCGACGTTCCCAGTCCTGCGCGAGGTGGTTCGTTGAATCATTCGCGGGTGGGCGAGCCCTGGCTCGCCCACCACAATCAGCGGTTCTTGAGCTTCTCGAGGTTGGCGTCGATGGCCTTCTTGTTCTCGGCCATGCGCTCTTTCAGCTTCTCCATGGCCTCCTCGTCGCCCGACGTCGCCGCCTCCTTCATGAGGTGTGCGAGCACGGTCCCCCGCGCCGACTGCACCGTGCCATCGTAGGAGATCTCGTTCGACAGCATGGTGCCGCAGACGTTGTTGGGGCGGCGACCCTTGGGCGCGATCGAGCTCGGGCCATCGAGCTCTTTCCAGGTCGCGCAGTCTTCGGCGCCGAGGTCGGCACATACCTTCTCGGTGAGCTTCTCGCAGTTGTTGCAGGCCGACAGACCCAAGAGCACCGTCAGCGCGACGGCCGAGCCGAGCCACGTGGTAGTGCGCCGGGACGATCGAATGGGGTGGATGTGATCGCGGTTGGTCATGAAGCGTCCTCGTCGCTGCAAGGTAATCGTGCTTCGGTGCGTGCGCAGCTGCGAACCATCGCTGCAAGCCGAGCTTCCATCGCAGGGGAGGGGGGCCGAGGGCGCGGCCCGGTGCCGTCGCCGTCTGATGCCGGGGTGCATGGGCCGCGGCTATACTGACCCTCGTGAAGCTCTACTACACGCCTCGGTCGCACTTCTCGCGCAAAGTCCGCATCCTCGTCGATGCGTGGTCGCTCGATGTCGAGCTCGAGGACGTTGGCAATGTGGCGGATGCGGAGACGTTCGGTGGGCACCCGCTCATGAAGGTGCCCACCCTCGTCGCAGATGGCTTGCACCTCTTCGAAGCCGATCACATCGCACGGTATCTGTCGCGGCGGCACGATCCAGACGATCGCTTCGACGTACTCACCGAGGACCCAGCGCAGCTCAATTTGCGGGCTGTGTTGAACGGCGTCATGGCGGACGAGGTCGAGCTCATCCTCGCGCAACGGACGGGCCTCGATACCACGCACCCCCGTTTCGCCAAGATGAGATGCGCCATCGAGAGC
>JAUHZF010000369.1 GCA_030426145.1 Polyangia bacterium
CATGAAGCACGGCACGCTCGACGCCTTCTGGAAGGCGCGTAACCCACGCCCCCATTACAAGAACGTCAAACCGGCTGTGCTCACCGTTGGCGGCTGGTTCGACGCCGAAGACCTCTTCGGTGCCCTCGAGACCTATCGCGCCTTCGAAACGCAGAGCCCCGGCGCGGCGAACACCATCGTCATGGGACCGTGGAAACACGGAGGCTGGGCCCGCGAGAGCGGCGAACGCCATGGTGACCTCTCGTTCGGACAGAAGACGTCCCGCTTCTATCAGGAGCAGATCGAGCTGCCCTTCTTCCGGCGGCACCTCAAGGATGCGAAGGGCGGCGTGCCTCCCGAGGCCCTGATGTTCGAGACGGGCACGAACACGTGGCACCGCTACCCCGCCTGGCCGCCTCCGGGCGCCACGAAAACGACCTTCTTCTTCGGGCCCGGCGGCACGCTGTCTCGCACGGCCCCTGCCGGCGCGGGCGACGCCTTCGACGCCTACGTCAGCGATCCGTCCAAGCCCGTCCCCTACTTCGGGCGGCCTACGCTGCGCATCGACAAGAGCTACATGAGCGGGGATCAGCGCTTCGCGGCGCGGCGTCCCGACGTGCTCGTCTTCTCCACGGACGAGCTCGTCGACGACGTGCGTCTGGCCGGGCCGCTCGAGGCCCAGCTATGGGTCTCCACCACGGGGACCGACGCCGACTTCATCGTGAAGCTCATCGACGTGCACCCCGCCAACGAAGACGAAGAAGGCGAGCCGACCAAGCTCTCCGGCTACCAGCAGTTGGTGCGCGGGGAGGTCATTCGGGGGAAGTTCCGCAAGAGCTTCGAGAACCCCGAGGCCTTCGTTCCGGGCGAACCGACCCTCGTGCGGCTGAAGCTGCCCGACGTCTGCCACAGCTTCAGGAGCGGGCATCGAATCATGGTGCAGGTTCAGAGCACGTGGTTTCCCCTCGTCGACCGCAACCCGCAGACCTTCACCGACATCTACGCGGCGAAGGCGTCGGACTTCAGAGCGGCCACCCATCAGGTCCATCGCAGCGCCTCGATGCCGTCCGGCGTGACGGTCACCCTGGCCCCCTAGGGACCGCACGTATCGCGGCCTCAGCCCAAGCGATTGAGGCCGTTGAGCGCGGCGGTGCGGTAGGCCTCCGCCATCGTGGGGTAGTTGAACGTCGTGTCGACGAAGTAACGGATGTCGTTGCCGCCGTTCTTCTGGGCGAAGACAGCCTGGCCGATATGCACGATCTCGGAGGCGTCGTGCCCGAAGCAGTGGATGCCGAGGAGCTCGTAGGTCTCGGTGTGGAAGAGCAGCTTGAGCATGCCGACCCGCGTTCGTTCGATCTGCGCCCGTGCGAGGTTGCGGAAGTTGGCGAGGCCCACCTCGTAAGGGATCTTCTTCTCGGTGAGCTCGCGCTCCGTCGCCCCCACGGTGCTGATCTCCGGCGTGGTGTAGATGCCGGTGGGGATGTGCTCGACGAGCGAGAGGTCCGTGCGACCACGAACGATGTGCTCGGCGGCAAAGCGGCCCTGGTCATAGCTCGCGCTGGCGAGGCCCGGTCGCCCCACCACATCACCCACCGCATAGATGTGGGGAACCGACGTCTGATAGAAGGCATTCACGTCGAGCTGAGCCCGCCGGTTGGCTTCGAGCCCGGCCTTCTCGAGCTGAAGGCCACCGGTGTTGCCCGAGCGCCCTGCGGCCCAGAGCAGATAGTCTCCCTTGATGCGCTTGCCGCTCTGCAGGTTGAGCACCACGTGGTCGTCGTGGGTCTCCACCGACGCGAACTCTTCATTCTGACGGAGGATCGCGCCTTGGTCGCGCAGGTGGTAACTGAGCGCGTCGCTGATCTCGTCGTCGAGGAAGTCGAGCAGGGTCTCGCGATTGTTGACGAGGTTCACCTTCACCCGCAGCTGTCGGAAGATCGAGGTGTACTCGCAGCCGATGACCCCCGCCCCGACGACGATGACGCTGCTTGGGGTCTCTTCGAGACAGAGGATGGTGTTCGCGTCGCGCACGCGTGGGTGCTCGAAGTCGATGCCGTCGGGATGCCAGGGGCGCGAGCCCACGGCGAGGATCACGTGGTCGGCTTCGATGGGGGTGACCTGGCCCGACTCGGTCACCACCTCCATGCGGTTGGGCGCCGTGAAGCGGCCGTGACCGTCGTAGAAGCGCACGTCGTTCCGCTCGTAGAAGTCGCGGCGCATGCTCGACTGCTGGCCGATGACGTCGCGCGCCGCGTTGAGCAGGTGGGGGAACTCGATGTCGAGGGCCTCGAGCGCGTGCGCGTAGAGCGGATGGGTGCGCACCATGCGGTACTGCTCCACCTCGTGGCGCAGCACCTTGCTCGGGATGGTCCCATGGTGCACACACGCGCCGCCCACTTCGTGACGGCGGTCGATGACGGCCACCGACTTGCCCGCCTTGGCGGCCGTCATGGCGGCTCCCTCACCTGCGGGGCCGCTGCCCAGGACGACGACGTCGTAGCGCTTCACGTCCCGGGTTCTACCACTTTTGTCAGCCGGAGGATTCGGCCTCGATGGCCGCCGCGAGCATCTTCGCGACCTGGTCCACGGCGGCCTGGACCTCGCCCTGCGAGTAGTCGAACCGCTTGGCCAAGGCCATCAGGACCACCCCTTCGTTGCGGGCGAGCTCGCGGTCGGCGACGGCGATGCTCGCGGCGAACCCCATCGCCTCCTCGCGGGCCATGAAGTCCTCGAGCTTCTCGGCCACCGCATCGAGACGCGCCTCGAGCCCTTGGCGCTCGAGGAGTTGGGCGTAGGCGTCGAAGATCGCGTCGGGCTCATCGAGGCCGCCCCCAGTCGCGCACTTGATGAGGTGGGCGACCGCCCCTCGCTCGACCTCGGCCATGCCGTCCGCCGCAGCCACGAGGTAGCAGGCCTCGACCACGGCGCTGAAGTACTTGCCGGCCTCGGCGTCTTCCGCGCTGTGGGGCGGCATGGTCTCGAAGAGGCCCTCGCCCTCCACCTTTTCGACCTTGGGCAAGCGCCCGATCAAAGCGCGGGGCCCAACCGACGGGGCCGCGGCCTCCGAAACCTGCTGCGCGATAACACCGTGGAGCGCCGCGACGTAGACCTCGGGCGAGCAGGGCGGAAGCTCGGGAAGAGAAACGAAAACCGACATCTCGGTCGAGAGCATGCCACATCGCGAGCACGGCGCGCATTCCCCACCTCCCGCTACGTTGGAGGAGTTTTTGGGTGACACGCCGCGTCGAATGAGGCTTTGATGGAGTCGATGGGCGACGCGCGACCAAAGGGAGCCAAGTCCAAGACCATTCCCCGCGTTCTGCGGGTGCTGGTGCTCGACGACGACGATGGCTGTCGCAAAGCGGCAGAGCGATGGTTCGTGGCTGCGGGCTATGCCGTCACCACCGCCTCTACCCCCGATGAAGCGCGCGAGGCCTTCGACCTTCAGCCCTTCGACGCCTTCGTGAGCGACATGTGGCTCGAAGACGGTTCGGCCGCCGAGCTCATCCGAAGCCTCGCCGAAGAAGGCGTGCCGATCCCGCCCACCGTATGTGTGTCCGGTGACGGCGATGCCTCACGCAACCCGATCTGGGCCTTCGTCCCACCCCAGCATCGACCGAAGCGTTTCTTCGACAAGCCGGCCGACTTCGAGCGGGTGCAGGCCGTGCTCGAGGCCTTCCTCGGTCGCGACCGCCTCGGCACCGCGACCGGCTGACGACGCCGAATGGAAGGCCGAACGCCGGCCCCCTTCGAGAGGGACCGGCGTTCGTCGGACTTCATCCAGACGTGAGGGCTAGTACCCGGGGGGCAACATCGAGTCGCGCCAGGGGTTGCTCTCGCCGGTGCAGTTCTCCTTGTTGTCCTCGCTGGGGCAGAACTTGATGGGTCCGTCGAGGTAGTCCATGTAGAGCTGGTGGTAGCCGAGCGGCTCACCGTCGCGGGTACCCCACGAGTTCTTGGTGCGGAAGTAGACGACCTCGGTGGAGGAGCTGAGGAGCTCGTCGACCTTGTCCGCGTAATCGGGGTCCTGCTCGTCGAGCGTATCGCCGGCCTCGAGGGTGCCGAAGCTGTTGGTGATGGCCTTGTAGTCGGCGAAGACCGTCATGTGTCCGCCCTGACGACCGGGGCCGCCAGCGTTGGCGAGGTTGTCCATGTTGAACTCGCCGTCGTTCATGGCGTTGAAGTCCACGTCCCAGGTCACCACGACCGGGTTGCCGTCGTGCAGGGCGCGCTGGACGCGCTGCTGGAAGGCGCGGCGCTGGCTGGCCGAGCCGTAGCCCGGGTAGCGCTCGACCGACCACTCACGGATGGCCTCCACCAGGTTGGTGTCCTTGATCTCGGTCTCGCCGTTGCGGCGCACCGTGTAGCGGACGGGGATGGTGGAGGGGTCGAGGATGGGCGTTCCTTCGACCGAGCCGCCGGTGCGGAGGGTGGTCTCGCCGTCGGTGCCGAAGGCGGCGTCGAGGTGAGCGCGAACCTCGTCCGATAGACCCCAGGCCTCGTCGAAGACGCGGCGCACGGTCTCACCATCGCGGCGAGCGGCGGCCGTCGCGAGCTCGCCACCCTCCTTGAGGGCCTCGTTGATCTTGCGCAGGGCGTCCGACTGCCGGCTCGAGCTCTCGGCCTGGCTGTCCTCGGGCACGAAGGCGAGCTCCGGCATCACGCCGCGGTCACGCACGATGGCGTTGCTCTTCCACTGCCAGCCGCCGGTCTGGATCTCGTCACCGTAGAAGTTGTCGGTGATCTGGTCGAACCAATGCCAGTAGGTCCAGTAGGACTGCGAGACGTCGAGCGGCTCGACGGGCTCGGTCGGGGTGGGCTCGGGGGTGGCCTCGCAGGCGTCGACGCCGCAGAGGTTCGCCACCGCACCGGTGCAGAGGTGATCCCAGCCGGTCTCGCAGCAGTAGGGGTCGGCGTCGCAGATCTTGGTCGCGCACGAGTTGCAGTCGGCGGCCATCTTGTCGCCCTCTTCGCACACGTTGTGCACGCACACGTTCTCGGGCTCCCCGCCGGCCGGATGGGCCTCGAGGTAGGTGAGGTTCATCGACTCGACCCAGGTGGCCTGGGAGTAGAGCCAGCAGTTGCCGATCGACTGGCGCTCGACCGGGGTGTGGGCCACGCGCACGATCTCGTCCTGGGCCTGACCCAGCTCGCCGTCGTAGGCCTCTTGTTCACAGCCGGCGGCCATCGCGAGGGCGCCGAGGCTGACCAGACAGATTGCTTTCTTGTTCATCGTCTTGTCTTTCAGGGAAGTCGTCTCGGGTTTCTCGGGGCTCACCAGGGGTTGGCCACCTGCTCGGAGGAGATGAGGGTCATCAGCTCGGCCTGGACCTCGGTCGCCTCGGACTCGGTATCGAAGGGACCCGTGCGGGCGATCTCCTGGTAGTTGCCGGCGCGGAGGACGAGGTAGACGCCTTCGTCGGCCGTCTCGGTGATGTAGCGTCCCTCGATGCGACCGTTCTCACGCACCGAGTCGATGCCGTTCACGGCATCGGTGCGGCCGGTGTAGCCCTGCGACTCGAGGAGGATGTTGCCGTCCTCACCGCGGAGGACGAAGAGCCAGTCACGGGAGTCAAGGTCGCGCCAGAGGTCGAAGCGAGCGCCGTCGGTGATGGCAGCCTTGTACTGAACCATGGCGACGACGAGGTCGCGGGCCTCGGCCATGGCGGCCGTGGCGTCTTCCTCGGAGCCGAAACGACGACTGTGACCGATGGCCTCGTTGTTGCCGAGCGCCTGCAGGTAGAAGTTCCAAACGCCGCTGTCGTTGGACACCTCGTACTGGGCATCGACGACACCGCTCTCCTGGATGGCCAGGATGCCGTTGTAGACCGACTCCTTCTTCGCGTACTTCTCACTCTCCATGACGACGTCGCCGTGGGCCCCGATGAGGCGGAACTGCCACTGGCCGTCGGCCAAACGATCGATGGAGAAGGTGCCGGGCGCCTCGGGGGCGTCGGGCATCACACCCTCGAGCGACTGCTCGGTCTGGTTCTGGGTGTTCTCTGGCGGCGGCGCATCGTTGCAGGCCACGCCGAGGAGCGAGGCGCTCATGAGGAGCGCGGTCAGGGTCTTTTTGAAGAGCTTCATCAGCGACAATCTCCGTAGTCGGTCGTTGGCCCCGACAAGAGCACACGGCATGCCATACGCACCTACATCATGCGACAACGTAAGTTCCTACACTTAGGCACGGGGGTGACACGCCATGTCTAAACCGGTGGGGGAAAAGGTGACCATCCACTGTCGGAGCCGTTCGCATGCGACGGGCGACGGTTTCCTGCGCCCTTACGGGGGGAGATGGGCGTGGTAGCTCCCTTCGTTTTCCTCAAGCGCAAGCCAGGCGGCCGCCTCGCGCGCTTCGTCGAGCTGGTGTGGTTCGCGCGCGGCACGGTGCCCTACACCCGCGAGAGGATCGCGCCCACCGGCTCGACGGTGGCCATCCTCGTCTTCGGCGACCCCCTCTTGATGACCCCCGACGATGGCCGTGGGGCGTCGATCCGCGCCGCGTCGGGGGTCGTGATCGGCCCCCACGTCGGGCCCGTGATCAACGAGCCACTCGGGGAGACGCACGCGCTCGGGGTCGTCACGACGCCGGTCGGGGCCGAGGCGGCCCTGGGCATCGACCCTTCGACCCTACGCGGGCGCGCCGCGCCTCTGTCGGCGTGGGGGCGAGGGTCCGCCTTGCGGCAACAGCTGGGCGAGCTCGCGTCGGGGGAAGCGAAGCTCGAGCGAGCGCTCACGTTCCTCGAAGCCAACCTCGGGGCCGATCCACCGGGGCTCGACCGCGCCGAGGCTGCCGTGCGGATGCTGGAGGAAGAGCCAACGCGCGCCGTCTCTGAGGTGGCGGCGGCCATGGGGATCTCGCACGGTCACCTCGATCGGGAGCTCGGGCGCCTCGTCGGCATCACGCCCCGGGCGCTGGCTCGTCTGCTCCGGCTTCGGCGGTTTCTCGCGGCCCTCGATGTGCACCGTGACGTGCCGTGGGCCGACGTCGCGGCCGAGCTCGGTTGGTACGACCAGGCCCATCTCGTTCGCGACTTCAAACGCCACACCGGGGTGACCCCCACGCAGTACCTCGCGGCGCAGCGCGCCCACGACAACCTCGGGGGCGAGCCCGAAGACGCTGCGGGCTTCGTGCCGGAGTAGCCATGTGAAATCCGTCCAAGACCGCACGCGGCGGGCTCGACGATGGTTCCGCCATGCCCGACCTGCGCACCGTCTTTGCCGCCGAGATCATTCTGCCCGTGCCCCCCGATGAGGCCTGGGCTGCACTCACCCGCTGGGATCGGGCCGACCAGTGGATGGGCGATGTCGACGACATACGGGCTGACGGCCCGACCGAAGCCGGCACGCGCGTCGTCTTCACCGCGCGCGGCAAGGCGCGAGCGAGCGAGATCGCGGTGGCGGAGGCCCCGCGGCGCCTCGTCCTTCGTTCCGAACAAGGCGCCGTCGTGGCTGACTACCGGTACGACCTCTCAGCGGTCCCGACCGGAACGCGGGTCGACCTGGTGGTTGCGTGCCACGTGGGCGGGTGGCTCTCCCTCCTCGGCCCCGTCATTCGCAGCGCCATCCGCAAAGCCGACCAACATCAGCTCGACCGCCTCGCCGCCACCCTCGGCTGACGGCTCGACCGCAGTGGATTCGACTGGCACGGTACGGTCGTGTCTTCCTTTCGTCAGGCCCGAGGTCTCGGTGTCCTTCTGTGTGGCTTCGCGATCACCTGCGGGGGTGCGTCCGTGCCCGCCCCCGAGGCCGCGGTCGCGGCTCCTCCCGTCGTGGAGCCGTCCCCACGCGACGCCCCGCCACCCAAAGGGCCGTGTGCGACGTGGTGGGGCTGCGCCGCCTACGGGCTATGCGCCTTGCACGGCGACGTCTGTGGTCCCGGACGTGACGAGGACTGCGCGCAGAGCTGGGCGTGCCGAGCCTATGGCTACTGCCGAATGCATGACGGCAACTGCGCCCCCGTGCCCGATGACGGGAGCTGTCGCGGCCTAGGCACCGAGAAGATCGATCCCTGCGACACCAACGGTCGGTGCACCCCGATCAACGGCCTCTGCCTCGCCACCGAGACCAAGCACTGCGCCAACGTCATGTCCTGCACCGACGAGGGCACCTGCCAGGTCATCGATGGTGTCTGCGCACCTGGAGGCGACGAAGGCACCTGCCGCGAGAGCGACGCCTGTCGCACGCGCGGTCTGTGTGGTTCCGAAGGGGGCCGCTGCGTCGCCGCGAGCGACGAGGACTGCGCGGCGTCCTCCGGCTGCGCCGACTACGGTGCTTGCCGCAAGGTGGGCCGCGAGTGCCGAGCAGGCACCGAAGACCACTGTCGCGCGGCGCAGGCGTGCCGCGACGCCTACCGTTGCACCTACGAGCACGGCTACTGCTGGGCGTCGGCGGCCGACTGCGCACGCGCCAAGGAGTGCGATGGTGGCTGCCCCCATGAGCGCGGGGAGTGCGTGCTCCCCCCAACCCCCTTCATCGACTTCCAATTCTGAGCCACGCCACCGCTCCGGCAAGGTCTCAAGAAGGTCCTCGGGCGGCCGTTCGGGTTGTGGAGGACACGTGGCTCGGCTCAAACGCAGCAATCGGACGCAGCACCGGCATCGCATCGCCGTCATCGACGATGACCAAGGCATGGTGCGGAGCATGGTGCGCCTACTGTCGAGCGAAGGTCACGAGGTCCTGTCGGCCATGACGCCCGAGGCCGGGGTGGAACTGGTACGCCAGGAAAAACCCCATCTCGTCCTGCTCGACTACCACCTGCCAGGTGGCACCGGTGCTGACGTGGTCGCCGAGATCCGTGCCTTCGACACCGCTACCGAGGTGCTTCTCGTTACGGGCTACGCGTCCGATCAGCCGGCGCGCAGGCTGCTCGCCGAACTCGACATCCAGGGCTACCACGACAAGGCCGATGGGCCCGAGCGGCTCCTCGTCCTCATCGACGCCGCCCTCAAACACTACCGAGCCTTGGAACGGGTGCGACGGCAGCAAGCGAGCCTGCGCCACATCATCGACGCCACGCCGGAGATCGTGCAGTTGCAGTCGGGACGGCAAGTCCTGCATGCGGCCTTGAACCACCTCGTCCCATTGCTCCAAGGTCGGGACGGATTCATCGCAACCGCCAACAACGGCCTCTTCGTATTCGACGGCGCCGACGAGGGGGTCAGCATCCACGCTTCCACGGGTCAGTTCGCCCAAGCCAGCGGCTTTGGGGCGCTCCCGGGCGAGATCGGCGAGGTCGTCGCAGCTGGACTCGAGCAGGATGTCCCTCATTGGCATCCTGGCGGCTACGCCGTCGTCCCCCTCGAGACACGGAACGGCGAGCGGGGGTGCATGGTCGTGCAAGCCGACGGCCTCCCCACCGATTGCCACGAAGCATGCGCCATCTACGCGCATCTGGTCGTGCAAGCCCTAGAGAACATCATTCTCTTCGAGCGCGCCACGGTCGACCCCCTCACCCGTGTCGGCACGAGAGCCT
>JAUHZF010000370.1 GCA_030426145.1 Polyangia bacterium
GTCGATGAAGGGGCGTTGATGAACTGGATAATCTGTGTGGGGGTTGGTGGCAGACCGATGATGTCGAAGGTGACCCGTCTTAGCAGTGTCGCTGCGTCTGCAGTGAGGACAGGCTTAAGCTCCAGGCCGGCGTCCAAGCATCGTTCCGCGATGCGCATTCGCGCGTGGTTATCGCCAATGCCGAGGGCCACTCCGAGCCCCTCATCTGTGCGCTCGAGCAACCATGCGCCAGGCCCAAGAACGGGATGGCCGAGAACGGTGCCCGGGGACGCGGTGCCATCGTCGATGAAGCCAAGGAGATCCATGTCGTCGCGTGCCATGACGATGTCGGCGACGACCTTTCCGTGGCCACTCGCGCCGTAGACGACGATGCGCTGCATCTTACCCCTCGGCTCCCTGCCGTGGCGGACTGCCCATGAATTCGTGCATGGTCGCGGCTTGGCCGTCCGTAATGCCGTCTCGCACGAGGACGGTCTTGGCGGTGCGGAGAAGGATCTCGAGGTCGAGCAAGAACGAGCGGTGGTCGACGTACCAGACGTCGAGGTCGAACTTGTCCTCCCAGCTGATGGCGTTGCGTCCGTTGACCTGCGCCCACCCCGTGATGCCGGGCCTCACTTCGTGCCGACGCGCCTGCTCCGGGCTGTAGCGCTCAAGGTACCTCATGAGGAGCGGTCTCGGGCCGACGAGGCTCATGTCGCCGAAGAACACGTTCCACAGGGTGGGCAACTCATCGAGACTGGTGGACCGCAACAGCTTGCCGAGACCGGTCAATCGGTCGGCGTCGCTCGCGAGCATCGCTTCACCCTCACGCGTCGCGCGCATGGTGCGGAACTTATAGAGCAAGAAGCTCTGACCGTTCTTGCCCGGTCGCTCCTGGCAGAACAGTACCGGCCGACCACTCGTGAGGACGATCGCTCCGCTGATCGTGGCGAGAAGTGGCGAGAGGACCAGGAGACCCGCTCCGCTGACAGCCACGTCCAGGCTTCGTTTACTGAGCTCGTAGAGACTCACGTCGTTCCCGTAACGCGGTGAAAGATGTCGAGGTAGCGTTGGACGCCAACCTTCATGCTCAGCTCGGCATCGTAGTACGCGCGACCGGCTTGGCCCATCTTGCTCAACTCCTTCGTGCTCCTCGTGGCGAGGTCGGCCACCGCTTCGGCCAGGGCTGTGGGGTCCTCCGGCGGGCACACGACACCGGCATGCGCGGCCTCGACCAAAGCAGGAGCGTCCCCTCGCATGGCCACGATCACTGGGATTCCAGCGTAGAGGTAGGCCTGCGTCTTGGAGGGGATCGTGATCGCAAACAGCGGGTCATCGCGGAGATGCACGAGCAGCGCGTCGGCCAGGGGCAGAATGCGACCCATGTTTTCGATGGGCTGCCGAGGCAGGAACTTCACGTTCTCGAGTCCGAGCTCGCTGCTTCGCGCCTCGAGCCGCGCCTTGTCGACCCCGCCTCCTACGAACACGTACTGGACGTGGGGTGTCTTCTGCTGGCTGATCTTGGCGGCATCCAGCACGGCATCGAGGCCCTGGGCGAATCCCATGGTTCCCGCGAACATCACGTTGAATCGACCGCTCAGACCGAAGTGATCCATCAGGGAGGGGTCCCGCGGTTGCATCACGACGCGTCCCTCTTCGCACCAATTGGGAAGGACCTCGATCTTATCAGGGCTCACCCCACGCTCCACCAAACGGTCACGGAAGCCCGGCGATATGACGATGATCTCGTCTGCGACCCGATACACCTGTTGCGCCCACCGGCCGATGACGTCGAGCGCCTGGGGCTGATCGATCATTTTCGTGGCACGCAAGGTGTCTGGCCAGAGATCCTGAACTTCGTAGACGAAGGGGACCCCAAGCAGGAGTTTGAGCGTGGCCGCCGGGAGACTGATCGTCAGGGGCGGATGGTAGACGAAGACGACATCTGGTTTGTCCACGACCAACGGTCCCAAGCACGCTGCACTCATCGCGAAGCTGGCATAGTTGGCGATCCGTCGTAGCGCTGACCGGTCGTGGCTCGGATAGAGCGCCACCCGATGGATGTCGACGCCGTCGATGTGCTCCTGTCTGTGCAGCGAGACGTCGTGGCCCGCATAGACCTTGCCGCCGGGGTAGTTGGGGAAACCCGTCAACACCTGGACCTGGTGTCCTGCGGCGACGAGTGCTTTGGCGAAGGCCAATCCCTTGGGTACGGGCTCGGGGTCGAAGAACTGACTCAGCAACAGGATTCGCATCAGCCGCCCCGGCGTTGCCACCCCTGTTCGGCCAGGTCCGGGATGCGGTAGCTGAGGAGAATGCGGCAGACCGTGTCGGCGACATCGGCGACACGGTACTCCGGTGGAGGCTGCCAGCGACGGCCGCTCTGGGTGACCAAACCCACCAGCTGACGGATGTGGTCGGGATCTGCACCACTCAAGACGTTGCTCCCGCATTCGACCGTCTCGGGCCGTTCCGTCACGTCGCGAAGGGTGACGTTGGGAACGCCTAGAATGCAGGCCTCCTCCTGTACGGTGCCGCTGTCGGACAGGATGCAGAACGCGTGCGTCTCGAGATGAACGAAGTCGCAGAAACCGAACGGCTCCAGGAAGCGCACCGCATCTCCATCGGTCGCTAGACCGAAGGCCTCCATCCGAGAACGCGTTCGAGGATGCGCTGAAACGACCACGGGCTTGCCGAACTCTTCGTGTAGTCGATTCAACGCCGCCACGAGCTGTCGCAACCGTGGCTCGATGTCCACGTTCTCGGCACGATGCATCGTCACCAAGAAGTAGCCCTTCTGCTCGAGTCCCAGGTCCTTCAGGATTCCGCTGGCGGCGACCTTGTCACCGTAGTGATCCATGACCTCCTTGATGGGATTGCCGGTCACGAGGACCCGCTGGCCGGGGATGCCTTCGGCGAGCAGGTTGGCGCGGCTTCCCTCGGTGTAGGGCATCAGCACCGAGCTCGAATGGTCGATGATTCGCCGATTGACCTCCTCGGGTACGCGATCGTCGAAGCAGCGATTCCCTGCCTCCATGTGGTAGACGGGGATGCCAAGGCGACGGGCCACAATGGCTGCAATGCCGCTGTTGGTGTCTCCGAGGATGAGCAGGCGGTCCGGCTTGTGTTCGTGGAACAGGGTCTCGATCTTCTCGAGAATCTGTCCGATCTGACCGCCGAAGCTCGGCGCACGCACGCCCATGTAGACGTCGGGCTCTCGAACTTCGAGTTCCTCGAAGAAGATGCGGCTCAGTCTGTCATCGTAGTTCTGACCGGTGTGCACCAAGACGTGGTCCGTCGCCGCGTCCAGCTTCGCGATCACGCGCGACAGCCGGATGATCTCCGGGCGCGTGCCCAGGATGGTCATGATCTTCATGCGTGCCATGTCAGCTCCGCTGGTCCTTCCATGCCTTCAGCTCGCCCTGCACGTAGGGGAGCTTTCGAAGTAGTGCCGCAAGGTCGTCGACGTCGAGGCGGCCGGCGTTGTGCGAATGATAGGGCTCCGCCTGCGAGACCTTGGTTTCCCCCTGCGTGAAGTAGAGCGCGTAGTTGAGGTCGCGATTGTCGGCGGGAATGCGGAAGAAGTCGCCCAGGTCCTCGGCCCGCCCCATCTCCTCCCGCGTGAGCAGGGTCTCGTAGAGCTTCTCACCGTGGCGGGTGCCAATGATGCGCACCGGGTTGTCTGCATCGAAGACCTTCTTCACCGCTTCGGCCAACGTTGCGATCGTGGCCGATGGAGCCTTCATCACGAACACGTCACCGGGCTTCGAGTGCTCGTAGGCGTAGAGCACGAGGTCCACCGCATCTTCGATACTCATGAGGAAGCGGGTCATGTTGGGATCGGTGACGGTGAGCGGCTTCCCCTCCTTCACTTGGGAGATGAACAAGGGGATCACGGATCCACGTGACGCCATCACGTTCCCGTATCGCGTACCGCAGAGCGTCGTGCCGACGGTCGCCGCAACCCGGGAGCGTGCAATCATCAGCTTCTCCATCAGCGCCTTCGTCAGTCCCATGGCATTGATGGGGGCCACCGCCTTGTCGGTGCTGAGTACGATCATGTGCTCGACCCCCGCCTCCTGGGCAGCGCGCATCACGTTTTCAGCGCCAAGCGCGTTGGTACGCAGCGCTTCGAGGGGATAGAACTCGCACGACGGCACCTGCTTCAACGCAGCGGCGTGGAACACGTAGTCGACACCCACCATGGCGGTGTTGATGCTGGTGTATTCGCGCACATCGCCGATGTAGAAGCGCAACTTGGGGTGCGCATAGGCGATGCGCATGTCTTCCTGCTTCTTCTCGTCACGACTGAAGACGCGGATCTCCGCAATGTCGGTGTCGAGGAATCGCCGGAGCACAGCGTTCCCGAAGGTCCCTGTGCCGCCCGTGATGAGAAGTGTTTTTCCTTCGAACATGTCGTCCTCGCTATCGCCAGGCGTCGTAGGGGGTGGGGTCGGCTGCGAGCTCTGCGATGAGGTCAGCCCAAGGTGGTGTCGCGATACCGGTGGCCTCCACGAAGCGCTGCCCCACGAGGCTGCGGTCTGAGACGGTCGCGTCCTCTGGAGAGATGTCGACATCGAGCCCGAAGGCGTCGCGGATGCCGATCAGCAGGTCGTACTTGCTGATGGGGTCGCTCGCGACTTGGTACAAGCCGTTCAGCTGAGGGTGATCCTCGATGAGGGTTCCGACCAGCCTCGCGAGGTGGTTCGTGGTGAGCCCCGAGTAGATGACACGCTCGAAACCCTTGATGGCGCCACCCCTTTGAGAGAGAAACCACTCTAGAAGCGACGCGTGATGCGACAGCTCGCGCCCGATGATCGACGTACGCAGCGTCAGCGCATGGGTGGTAGCGACCTCGCCGAGGTACTTGGACTTGCCGTACAGGTCTTCGGCATCGGAAGGGTCCTCCTCTCGATAGCCGCCGCGCTTGCCATTGAAGACACAGTCGGTGCTGAAGTGGATGACACGTCCACCGTGGCGGCTCATCCAATCGGCGAGCACGTGCGGGAGTAGCGCGTTGATCTTGATGCTGGGGATGGCGTCCTTGGCGGCATCGCGTTGTTTGATGACCCCGACGCAGTTGATCAACACGTCGGGCGCATGCGTGCCGACGAGCTGCTCGAGCGCGGTGAAGTCCATGGCGTCGACCCCACCGACCACGTGGGGGCCGTTCAGGAACGGGACCGCCGGATAGCGGTCTGCGGGGCCCCGGAGGGTGCAGGTCAGCTCATGGCGGTCCTGGAGCGTCTGGACGATCTTGTGGCCGAGCATTCCGGCGCCGCCGAGGACCAGGACCTTCATGTTCGTGCCGCCTCGGCCTTGGCCCACTCCATGTACTCTTTCAGGCCTTCTTCGAGGCCCACCTGGGGATCGAAGCCGAGCTCCTTCCGTGCGAGGCTGATGTCGGCCAAGCTGTCGCGCACGTCACCCGGCCGGGGGGGGCCGTGCTCTACCTTCGCCTTGATGCCGGAGGCTTCTTGCAGCATCTCGACCAGTCGATTGATGGTGATGCGGGTTCCGCTGCCGATGTTGACGGCTACGCTCGTCGTCGCGTCGCCGCCGCGGAGGTTGGCTTGCACCGCGTCGTGGACGTTGACGAAGTCGCGCGTCTGCTCACCATCGCCGAAGATGGTGATGGTCTCTCCGCGCAGCATCTTGAAGGCGAAGATGGGGATGACGTTCCCATACGCGTCGAAGCGCTGGTTGGGACCGTAGACGTTGAAGTAGCGGAGGCACACCGCGTCGAGGTCGTAGAGCTTGGCGTAGGCGAGAGCCTGCTTCTCCTCGCATAGCTTGGACGCCCCGTAGGGAGAGTCGGGCTCGAGGGGGTGGTCCTCTGCGATCGGTAGCGTCTTCAGCTCCCCGAAGATGCCCGCGGAGGAGGAGACCACGACCTTAGCGACCCCGTGCGCTCGCGCCGCCTCGAGGACGCGGAGCGTGCCGATGACATTGATCTCCGAGTCACGGATTGGCTCGTCGATCGAGCGCTTGTTCCCGACCGAGGCGGCGAGGTGGTAGACCACGCTCGCGCCGGCACAGGCCTCGTGCATGACGCCTGGCCGGGAGATGTCGGCCTCGATGAGCGATACCTGCTCTGACTCCACGACGTTGCTCCGGAAGCCGGAGGAGAAGTCGTCCACGATGCGAATGGTCGCGCCTCTCTCACGCAGCGCCGCCACAAGGTTCGAACCGATGAACCCGCCTCCGCCCGTGACCACTACTGTGCTGCCTGCTGCCATCGTCTCCTCTGATCCTTCAACTCGCGATAGGCTTCTACCATCGCTGCGCCCACGGCATCGGGGGCATAGGTCTCCACGACATAGGCGCGGCCGCGCTCTCCCATCTCGCGCAGTTGGCGGCGACGCTCGTCGAGCTCGAGAAGGCCTCGCTTGAGGCCCTCTACGGAGTGTTGCGCCACGATGCCGGCGCCGGCGCTTGCGATTTCTGCTGCGATGTTGACTCGCTCGGAGGCGACGATGGGTCGCGCGGAGGCCATGCCCTCGGCGGCTGACATGCCGAAGCTCTCTTGATGCGAGGGCACGATGACAGCGCTTGCGTGTTCGAACGCCTTCGCGAGCTGTGGTCGGTCGAGCTTTCCGGTGAAGCTGATCAACGAGGTGAGCTCGTGTCTCTGTGCGAGGCTTCGCACTGTCGATGCGTAGCCCCCTTCGTCGGGCCCGGCGACGGTGAGCTCGAAGGCGCAGCCTTCGTCACGCGCAGCGGCCAGGGCGGGGAGCAGAAGGTCGAAGCCCTTGACCGGGTGAATGCGTCCCGCGATGAGAAGGCGAAGGGGGGCCTCGGGGTCCACAGGCTTCACGTCCAACAGGCCATCGAGCCGGATGGGGTTGGGCACGACGAAGCTCGGCAGTGGAGAATCGAACTCGTCACGTTCCGCCGCGGTCGTGAAGTGAATTGCCGCCGCCCGCGCGAGGGTGCGCGTCTCCACGAGGCGCAGGTAGGCCTGCTTCTTCCACTGCTTGTGCTTCCTCGCCCAGCGATTCAGCGCGCCGCGGGGCGCGACGACGTAGGGTACGCCCCGTACTTCACACGCGCGTGCTCCGGCGAGCGTCGGAAAGACCCACAGACCGTGCATGTGGACGATGTCGGCGCCATGCCTCAGTGTCGTCCACAGCGCTGTCGCCAGACCCGGCGACATGAAGTAGCCGCGAGGTGTCATGGATGCGGCGTAATGAACACGAACGCCATCCACCTCGTGCCAACCCGGGGTAACCGGCGTCTCCGCGACAGACCCTCGCTGGTTCGTGGTGTGCACCACGACGTCGTGGCCTAGCTCCGTCTGAGCGCGGGCCAGACTGCCGACGCTTCGGACCGGTCCGCCGAACTCGATCGCCGGCCAGTAGCAAGGGGCAACATGGGCGATTCTCAGCGGCTTCATGGTTTGCACCCGACATGCCGTGTGGCACCTTTGCGTTGAACATGGCCCACCGCGATCAGAAGATCTTCTTGTCGCCGCCCCACATGGGTGCGGACGAGCGGCAGTTGCTGCTCGAAGCCTTTGACTCGAACTGGATCGCCCCCATTGGGCCGAACGTCGACGCCTTTGAGTCGGAAATGTGCGACCGATTGCAATGCGGCCACGCGGCGGCGCTTTCGAGCGGCACCGGCGCACTGCACTTGGCGCTCTTGATCTTGGGCGTCGAGTCGGGCGACGAGGTGTGGTGTTCGTCGCTCACCTTCGCCGCAACGGCCAATGCCATTACCTACGTGGGAGCCGTTCCCGTATTCGTCGACTCGAATGCCTCGAGCTGGAACATAGATCCCGAGTTGCTCGAAGTGGAGCTCAGGGCCGCGGCGAAGCGAGGGAAGCTCCCCAAGGCGGTCATCGCCGTGGACCTCTATGGCCAATGTGCTGACTACGATCCCATCACACGGATCTGCCGAGAGTTTGATGTGCGGCTCATCAGTGACGCGGCGGAGGCGCTCGGTGCTAGTTACCGAGGGAAGCCGGCCGGCTGTTTTGGTGACATGGCCGTGCTCTCCTTCAACGGGAACAAGATCATCACCACCAGCGGCGGGGGCATGTTGCTCTCGTCCGATCCAGAGAAGATTCAGAAGGCCAGATTCTTCGCGACGCAAGCGCGGGACCCTGCGCCGCACTATCAGCATTCGCACATCGGCTACAACTACCGCATGAGCAACCTGCTCGCGGCGGTGGGGCGAGGGCAGCTCCGCGTGCTCGATGCGCGCGTGGCCGCGCGGCGCGCCAACAACGCCTGGTACCGCGAGGTTCTCGGCTCCAGGCCCGGCATCGAGTTCATGCCTCAGGCCGACTATGGCCATCCGACGTTCTGGCTCACATGCATCACCATCGATCCGGAAGCATTCGGAGGGACCAGCGAAGAGCTGCGTCTCCATCTCGAATCGCTGAACATCGAGTCGCGTCCGGTATGGAAGCCGATGCATCTGCAGCCGGTTTTTTCGCAATGTCGTGTGTTGGGCGGTGAGGTGGCGGAGCGGTTGTTCGAGTTCGGTCTTTGTCTTCCGAGTGGGTCTAGCCTGACCGACGCCGACCGGGAACGAATCCGCGACGGGATCGCTACATTCGGGTAGCCGCTCACTTGCTGGCGTAACGGACGCGCAGCGGGGGAGACGATGCGGGCTCGGCTTCCGGCTCGTGGTCGCGGGACGGACTGCTTCGGCGCTCGAGGGGCGTGTTCTCGTCGGACTCGCGAAGCTCGGGGATGAGCGCCCCCAGAGCTGTGCGTACCTCGTCTCGTGAGGTGCTGTTGATGACGCGCCCCAGCTGGTCGAAGTGCTCGAGTACGTGGTCGCGCGCCTGGGCGTCGATCTTCCCGATGTAGATCTTCGGATGCCGCGTCTTCGCGATGTTTTCGGAGACGACGGAGAGCTCCTCGAAAAGTTTCTCCCCTGGTCGAACACCGGTGAATTCGATGGGCACCTCGGCTTCGGTCAGGCCGGACAGGCGAATGAGGTCTCGGGCGAGCTGCACGATCTTCACGGGCTCGCCCATGTCGAGCACGAAGATCTCGCCACCTTTCCCCATGGCCCCAGCTTGCAGAACGAGCTGCGAGGCTTCGGGAATGGTCATGAAGTACCGCTGCATCTCGGGGTGGGTCACCGTGACAGGACCACCGCGGCGGATCTGCTCCTTGAAGGTGGGGATGACCGAGCCGGTCGAGCCCAGCACGTTGCCAAACCTCACCGCAACGAACTTGGTCTTCGAGGCCTGTGACATGCTCTGAACGTAGAGCTCGGCGGCCCGCTCGGCGAACCACCGCACCGCGCCGGTGAAGTCGTACCCCCGCCCCGAGTCGTCACGCGCCGCGTCGATCATGCCCGGTGTGTCGACGAGGTTGACCGTCTTGAGCAGCTCGATCGGTCGCGTCTTGCGCTTGACGTGCGACAGGAACATCGGCCCGAAGTGCGCCAGCCCGGTGAATGGCAGGTCCGGGTCGCTCGCGATCGCCCGCCCGTCCCGCTCGGTCGTC
>JAUHZF010000371.1 GCA_030426145.1 Polyangia bacterium
GAACGAGATCGAGCCCGAGAACGAGATCGAGCCCGAGAACGAGATCGAGCCCGAGAACGAGATCGAGCCCGAGAACGCCGCCTCAACGCGGCGGGCCATGAGGCCCTGCTACGCTCTCGCTACTTACCGCTCGCGTGGGCGTGTTTGTTCGACGTGCCGCGGGGCGACGGAAGACGACGGGGCGGGATCTTCACCCGTCCGATCTGGTGCACGTTGCCTTCGCGCGGGATGCGGTACGTCTTGCCGGCGAGGATCTTCGCACCCGAGAGCTTGTTCGCCTTGATGATGTCGTCGACGGTGCAGTCGAAGCGCTTCGCGATACGGCCGAGGATGTCACCCTTCTTGGCCGTGTAGTGCGTGTAGTAGACGTGCGGCTTGATGACACCGGCGCCCACGAGATGAGGGTAGGCACGACGACCCAACTCCTGCGCCCGCGGATTGTAGAAGCGGATGTGGATGTGGGTGTCGTGGCCGGGGCTGTGCCGGATGATCGGCCAGGGGTCCTTCGACTGGTACTGGAAGACGTGGTCGAGCCACTTGGGGTCTTCACCGATCTTCTGGGCGTGCTCCTTCAGGAGCTTCTGCACCGAGGTGTTGATGAAGATGAACTTCACGTCGGTCTCGGTCAGCAGCGCCTTCACGAAGACCCATGTGCGGGCGACGTCGAGGGTCTCGGCGTCGGCCACGCGGTACCAACGGATCGGCTTGCCCTTGGCAGCTCGGTAGTAGAACGAGATGTCGACGTCGCGGCCGGCCTGATGGCTCTTGTGTCCCTTGAGAGAACCGCCGTGGTAGCTGCTGATGTCGCCGATGTAGAGCGGGTGCCCGCCGGGGATGGTCGCGTGAACCTTCTCGATGGCCCGCGTCAGGTAGTCGATGGTCTCCTGCGTGCCGTAGGCGTTGCCCGGTGACATCAGGTGCCAGTGCTTGCCCGCAGGAAAGCGCTGCGGGTTGACCAGCGCGCCCTGCTGGGGTCGCCCCACCGACATGGATCCGAGGCTCTTCAGGTCTTTGCGGATCGCCTTGCTCAGCTCGGCCGAAGACATCTCGATGTCGACGGAGCGATCTTCGTGGCTGGCCGGCGCATCCCCATCTTCTTCTTGCTCGTGGTGATGGTGGTGCGCCTCTTCGGGGGCGGCTTTCTTCGGCTCCGACGTCTTCTCGGGCGCCTTCTTCGGCTCCGACTTCTTCTCGGGCGCCTTCTTCGGCTCTGACTTCTTGGTCTCGGCCTTCTTGGGCTCGGCCTTTTCCGACGGGGCCTCGTCGGCATCGGGCTTCGGATCGCTCTCGGGCTCCGCGTGCTCGGGCTCGGCCGGCGCGTCGGCCACGCAGTCGTGGCACTCTTCCTCTTCAGCCTGGGCGTAGCTTGGCGCACCGAAGGTGGTGCCTGCGGCCAGAAGGGCCGCTCCGATGGCGAGGAGACGACGCATTAGGTCGGGGACCGTACAACACGGTCTCCCACCTCGCCAGTCCATGGAGATCGCAGGATTTTGTCACTTCTAGAAGCGCGGTGATCTCCAAAACTTAGAGGCAGATCCCGAGGCTGGAAGCGAAGGTGAAGCGGAAGGTTCCGCCCTCCTGGGTCGAGCAGGTCGTGTCGGTGGGGCAGTCACCGTCGTCGCAGCAGAACCGGCGACAGGTGCCATCGGTGCAGGTCGATCCCGGGACGCAGAACGGACCCGATACGGGATCGCACGGCGCACAGAGCGGCGCGCGGTTGGGCGGCGGGGCACAACGGAGACCCGCCTGCACGCCGGCCACGAGCAGCACGTCGCAGGCTTCGCCATCCCCACAGCCCGTCCCTGCGACGGGATTGCAGTTCACCTCGACACCGACGGGGGGCATCACCCCGCCGCCCGCTCCTCCTGCTCCGCCGGTGGCCGAGCCTCCAGCGCCGCCCGCCCCTCCCGCACCGCTGGTGGTCGTGGCGGTGACCGTGGTGAGCACGACACAGCTCCCGTCGCTAGCGGGGTTGGGCGCGGGTTCACAATCGGGCACGAAGCCGCCCCCGGTCGTGGTGTTGGCCGCACTGCTTCCCCCCTCGCCGCCCGCGGCGCTCCCCGCCGTATCGGAGCCGCCCTCGCAGCCAACGCCGACGGCGGTCGCGAGGGCGAAGCCCACCCCGCCAAGCAACAGCCACCGGCTCACGTGGCGAGCGGCCGCTCCAGCTCCGACCTCAGCTTGTCGAGCTCGCCCGCGAGCGCCTCGTCGTCGACCCCTTCACGGATGTCGTCGAGCATGGCGAGCTCGTCCTCGCGCTGCGCGCGAAGTCGCTCCACGGTCTCGCGAAACGTCCCGAAGAATGCCGTGAGCTCATCCCCCTTGCGCAGCGGCTCGGGCACGCGCATGTCGCCGTCCCCGAGACGCTTCAGCTGACGCGTCATCTTAAAAATCGGGCCCGCCACCTTGTGGGTGAAGACGATGCCCACGGCTCCCATGCCCAAGCTCAGCATCACGAGGGCGATGGCGAGGGTCCAGAGCAACTGCTTCTGCTGTCGCTCGAGGTCGTTCGCCTGAGCCGAAAGCGACTTGGCCTGCTGCTCGAGCGCTGCCTGTTGGGCCGCGAGCTTGTCGTCCTGCTTCTTCTGGTCCGCCTGAAAGGTCGCGAGGAGCTCGGGGCTGTCCTTGTACTCCTCGACGATGTTCATCTTCACGACCGCGCTCACCTTCTCGCTCTCACCCGCGAGCTGGCGGCCGAGGTCGACGGCCTTCTGTCCCGAGACCACGGCCTTGGCGCTCTGCGTGATGAGGGTGTCGCTGGTGCGCCAGAGCAATGCACCGAGGACCCCGCTCAAGACGACCGCCAAGCCGAAGAGCAACCCCGCGTAGCGGAGCTGGAAGTGTCGGTCGAGGAGGAGGTTCTTGGGGCTACGCTTGTAGGTCGGCTTCTTCTGGGCCTTCTCGTCGTGGGCCATCGTCAATCCACCTGGGCCGCGAGACTCATGAACTCGCCCGCCGCTTGTCCGCAGGCCTTCTTCACGAGGCCATCCTCTTCGCTCTCGTCATCCTCGTCGATGCCGCTCTTGCCTGCGCTCCGCGAGACCCCCCCGAGGCTGTCGCCCCCCGGGTAGTCGTAGAGGTCGATGGCACAGGTGACGAGGAGCTCGCCCGAGGTCTTCGTGGTCGAGACCTTGGGCTCGAGCGCGTAGCCCACGACCTGAGGGTTCTTGCGCAGCCGCTTCTTGGCCTGCTTGTCCGACTCGCCCGACGGCGCAAAGACGAACCCTTTGCCCTGGGAGATCCGCGACCGCATGGCCGACACCGCGACGCCGCTCACGCTGGAGCGGCCGGTGCCGTTCTGCACCGTCTTGAAAGCGACGTAGAACTTCGCGTCGGGCCCGAGTCCCGTCGCGCCCGCCCCTTCGGCGATGAGCCGCAGCGCCTTGCGGATCATCTTCTTGACGTTGCTGCTGGTCTCCACCCGGAGACGTCGCTCGAGGCAGTCTTTCCCACCGAGCGCGAGCTTGGCCATGCCCCCCGCGGACGCCGCGCGCACGGTGTCGACCTTGTCGTCGAGGCCATCGCATAGGGGCGCGATCGCCTCTTTGCTCGAGGTCGCGCCCAGAGCCAGCGCCGCTTGGGTGCGCACGCGAAAGTCCTCGTGGGTGCGCAGCTTCCTGGCGAGCTCGGCCACCGACTCCGCGTGGGCTGCGCCGCCCAGGGTCACCCCGAAGAGGCAGACCAGTCCGACGAGGAGCCAGCGGAGCATCACGGCACCGCCACCGTCACTTTCGCCACCGCGTCCGGCGAAGGAAAGCTCGTCGCCTGGACCTCGCGCACCACACACGCCGAAGCCTCCGCCCCCTTGGCATCGGAGACGCTGGTGCCCACGCCCTGCACGAGGCCGTCCTCGTCGAGGTAGAGGGTGGCCATCATCGGTCCGGCACCGGCTTGCGCGCGGCACGCCCCGAGCTTCTTCGTGAGGGCACCGAAGGGATCTTCACCTTCTTCGGCCTCTTCGGCCATCGCCGTCTTCAGCTCCGCCTCCGACCACGCCTTGGGCGGCTCTGGAACGCCGGACTCGAAGCCGAGCGTCTGGCTGATCTCACCGATGTCGCCCCCGACCGGCTTAGGCCAGGTGCGCGCTTTGAACGCGTCGAGAATACAGGCCTCGGTCTTGTCGAGACCGAGATCGTTGTTGGAGAGATAGGCCTCGAAGGCCTTGCCCATGCTGTCGACCCGTAGCGACACCGTCATGTCGCCTTCGACGTAGGGCAGCAGCTCCCGCGCCTGCTTCACGCAGGCCTCAGCCTTCTCGGTGGCCGCCTGGACCTCCTTCTTCACCGCGGCCTCGTCCAGCGCACCGACCGTGCCCGTGACCGTAGGTCCACCACTCCCTCCGTTGCCGTCGTTGCCCGAGCCACTGCCGCCCGGCGTCTTGCCGCCGCCGCCTTTGGCCCCGCTGCAACCCAGCATCAGAAGACACCCCAGCGCCAAGCCCATGATCTGGACCCCGGCGCGACCGCATCGTCGTCTCGTCTCCATCGCGAACCGAGCCCCCATGGTAACGCAAAGCCCCCGCGACGGAAGGCCAGGCACCATCGCGCCGTCAGATCCACCGCTGCGGTCAAAATGGCGTGTCGGCGCCGCGGGTCGGCAAGATGCTGGGCTCGCCCATCAGCTTCGCGTCGATGGCCCGCGCGGCCTCTCGCCCCTCCGAGATGGCCCACACGATGAGGCTCTGCCCACGACGCGCGTCGCCCGCCGCAAACACCCCGTCTGCGCTGGTGGCAAACGTCTCCGCGTCGGCGGCCACGTTCCCGCGGGCGTCGAGCTCGACCCCGAGCTCCGAGGAGAGGCCCTCGGTCTCAGGACCCACGAACCCCATGGCGAGGATGAGCAGATCCACCTCGAGCTTTCGCTCGGTGCCCGCCACCACCTCGAGCCGCCCTTCGCCCATCGTCACCTCGGCCCCAACCAGGTGCGTCAGGCGCCCCTCGTCGCCCTCGAGGCGCTGGGTCGAGAAGGCGAAGGTGCGCTCGCCGCCCTCCTCTTGGCTCGACGAGGTGGAGAAGACCATGGGCCACTGAGGCCACGGGTTGCCCCTGCGGCGCGCCTCCGGGGGCGCGGGCATGAGCTCGACCTGTGTCACCGACGCGGCGCCCTGGCGGTGGCTGGTCCCGAGACAGTCAGACCCCGTGTCGCCACCGCCGAGGATCACCACCCGCTTGTCGGTGGCCAGGATCTGCTCGGCGACCACGTCGCCGGCCACGACGCGGTTCTGCTGCTCGAGGAAATCCATCGCGAAGACCACCCCCGAGAGCTCTCGACCCGCAACGCTCAGGTCGCGGGGACGCCGACTGCCGAGCGCGAGCAACAGCGCGTCGTGGGCCTGCCGCAACGAGGTCCACGAATGCGAGACCCCCGCGTCGCATCCGGTGACGAAGGTCACCCCGGCTGACTCCATGAGCTGGATCCGCCGGTCGAGCACCGACCGGGCCATCTTGAAGTCGGGGATCCCGTAGCGAAGGAGTCCCCCGACGCGATCGTCTCGCTCGTAGACCGTGACCGCGTGGCCTGCGCGCAACAACTGCTCGGCCGCCGCGAGCCCCGCGGGGCCAGAACCGACGATGCCCACCGACTTGCCGGTCGGCGGGCGATGCGCCGCGAGCTCGACCCAGCCCTCGCGGAAGGCCCGCTCGGCGATGTCCTTCTCGACCTGCTCGATGGTCACCGCACCCTGCGCAATGGCGAGCGTGCATGCCGCCTCACACGGGGCGGGACAGAGGCGCCCGGTGAACTCCGGGAAGTTGTTGGTCGACGAAAGCATGCGAAAAGCCGTCTCCACATCGCCGCGATAGACCCCGTCGTTGAACTCGGGGATCGGATTACCGAGCGGACACCCCTGCTGACAGAACGGAATGCCACAATCCATGCATCGTCCGGCCTGCTGCCGCGCATGCTCTGGCGTGGCCATACGCTCGATTTCCGCGTAGTCGCCCGTGCGCTCCTCCACGGGTCGCCGAGGCACCAGGAGCCGTTCCCATTGAATGAACCCAGTAGGCTTGCCCATCGATTACTCCTCCCCCGCAGCTTCGAGGCGAGGGGCGCTGGGCTTGGGCTGTCGCTTGCGTTCGAGAACCTTCCGGTACTCTACCGGCATCACCTTCACGAAGTGGGGGATCATCAGCTCCCAGTTGTCGAGGATGCGCCGGGCGTGCGTCGAGCCTGTATGGCGAACGTGATCTTCGACCATGCCGTGGACCAACCATTGGTCGGATGAATCCGTCAGCGGCTCGAGCTCGACCATCTCGCGATTGACCCGCCGCGGCATTTCGCGTGCGCGGTCGAACACGAAGGCCATGCCACCGCTCATGCCGGCCCCGAAGTTCCAGCCGCAATGACCCAGGACGACCACCACGCCGCCCGTCATGTACTCGCAGCCGTGGTCACCAAGCCCCTCGACCACCGCTCGAGCGCCGCTGTTGCGCACGGCGAAGCGCTCCCCCGCCTGCCCGGCGAAGAACGCGGCTCCGCCCGTGGCCCCGTAGAGGCAGACGTTGCCCACGATGACGTTCTCGTGGGACGTGAAGCGGCTATCCGCGGGGGGACGCACGATGATGTGCCCGCCACTCAACCCCTTGCCGACGTAGTCGTTGGCGTCCCCGGTGAGCTCGAGGGTGATCCCCTTGGCGAGAAAGGCCCCGAAGCTCTGTCCCGCCGACCCCGCGAACCGGATCCGCAGCGTGTCGTCGAGCAACCCACGGCTCCCGTAGCGCTTGGCCACGCGGCCCGAGAGCATGGTGCCCGCCGACCGCTGCGTGTTGCCGATGACCGCCTCGATCTCCGTGGGGGCTCCGCGCTCGATGGCGGGCGCAGCCGCCTCGAACAGGGTCCGGTCGATGTGGTTGGCCAGCCCCGGGTCCTCGACGCGCGCGACGAACCGGCGGGGCGCTTCTTGGCCCTCGGCGGCCTCGGGCGGCGTCATGCCACCGTCGCGCCTCGGATCGTGAAGGGCGAGCAATGGCGACAGGTCGAGTGACCGGGCCTTGTCGTGGTCGAGCTCGCGCCGCCGTAGCCGCTCCACCCGTCCCACGGCCTCGTCGAGGCTCCGGAAGCCGAGCCGAGCGAGCTCGCGCCGTGTCTGTTCGGCCACCAACTCGAAGTAACGCACCACGTGCTCGGGTCGCCCCGTGAAGAGCCGTCGCAGCTCGGGGTCTTGGGTCGCGATGCCCACGCTGCAGGTGTTGAGGTGACACTTGCGGAGGAGGACGCAGCCCTCCACCACCAACGCCGCGGTGGCGAAGCCAAACTCCTCCGCCCCCATCAGCGCGGCCACCACCACGTCGCGGCCGGTGCGAAGGCCGCCGTCGGTCTGGAGCCGCACACGCCGCCGAAGGTCGTTCTGCATCAGCACCTGCTGGGTCTCGGCGAGACCGAGCTCCCACGGCAAACCCGCTCGTTTGATCGAGGAGATGGGCGAAGCCCCCGTGCCCCCCGCCATGCCCGCGATGACGATGGCGTCGGCGCCCGCTTTGGCCACCCCGGCGGCGACGGTCCCCACCCCCATCTCGGCCACGAGCTTCACGCTCACCCGAGCGTCGGGGTTGGCGCACTTGAGGTCGAAGATGAGCTGCTTGAGGTCTTCGATCGAGTAGATGTCGTGATGAGGGGGCGGCGAGATCAGCGTGACCCCCGGCGTGGAGCAACGCACGGCTGCGATGCGCTCGTCGACCTTGTGGCCGGGCAACTGCCCACCTTCGCCGGGCTTGGCCCCCTGCGCGACCTTGATCTGGAGGTCGTCCGCGTGGGCGAGGTAGTTGATGTGCACGCCGAAGCGGGCGGAGGCGATCTGCTTGATCGCGCTGTTGCGGAGGTCGCCGTGCTCGTCGACCGTGAAGCGACGTTCTTCTTCGCCGCCCTCGCCGCTGTTGGACTTGCCGCCGATGCGGTTCATCGCAATGGCGAGGGTCTCGTGGGCCTCGGCGCTGATCGAGCCGAAGCTCATGGCCCCGGTGACGAAGCGCCGGCAGATTTTGGCCGCCGACTCCACCTCGTCGAGGGGCACCGGCGTCGCGCCTTCGACGTCGAGCGCCAGAAGACCACGGAGGGTGACCGGCCCGCCGGGCTCGTCATCCACGAGGTCGGCGAAGGCCTCGAACAAAGCCTGGGCCTCGTCGGGGTCGGTGGCTTGGGTCGCAGCCTGGAGCTTGGCGATGGTGGCCGGGTTCCACTTGTGCCGCTCCCCCCGGCGTCGCCATTGGTAGTCACCTCCGATGGGCAGCGGAATGGGGTCCATCTCCGCCGCGGGACCGAAACCACGCTCGTGACGGTGCACCACCTCGCGGCCGAGCTGCTCGAGACCGATGCCGCCGAGGCGGCTCCGGGTCCCGGTGAAGTGTTGATCGAGCATCGTTTGGTCGAGCCCCACGGCCTCGAAAATCTGCGCGCCGCGATAGGAATGCAGCGTGCTGATCCCCATCTTGCTCATGATCTTCATGAGCCCCTTCTCCACCGCACCGACGTAGTTGCGTTCGGCTTCCTCGTAGGTGCCACTGACCTCTCCCCGTTCGACCAAGCGCCGAATGGTGTCGAGGGCGAGGTAGGGATTGACGGTCGAGGCGCCATATCCCACGAGCAGGGCGAAGTGGTGCACCTCACGGGCCTCGCCGGTCTCGGCCACGAGCCCCGCCTGCATGCGGATCCCTTCGCGTACGAGATGTTGGTGCACGGCGCTGATGGCCAACAGGATGGGGATGGCAGCATGGCGCTCGTCGACGCCGCGGTCGCTCAGGACGAGAATGTTGAACCCGTCGTCGATCGCCTTCACAGCCCGCGCGCAGAGCCGTTCGACCGCGCGCGCGAGTCCCCACGCGCCTTCGCTCACGGGATAGGTCAGGGTGAGGGTCGTCGGCTCGAAGACGCCCTCCTGCACGCTGCGGACCTTGGCGAGCTCGGCCTGGGTGAGGATGGGCCCCTCGATCGCGAGTGCATGGCACTGCTCCGGCATCTCGCCGAAGGGGTTGGCGCCGGCGCCCGTGAAGGTACGCAGCGACATGACCAACGACTCGCGAATGGGGTCGATGGGGGGATTGGTGACTTGCGCGAAGAGCTGGTGAAAGTAGTTGAAGAGCGATGGTGCACGGTCGCTGAGCACGGCCAATGGTGCATCGTGCCCCATCGACCCGGTCGGCTCCTTGCCGGAGGCCGCCATGGGTCGCAGGACGATGCGTTGGTCTTCATCGGTGTAACCGAACGCACGCTGCACGCGTCGCAGCTCGGCTCCCGTGATGGGGGCCTCCGGCTCGCCACCGCGCACCTTGGCCAATGGCACCACGTTCTTGTCGAGCCAGCGCCGATAGGGCCAGCGGCGAACGATCTCGTGCTTCACGGCGGCGTCGTCGAGGATCACGCCGTCTTCGGTGTCGACGAGAAGCATGCGACCGGGGCGGAGGCGTCCTTTGGCGCGCACCTGATGTGAGGGAAC
>JAUHZF010000372.1 GCA_030426145.1 Polyangia bacterium
CGAGGTGCTCCCGAAGCCCCTCGACTTCCGGAACGTGAACAAGGTTCTCGGCAAGAAGCAGCTCTCGTCCTTGATCGACGAGTGCTACCGGGCCGCGAAGAACAAGTCGACGGTCCTTCTCGCCGACCGTCTGCGTACCCTCGGTTACGAGATGAGCACCCGGGCGGGTGTCTCCATCTGCATGGCCGACATGCGCATTCCCGAGTCGAAGAAGGTCATCCTTGCGGAGGCCCAGGGCGACGTCGAGACCGTCATCGAGCAGTACCAGGAAGGTCTGATCACCGACGGCGAGCGCTACAACAAGGTCGTCGACATCTGGGCGGAAGCTTCCGACCGGGTCGCCAAGGACCTCATCGAAGGCATCGCCCACGACGACATGGTCGACCCCGCCACCGGCGAGACGGCCCGTGTCCCGAGCTTCAACAGCATCTACATGATGGCTGACTCGGGCGCTCGTGGTAGCAACCAGCAGATTCGTCAGCTCGCCGGCATGCGTGGCCTCATGGCCAAGCCGAGCGGTGAGATCATCGAGACGCCCATCACCGCGAACTTCCGCGAGGGCCTGACGGTTCTTCAGTACTTCATCTCGACCCACGGTGCTCGTAAGGGCCTCGCGGATACCGCTCTGAAGACGGCAAACTCGGGTTACTTGACCCGTCGTCTTGTCGACGTCGCTCAGGACGCGGTCATCACCGAGTACGACTGCGAGACCATGGACGGCATCTGGGTGAACAAGCTCGAAGAGGGGGGCGAAGTCGTCACCGCCCTCGGCGAGCGCATCCTTGGCCGTGTGGCCCTCGAGGACATCGAGGATCCCGTCACCGGAGAGGTGCTTGTCACCGCCAACCAGGAGATCGACGAAGACGCGGTCAACCTGGTCGAGAGCCGGGGCATCGAGAAGGTGCTCATTCGGTCCGTGCTCACCTGCCAGACCAAGCGTGGCCTCTGCGCCAAGTGCTACGGTCGTGACCTTGGCCGCGGTTACTCGGTCAACGTCGGTGAGGCCGTCGGCATCATTGCCGCCCAGTCCATCGGTGAGCCCGGCACGCAGCTTACGATGCGTACGTTCCACGTCGGTGGAACGGCGTCTCGCGGTAAGGTCGAGCAGTCCAACATCGAGGTCCGCGCCGCCGGTACGGTTCACTTCGAGAACGTTCGCGTCACGAAGAAGAGCGACGGCGAGGTCGTGGTCATGAACCGCCACGGCATCATGCGCATCGTCGACGACACCGGTCGCGAGCGCGAGCGCTACAACCTCACCTATGGCGCCACGATGAAGGTCGTCGATGGCGACACCGTCAAGCCGGGTCAGCTCGTTTCCGAGTGGGAGCCGCACGCCATTCCGATTCTCACCGAGGTTTCCGGTGAGGTGAAGTACGGCGACGTCGTCGAAGGTGTCACGATGGAGGAGCGCACCGATGAGGTGACCGGTCTCTCCCGTCGGGTGGTCATCGACAGCCGGGATCCCTCGGCCCGTCCCCGGATTCACATCGTCGACGAGAACGGCGACCCCGTTCTCTTCAACGACGCCGAGGCGCGCTACTTCCTGCCCGTCGCCGCCAACATCATCCCGGCCAATGGCCAGGTGGTCGAGGCCGGTGAGGTCATCGCGAAGATTCCCCGCGAGACCACGAAGACGAAGGACATCACCGGTGGTCTTCCCCGGGTTGCCGAACTCTTCGAGGCCCGCAAGCCCAAGGATCACGCTGTCGTCAGCGAGATCGACGGTGGCGTTGCCTTCGGCAAGGACACCAAGGGCAAGCGGAAGGTCATCGTGACTCCGGATGTCGGCGAGCCGAAGGAATACCTCATTCCGAAGGGCAAGCACCTCACCGTCCGTGACGGCGATCGGGTGCGCGCCGGTGAGCCGCTCATGGACGGCGCCGCGAACCCCCATGACATTCTTAAGGTCAAGGGTGAGAAGGAGCTCGCCTCCTGGCTCGTGGACGAGATCCAGCAGGTCTACCGCCTGCAGGGCGTCACCATCAACGACAAGCACATCGAGGTCATCGTTCGCCAGATGCTTCGCCGCGTGCGCGTCAAGGACGTGGGCGATACCCACTTCCTCATCGACGAGCAGGTGGAGAAGCAGGTCTTCGAGAACGAGAACGAGAAGGTTCTGGCCCGCGGCGGCAAGCCCGCAACGGCCGAGCCGCTCCTCCTCGGCATCACCAAGGCGAGCCTCTCGACCGAGTCCTTCATCAGCGCCAGCTCCTTCCAGGAGACCACCAAGGTGCTCACCGAGGCCTCGATCCAGGGCAAGACCGACGACCTCCGCGGCCTGAAGGAGAACGTCATCATGGGTCGCCTCATCCCGGCCGGCACGGGCCTTCCGGCCTACCGTCGTCTCAAGGTCCAGGTGGACCGCGACGACATGGCGGGTGAGATCGTGCGCGTCTCGGGCGAAGCCGCGCTGGCGGCCGTCAGCGAGGAGTAGCCCACAGCGGGCCCCTCAAGAGGGGGATGACCGCAAACGAGACCGAGGGGTGGTTCATTCATGGACCACCCCTCGTGTCGTTCTGAGGCGAGCGAAATGCCTGAGATTGGGCGCTAGGCACTGAACCGGGGTAGACTTTGTGCCGTTCTTCACCGCGTGCCGTTGTGCGGGGTGGTGAGCTGCCTCGAGCCCCCAATTCGAACGACGATATTCGTGACTGACCGGGTGGGTATCAACAAGCGGGTTGCAGACCGGCTCTACGCCGACGGGCGTATTGCGGAAGACGAGTACCTGCGGGTCGTCGACTACGCGCGGCGCAAGCAGATGCGCGTGGAGGAGTCGCTCATCGAGCTCGGCGTCGTGGCCGAGGACGCGCTCCTCAAGTATGTGGCCACGCTGCACAAGACGCAGTTCGTGAGCACTGCCCGCATGGCCAAGGCCAAAGTGGATCGCGAGGCGCTACGGGTGGTTCCGAAGGGGCTCGCTCAGCACTACGGGGTCTATCCGCTGGTGCTCGACCGCAAGAACGACAAGCTCATCATCGCCACCGCCGACCCGGACAACCTGCAGGCGCTGCAGGAGCTGAAGATGGGGGCCAAGGTGAAGAGCGTCGCCGCCATGGTCGCGCGCCCGGGTGCGGTTCAGGCCGCCATCGAGCGCGGCTACGACGGCAGCAAGAAGCGCTTCGAACGCCTGCTCGACAAGCAGCAGTCTCAGGATTTCAACGAGCTCTTCATGGACCGCGTCACCCAGCCGGGGGGACGGCGCGGGTTCGTCGACGACGACGTTGCGGACCATCTCTCCCCCGAAGAACGTCGTCGCTACGAGCGAGGCACGGGTCGCGTGCTCACCGGAGAGTTCGCCCCGCCACGACGCACGACGGGCAACCCTCTCGACGGCCGAGCGGGTACGGGCGGTGGTCCCGCGCGGCGGCCTCCGTCCATCGACGACCCGTGGGACGACTTCCAAGACCCACGCGCGGGTCGTGCCACGCCGGCCGCAGGTACTGGCAACCAGCAACGCTTCCGCGAGACGGAGAGTGGCGGAAGCAACCGATTCCGGGAGACCGAAGGTGGACGACGTGCACCGCGTCGTCCCCCCGCCATCGCGGACGAGCCGAGCCACGCCTTCGACGACGGCTACGTCGAGCGCGACGCGCCGCGTGCGCGTCATCGCCTCACCCCGGCGGAGATGCCCTACGGCTACGGCGACGAGGACATCCGTCGGGACCGACCTTCGACGGGGCGGAGGCTCGAAGAGCGCCGGCAGGCGCAGGCTCCGATACGGGGTACGGTGGTGGGCGGTGCGGCTGAAGCCGACCCCAATCGAGTGAGTCGGCAGCCGCTGCCGCGACGCGACCGACCACCCACGACGCAGCTCGCGGAAGGCCTCGGGCCCGACCTCGACAAGCCGAGCTTCGCCCGTGCCGCGGGGCTCAACCGCAAAGCAGCCCGTGCACCCATCCGAAAGCCTCGGGCGGGCAGCGTCGAGCGCGTCGCCCAGGCCGGCGCGAGCGGGTCGGGCAAGAAGAAAAAGCGCAGCTCCCTCATCCCGCGTCCACTGGGACTCGGGCCCATCTCCACGCGAAGTGGTGAGGTCGACGAGGCCGCCGTCTTCGGGGCCGCGGCTTTCCAGGAGTCGCTGCGCGTGCTCGTCGGGTTGCTCGAGAACGAGCGGTCCGACCTGCGTGGTCACTCGGGGGTCGTGGCCCAGCTCGTGGCCAATGTGTGCGAGCGCATCAACCTCACCGAGGAGGAGGCGAGCCCCATCATCCTCGCAAGCTATCTCCACGACCTCGGCAAGATGGGCGAGCAGCACCTGACCGCACTCAACGTGGCTCAGATGGAGGACCACTTCGATCTCGCGAGCAAGGTGGTGAAGCTCCCGGCGCAGCTGATGGCGTCGGTGGCGCTTCCCGCGGCGATTCTCGATCCCGTCACGCGCATGTACGAGCGGGTTGGGGGAGGGGGGATCCCGGACGGGCTCCAGGCCAAGGACATCCCCATCGGAGCGCGTATTCTCGCGCTCGCCGACTCCTACGCCGATCTCACGCGAAATCCGTCGAACCCCTACGAGCGGGTGCTCAGTCCCGAAGAGGCCATGGACGTGCTGCGGCAACACGCCGGCACCGTCTTCGACCCCAACCTCGTCGAGGTCCTCGAGAAGGCGAGCGGAGGCGAGAAAATCCTCACCGATCTGCTCGCCAACCGTCATCGGGTGCTCGTGGTCGACCCCGATCCGGAAGAGACGATGGTTCTGCAGCTTCGCCTCGTGGAGCAGGGCTTCGATGTGCACGTCGCGCGCAACACGGGCGAGGCAGAGCAGGCCCTCGAGCAGACCAGCTTTGCTCTGGTGGTCAGCGAGGTCGATCTCGAGGCGGAAGGCGCCGGCTTCTCGCTGCGCGAGAAGGTGGCGCGGTCTCACCCCGATGCGAGCTGGGTCTTCCTCTCGTCGCGCGAAAGCCGTGAGGTGGTCGAGCGTGCCCTCAAGCTCGGCGTCGACGACTTCCAGTCCAAGCCCGTCTCGCACGAGATCCTGGTGGCGAAGCTCACCCAGCTCGTCGAGCGCAAGAGTCAGCGCGAAGCGCCCCGCGGCGTGTCGGGCTCACTGTCTCAGATGGGCCTCCCCGAGATCGTTCAGATCCTCTGGCACGGCCGGAAGACCTGTGCCCTCAACCTCACCCAAGGCAGCAAGCAGGGTCAGGTTCATTTCGTCGAGGGGCAGATCGTCAACGCCATCTGGGAAGAGGCGACCGGCGAGACCGCCTTCTACCGCCTGCTCACGCTCGGCGAAGATGGTGAGTTTGCGGTCGACCCCGAGTTCCAACCCACCGAACACGTGATCCAGGCGAGCCCTGAAGGCCTCTTGCTCGAGGGGATGAGGCTGCTCGACGAAGGCGCGGTCCCCTAGCCCTCGGGCTGTGCCACGCCGGGCCGCTGTGCCGACGTGTGCCGCGTTGCGGTCGCATTCGGGCTATTGATTCCATGCGGTTAGAGCGTGGCGTTCTCTTTGCATGAGAGAAGGATCGCAGCGCGACGTGACGCCGCGTTGGAGGAGTCTGAGATGCAGAAGAGCTTGGTTATCGGGATGCTGGCGGGGGCCATGGCGTGGACGGCGGCGCCGCGCGTGGCGGATGCGTGTGGAGGTTGCTTCGTGCCACCCGCGGAGAACACGCAGGTGACCGGACACCGCATGATCCTCTCGGTGAGCCCCGACCAGACGACCCTCTACGACCAGATCGAGTACTCCGGAAACCCGGAGGAGTTCGCCTGGGTGCTCCCCACGCGTGGCATCGTCGACGTGGGCATCTCGTCTGACCTGGTCTTCAACCAGCTCGGCTTCGACACCACGGTCAACGTCTCGCCGCCGCCCCTCAACTGTGACTGGAGCCTCTGCGAGAACAACGACAGCGCTTTCGGCAGCGCCTCCAGCGCCACTGGGGGAGGCGGCGGGCAGTCCAACGGCGGGGTCGACGTCGTGGCGAGCGAGGTGGTGGGTCCGTTCGAGACGGTCCAGCTCCAGGCGACCGATCCGCAGGCGCTCAACGACTGGCTCGACGGTCACGGCTACAACATCCCGGCCGAGATCGAGCCCATCATCGCCGACTACGTGAACAACGGCTTCGGCTTCCTCGCGATGAAGCTCGTGCCTGGCGTCGGGGTCGAGAAGATGCAGCCGGTTCGCATCTCGACCCCCGGCGCTGCCCCGACGCTGCCGCTCAAGATGGTGGCGGCTGGTACTGGCAACACCACCACCATGACCCTCTACGTGGTGGGTGAGGGGCGCTACGAGCCGGCGAACTTCCCGAGCTTCAGCATCGCAGAAGACGACTTGGTCTGGGACTGGGACGCCAACCTCAGCAACTACCGCGATCTTCGCCAGGCTGGTTACGACGAGAGCCAAGGCTTCGCCTGGCAGACGGAGTCCTCGTTGAGCTACTCGGTGATGGGCTTCCGAAGCTCCATCATCAACGTGCTCGACTTCGTCGGGGTCGAGGGAAGCGGCTACGAGGCGACCGACGACAAGACGGCCTACGACGTCGCCAACGAAGACCTCGACGTGCTCTTCGCCGGCATGGACCCGAGCGCGGTGATGGTCACGCGCCTCCGGGCCGAGCTGAGCCGGGCGGCCCTCGCCGAGGACCTCACCCTCACCGCGTCGTCGGATCAGTCCGCGCTATCCACCAACCTGCAGGCCAAGAAGGCCACCGGCACCTGGCCGTCCTGTCCCTGCGGCGGCGGCAGCAGCGACCCGAACGCGCCCCGACCGTTGCCCCGCGGCAACAACCTCATCACCTCGGGCGCCGGCTGTAACGTCGAAGCGCCAACGGGCGGCACGGGTGGTTTTGGGGGCTTGGCCCTCGCTGGGATCTTCGGACTCTGGGCGATGCGCCGTCGGCGCAGCGCCTGAGCTCGAGACGCTCAGCGATCGACCGACACCGCGCTCAGCTATCCACCGAGAAGGCTCGGGGCGTGCGCCAGCGACGACGCAGGTGCACGTCCACGACGTCTTGGATGATGCCGATGTGGCCGCAGTGGGCGGGCTTGTCTTTGCCGGCGTAGCCGCGCACGCGATAGGCCCGCTGCTCGAAGCGCTCCACGAGCTCGAGGCCGAGGCGGTCCTTCCGCGACGCGGGTCGGAGCTCGCCGCCGATCTTCCCGAGGAGCCAGATGCTCATCTCTCGGGTGCTGGCGTACTCCGGGGTCGGGATCTGCGAGTGGGTCTGGTAGAGGAAGCGCCGCCCCTTGACGGCATCCTGGGCGAAGTCGACGAAGGCCTGAACCCTCTCCTCGCGTAGGCCTTCGCGGGTCGAGGGCTCCTGGTAGGAGCCGTAGAGCGAGTCGAGCAGGATGACGCTGTCGACCTTCTTGCCGAGGGGTTGCTTGAGGATCTGCGAGGTTGCGCCGAAGCCCGCGCTCCAGGACGAGAGGCCGATGCGGCGAATGAAGATGTCGTCGCGCCCAGTGTGCTCACGCATGGCGGTGCGAACGTCGCGGAGCAGGTCGACGAAGGTGCGCTCGATCACGAAGCGTTGGTGGTACGGGGCCGAGCTCACGCCGAGGTCGACCCCGACGAGCACGATGCCGCTGTTGAGGGGAGCGAACTCCTTGCGGATGGGCTCGTGGCCGTGAAAGTGCACGAGCACGTCGATGCCACCTTCGGCCGTGACACCGCCCTTCTGGGGCAAGAGGACCTGGCCGGTCGAGATGTTGTCCCAGCGCTCGTAGGCCCCCCAACCGCGGTCGGGGGTGTTGCACGGATTGACCTTCTTCTCTGGTGGCGCCTTCTCTGGAGCGGCAGCGGCGAGACCAGGGACGAGAAGCAGGGCGAGGGTGATGAAGAGCGTACGAAACATGACCGTGCTCTCAGTGTGAGCACGGTCTAAATGCTTGTAAATATGTCAATACATTGACGCCCAGGGCCTCATCGGTGGCCATGGTGGGGAGGCATGCCACCTCCACCCATGCCGCCTTGGGGCTGCCAGGTCGCGCTGCCGTGGACTGCGGCTTGTTGCTGCGCGGCGGCGTCGGCTGCGGCGAGGATCTGCTCCTCGGCCTGCGCCGCGAGCTTCTGCACCACGGTGGCGGCGTCGGCCACGGGGAGGGCCTCGAAGTAGCGCAGGAACTGCTTCTCGAGGCCCTTGGTCACGCCGCCGAGCACGAGGGCGACTGGAATCGTGGGCTTCTCGATGTCGCCGAGCTCTTTGGTGCGGTCGCGCCAGCGGTTGACCCCGGTCACGGTGCGAATGAGCCACTGGGCCGCAAGACCTATCAGCAACCCCCCCATGGATCCGGCGACGAAGAGGTCGGCGATGAACACGTTGGGGTTGTCGGTGGGGGCCGCGACGCAGGCGATGAGGCCTCCGAGGGCCGAGCCGATCACCATGCCCGGCTCTCCGCCGTTGTGATGCGCGGCGAGGCGCACGATGGCCGCGGCCTGGAGGCCGGCTTCTGGGGTGTTGGCGAAGCGTCGCAGCGATACCAGCGTGCGCCCACGCCGGACGGATGCCGACCTCACGCTGATGTAGCTGATGATGAGGGCGGCCAGGGCCACGCCCACACCCACGCCGATGGCAGGTCCGCGAGGGAAGAGGCCGGTGGGAAGAACCGCGCGGATCTTCTCCGTCTCGCGCTGCGTGCTGGCCTGCTTCACGTTGTCGGCCAGCTGCGCGTCGGCGCGCTTGGCTTGTTTGCGAAGCTGGTCCACGGGCGCCTTCTCGAACAGCCGCAGCAGCTTCTGAGCGACGGCCTGCTGGTCTTTGCCGTCTTTGCCCGGGTCGTCGGTCCGCGCCGCCTTCTTCACTGCGACCCACGCCGCGGCGGCCTTGTCGTCCTTGCCCACGGCGGCTTCGGTCGCGCCGCGGCACTTGACCGTCTCGAGGGTCTTGGCGTTCTTGAGGACGGGGCGGGCCGAAGTCCAAGGGATCTCGTACTCGACCTTCTCGTCCTTCTTGGCGTCCTTCTCGGCCTTCTTGCGCGCCAGCTCGGCGCGCTTCTTGAACAAGCCGACTTCATCGCCGAGTTGGTTGGCCGCGCGCACGCAGGCCTTGTAGTCGAGCGCGGCCTGCTTGGCGGCGCGCTCGGCCTCGATGGACTTTGGATCCGTCACCATCGGCCCCTCGGCCACCACCAACTTCACGATGGCGATGGCCACGGAGGGGACCAGGATGAACACCGTAACGAGCGTCCAGCGGATCTCTTCGCGGCGGGTGTACTCGTTCAAGCCGACCGTTCCTGAGTTTGTGCACCACGAGGTGCGCGGCGGCCACGATAGCGCAACCGCGTCGCACCCAGGAAACAAAGACCTGGACGTGCATGGGAGAGGGCAGCGAGTCGGTGATGCACGTCAGAGCTTCCCGGCCATGCAGTCGTCGAAACGCTTCATGGACTTCGCCTTCATGGCGCACTTGAGGTTGTCGTAGGGATAGGCGGTACCGATGGTGTTGCGGCACTGCCCGAGGTACTGCTCGCGCA
>JAUHZF010000373.1 GCA_030426145.1 Polyangia bacterium
GCGCGGGCTCGGTGTGCACGATGGCCGCGAGGAGCGCGGAATTCGCCGAGGGCTCGGCCTTCAGGCCCATGGCCGGTCGCATCCCGCCCATGAAGGTACCCTCGATCTCGACGATGGTCACCTTCAGCCCATGGACCTCTTTCTCTTCGGTCTTGGCCTTGGGGGCGCCTTCGAACTGCTGCTCCCAGCGGGCGATGTTGGCGGCGATACCCCCGCCCACCTGGGTCACGCTCATCTCCGCTTTGCCCGCTTCACCCGTGATGCCGTAGGTGGCCTTGCGCATCCGGCTCGGGTGATCGACCAGCTCCCATGCTTCGGGCTTCTGCCACGCGATCGAGGCCCCGGCCTTCTGGGCCGGCAGCGGGGCCGCGGTCGCGGGTGCGCTCGACACGGTGGCGGGCGCTGGCGGCGCCTTGCGCGGCGGCGGCTCGGGAGCCTTGTCGTTGCAGGCGGGGAGGGCGAGCAGGAGGATCAGGGGCAGGGCACGCATGCCCGCTCCATAACCTCCATGACGGCTCACAGCGACTTGCTGATGAGCTCGTTCATGATTTCGCGGGTTCCGCCACCGATCGGATAGAGGCGCGCGTCGCGGTAGAGGCGCTCGACGAGCGTTTCCCGGATGTAGCCGTACCCGCCATGCAGCTGGACCGCGTGGTCGCACACGAAGGAGCAGGCGTCGGTGGCCACGTTCTTCGCCATGGCGGCCATCACCGGGTTGGGGGAGCCCGCGAGGTGACGCTGCAGGCAGTCGTGCATGAGGGCGCGGGCAGCGGCGATACGGGTCGCCATCTCGGCCAGCTTGTGGCGGGTGACCTGGAAGCCCACCAGCGGTTTGCCGAAGGCCTCGCGTTCCTTCACGTAGCGCTGGGACGCCTGCAGGGCGAGCTGAGCGATGGCCACGCAATGGGCCACGAGGCCGAGCCGCTCGCTCACGAAGTTCTGCATGATGGGCACGAAGCCCGCGTTCTCGATCCCGATGAGGTTCTCGGCCGGCACGCGCACGCCCTCGAAGCTGAGCTCGGCCGTATCGGACGCCCACCATCCCATCTTCTTGAGGCTCTTGCTCACGGTGAGACCGGGCGTGCCTCCTTCGATGACGAGAAGGCTCACCCCTTCGTGGCCGGGCCCGCCCGTCCTCACGGCGGTGGTGATGACGTCAGCGCGGGTGCCGCTCGAGATGAAGGTCTTGGCGCCGTCGACCACGTAGTGATCGCCGTCGCGTTTGGCCGTGGTGCGGATCCGAGCGACGTCGCTCCCGGCGCCGGGTTCGCTGATCGCGAGGCACGCGATCTTCTCGCCCCGCAGGACGGGGGCGACGAAGCGCTCTCGCTGGGCGTCGGTCCCGTAGGCGACCAGGGGCGGGAGACCGATGCCATGTGTGCCGAGACCGACCACGGTACCGACGCTGTGACCGTGGAGGATGAGCTCTTCCGTCACGGCCAGTTGGTGCGACAGGTCGCCGCCTTGGCCCCCCATGGACTCGGGGAAGGAGACGCCTAGAAGCCCCGCTTCCGCCGCCTCCACGTACAGTTCCCGGGGGAAGATCCCGGCTTCCTCCCATTCGGAGGCGTGGGGGGCGATGCGGGTCTCGGCGAATCGCCGGGCCTGCTGGCGGAGCTGGGCGTGCGATTCGTCCTCGAAGTGCGCCGGCGCGAACATGCGGAGAAGTTTCGCACACGAAACATCTGCTGCAGCCAGAAAAAACGGCCCCTCTCGGTCGGGCTGTACTAGCTTTCCGCGCCATGGCACGGCGCGCCTTGATTCTCGTGTTCCTGGTGACGATGACCGGGGGCTGCCCCGATCTGACCCGTAGTGAGCGGCGTCCTCAGCACCGTTCGGGCGATGACACGGTCGCCCCGGCGGCGCCGGTGGTGGCGGCTGAGCCGGGGGATGACGGGGTCGATGAGCCCGCGCAGCCGGCCGTGCCTCGTGGTGCGCGGGGGCCGGCGGCGCCGAACCCGCTCAAGCTCCGTCCCGGATTGCGCCCCGACCGCCCCGTCCCGCGTCAGCCCCTACGGGCTCGTCCGGTGCCGGGTGGAATGCCGGTCCGCCCCGCGCCTGGTCGTCCTGGCCCGGATCGCCCGCCGCCGTCGGACATCGCCCCCGACGGCACCGTGCACTGATACAGCGCTCATGAGCCATTGTTCATGAGCCATTGCTCATGAGCCACCGGCTCTGCGTCACACGCGCCGGCGTCGGTCAGTAGACCACGACCTCGAGCTCGTGGGTGCGGGCCTCATTGCTCGAGCTGAAGCGCACCCACTCGGTGGCGGCCGTCGAGCACGTGGTGCACCGTAGGCCGACGGCGAAGTTGTTGGTGCCCACCTTGGCCTGGATGTCTGCCACCGCCGCGGCGTTGAGGTTGATCGTCACGATGGTGTTGTTGTTCGCGAGCACTTGCGTGACGCCGCTGTAGTTGCCGTAGAACGTGCCGCCGCCGAGGTCACTGTAGATACCGGTCTGTCCGGTGTTGGTGGCGGTGAGCGTCGTCACGTTGGTGGACACGTCGTAGACGCTGAAGCTCTCGGACGCGCTTCCGCTGCTGTAGCCCTCGAGCTCGAGCCGCAACACGGCCGACTCGACGGTCATGTTCGCGAGCGTCGTCAGATTGAACGTGAAGAACGACCGGTAGGTGCTCGAGCCACTCTGGCCGGTGAGCGTGTTCTGGTTGGTGTTCGTGTGGTTGCCGACGTTGGTGTACCAACCGCGGTCGCTGGCTGCTATCGTCGTATTCGTACACATCGCGGCGCAGTTCGCCGAGCACAGCGCGGTCGGGCTGCAGGGGAGGGTGTTGCCGTCGTCACACATCTCGGTGTCGGGGCAGACGGTGTTGTCGCCGCAGGTCGAGCCCGTGCCCGGCGCCGTGCACGTGTCGTTGCAAGCACCACAACTGGTGGTGAAGCCGTCGTCGCAGGCTTCCGTGTCGGGGCAGACGTCGCCGTCGCCGCAGGTCGAGCCCGTGCCGGTGAGGGTGCAGGTCTCGTTGCAGTCACCGCAGGCCGTGGTGAAGCCGTCGTCGCAGACCTCTGTGTCTTCGCAGACCACGCCGTCGCCGCAGGTCGAGCCCGTGCCGGGGGCGGAGCAGTCGGCGTTGCAGTCACCGCAGGCCGTGGTGAAGCCGTCGTCGCAGGCCTCACCGGGTTCCATCATGCCGTTGCCGCAGGTGGCCATGCCCCCGCTTCCGCCGGTGCTCGACGTGGAACTCGAGCTGGAGCTGCTGCTGGTGGCCCCGCCCTCGGAGGTCGATGCTCCGAAGCCGCCCTGGCCATCGTCTTCGGGAGGTGTGGCCTCGTCCGGATTGTTGATCACGGAGCAGGCGCCGGCGAACAAGCCGAGGCCCAACAGGACCATCGGCGGATGAAGCAAAGCTCTCCCCATCCCCCGAGTATAGCTCTCGGACCCGCAAAACGGGAAAACGGCGTGACTTCAGTCCGTCCCTTGGAGGTAGTCCCTCACCGGGTACTTGCGGGCCACGAAGATGAAGAGGGTGGCGGAGGCGAACATGAGGCCGACGAAGAAGAGGTAGTAGCTGGCGCCTTCGAGCTTGTTGGTGCCATCGTCGTTCTGGATGACCCGATTCACGAGTGAGGTGAACTGGTTGCCGACCGAAACCGCGAACATCTTCACACTCATGATGGCGCTCTTCATCTTGGGCGGCGCCTGCGTATAGAAGAACTCGAGCGCGGTGATGGTGGTGAGGACCTCGCCGACGGTGATGATGAGGTAGCCCAGCATCTGCCACCAGATGGTCGGCCGCTGGCCCAAGCCGATGAGGTGCTCGACGTAGGCGGCCACCAGGAACGAGCTGCCGGTGACGAAGAACCCCACCCCCATCTTGCGGAGGGGGGTCACCTGGGTGAAGCGCTCTACGAAGGGATAGACGAGGTAGGCGAAGAGCGGAGCCAGCACCATCACGAGGATGGGGTTGGCGGCGTGGACCTGCGACGGGAGGATTTCGAAGCCGAGGAAGTTGCGGTCCATCGCCTTGGCCTGCAGCACCCAGGCGCTCCCGGTCTGCTCGAACAGCGCATAGAAGGGCGCGAGAAAGAGCATCAGCACCACGAGCTTTGCGATGGACTGGATGCCGTCTTTGCTGAACGACTCCTTCACGAACTCCATGCCCGCCGGCGGCACGTGCACGAACTTCCGCCGCCCCAACCAGAAGACGAAGGTGGCGAGGAACATCAAGGCGCCGGGCAGTCCGAAGGCGACACTCGGCCCCGCCGACTTCAGCAGGTAGGGGATGAGCAAGGTCGCAAAGAACGACCCGAAGTTGATCGAGAAGTAGAACAAGCTGAAGACCCGGCTGATGAGGTGCCGGTTCATCTCCCCGAACTGGTCGCCCACGTTGGCGGAGGTGCAGGGCTTGATGCCGCCTGAGCCGATGGCGATGAGCCCGAGCCCGATCGAGAGCCCGAGGCGCGTCTCGTCGAGGGCCAGGACCAGATGCCCGAGGCAATAGACGAGACTCAGCCGGAGAATGGTCTTGTACTTGCCCCAGAACCCGTCACTCAGGATCGCGCCCAGGATGGGCAGCAGGTACACCGCGGTCGCGAAGTCGTGATACGCGGCCCGCGCATCGGCGTTGCTCATGACGTCGAGCTGACCGTCGGCCCCCATGAGGTACTCGGTCATGAACACGACGAGGATCGAGCGCATGCCGTAGTAGCTGAAGCGCTCCGCCGCCTCGTTGCCGATGATGAAAGGAATGCCCCGGGGCATCTCCTTGGATTTGACGGGCGCGGTCAGGTAGTCGGTGGCCACCGACGCAGTCTAGTCACACTCGAGGCGCGTTCTCGGGCTCGTTCTCGTTCTCGTTCTCGTTCTCGATCTCGGGCGCGATCTCGTTCTCGGGCGCGATCTCGTTCTCGGGCGCGATCACGCTCTCGGGCGCGATCTCGTTCTCGGGCTCGAGGACCTGGAACCTGGAACCTCGAACCTGGAACCTCGAACCTGGAACCTCGAACCCGGAACCTCGAACCCGGAACCCGGAACCTCGAACCTCGAACTAGGGGAGCGCCAGCGACCAAGCCCCCACGATGAGGCCCACCGCGAGGGAGGAGGCGAGGAGCTGGAGTGGGATCGATGGTTTGCGGTTGGGGTGGCGGCGGAGCCAGAGTCCAGCCAGCGCGCCGAGACCGACGCCGGCGACGAAGCCGTAGCCGTGGGCCCAGACGTCGGTGTTGCCACCTCCGGCGCCGAGCGTACCGAGCAGCGTGAGACCGCCCACGATGGGGGCGACGATGTCGAGGTAGCGACGTCGTCGCGCGATGACTTCGGCCTGGGGCCGACGTCGTCGGGTGAGGATGCGAATGGTCTCGATGCCAGCGAGGATGCCGATGGCGCCGAAGACGGCCGTAGACGCTCCGATGGAGAAGTGACCGACGGAGAGGTGATGGATCGCGTTGAAGGCGTTGCCCAGTGCGCCGGCGAGCACGAAGCCGAGGAGCGCCGCGCCCGGGCCGATGCGGCGGCTGAGCATGGACCCGAAGATGGAACCACTGACGGCGTTGCCGAAGATGTGGCTTCCGTCGGCGTGCAGGGTGAGGGCGGTGACCATGCGCCAGGGCTCGGTGAAGAGTCGCGACGCGTCGGCGCGGCCGTAGCCGAACCAGGCCGAGCCTCCCGCCGAGGGTCCGGTCACGGAGACGAAGAAGAGCGCGGCGCCAAGGAACACCAGCGGGAGCAGGCTGCTCGCGGGGTGGAGTTGGAAGGGGTCCTCGTCGCGCGGCGGCGGCCAGTTCTCGTTCTCGCGCTCGTACAGATCGATGCTGTGGAGAGCCTCCTCGTAGTCCTCGGTGCGAACCTCGAGCACCATGCCGCGCTGCACCGCGCCCTCGCGCACGCCCTCGCTGCGAGGTGCCCAGGCGTAGCGGATGGTGAACGGAAGGCGCTGCGACTGAAGCACCAGCGCCCACTCGCGCGCTTGGCGCGGGTTGGTCATGGGGCCGATGAACTGGAACGTCGGGCTCTGCGCTTCGAGAGCGGCCAGCGACGGCAGGCCGTCGAGCGTGTCCATCGGACCCGGCGAGGCGGGGCGGCGTGATGGGGCGACGCGTCCCGTGGAGACGGGAGCGACGGCGTCCGAACCGAAGAGTGGCGTGGTGGCGGCGTAAGTCGACATGATGAGCGGTCCGGTGCCGCTCCCAACCTTGGCCTCGGCCCCTGGACCGTCAACGCGCCGATCGGGTAGTCCCGCCACCCCGCTCGACGGGGGAGGCTCGTCAGTCATCGCCCCCACTCGAGCGAATGGTGCGAACCCCCGACGTGGTGATCTCGAGCACCTCGGGATGGCCGCCGTAGTGCTTGGCCATGCCCACGTCGACCCGCCACACCTGCTCGTCGCAGGCCGTGGTGATCTGTGGCTGCACCGTGTGACCGACCACCATGCGCTTGGCTTTCAGCAGGCCCAGCGCCGACTTCAGCTTGGCGCAGTCCGAGGCGTCGGGCGCGTCACTGTAGTGCCGGCTCCACACCGGGCTGTCGGGGGTTTTTACGACCATCATGCCCACCTTGCCCTGGCCGAGCATCCAGGCGGATACCTCTGCGTTCATGCGGTCGAGACCGTAGCGCACGTGTTTGGGAAGCACGCCGCCGTGGGCGAAGACCGAGTCACCGACCACGATCGCGACGGGATGGGGAGCGAGCTTTCGGGCATAGAAGCCTCCGGGAAGGAACGCCGCAGCCCGGGCCCGTTGTGACGACGGAACCCGTGCGAGCTCGGGTCGGTTGGTCTCGAGCCCGGCGACGTCCTCGAAGTCGCGAAAGCCACCTGGCGTGACGTAGCGAAAGTCCCCCGCCGCGTTCATCAGCTCGTGGTTGCCGCTGAGCAGATGCACACGGCCGCCGGAGAGGCCCGCCTGCTCCTGAAGCTTCATCAGCAAGTCGAGGATGGCCTGCTCGTCGTCTCCCCGATCCAGCACGTCGCCCGTCTGCACCAGGGTGGCGTCACCGCCCGTCCAGTCGTCCTTCGCGTCGATGAGTCCGCCGAGACGCAGCGCGGCTCGTGTCGCGGCGAGGTCGCCATGCACGTCCCCGATGGCGATGAGTCGCGAGGTGGTCTCGAAACGCCACGGCACCTCTGGCAAGGGCGCCTTGGCCGCGGTCGTGCCGGTCGGGGGGGCGACGGGCAGTGCGCTCGGTGCCGAACGGTCGGGACGCGGCGCGGGCGGCTTGTCGCAAGCGATGATGGCGAGCGGGATGACGGCGACGAGAGTGCGCAGCACGCCGGGGAGGCTACCGCGATCCTGAGGCTCGGTCTCGGTCTCGGTCTCGGTCTCGGTCTCGTTCTCGGTCTCGGTCTCGGTCTCGTCCTCGACCTCGGTCTCGTCCTCGGGCTCGACCCTGCCTCGAACCTGGAACCTCGAACCTGGAACCTCGAACCTGGAACCTCGAACCTGGAACCTCGAACCTGGAACCTGGAACCTCGAACCTGGAACCTCGAACCCGGAACCTGGAACCTGGAACCTCGAACCTCGAACCTCGAACCTCGAGGATCTCGGCTACGGAGGCGCGGGCCCCGCGCCGCCCATGCCGCCGGGGGTGGGGTTCGAGCTGCCGCCCATGCCACCGCCGGGGGTGGATGAACCGCCGACCCCGGCGCCACTGGTGGTGGTGGTGCCGCCGGGGTCATCGCTGCCGCCAGTGCTCGGGTCGGTCGTGCTGCTACCGGTGGATGAGGGGCCGCCGTCGCCGCCTGGGCCCGGTCCGGAGCCGCCCGAGGGCGAGCTCGGGTCACAGCCACCCTGGCCGTCTTCGCAGTCGAGGGCCACCACGCCGCGCCCATCGTCGTCGTCGTCGTCGCGGGGCGGGTCGATGAGCAGGCAACCGCCGATGAAGATGACACTCGGGGCCAACAGGCAACGCATCCAGGGGGAACAGGTCATGTCCGGGACCATCGCAAGCCGTGTGCCTGGCCCAAGTGCATGAAAAAGCGCCCCTAACCCGGAGGCTAGGGGCGCCATTGTCCCTGGGACAAGGGCGGCTATTCGACGCCTTCGGCGACTTCGACCTGGGGCTCGTCGTCCTCGCCCTCGGGAGGCGGGTCGCCCGTCGAGCTCTTCTGCGGGATGAACTTGCGCTTGCTCGTACCGCCGTCGCCGAGGAGCTTGCCGTCCTTCTCGAAGCGGAAGGCGAGCTTCGTCTTGTCCTCCATCTCGCCGTCTTCGTTCTCCTCGGTGACCGTCTGGAGAACGATGGTGACGCGGCCGCCGTCTTGGAGCGCACCGAAGAGGATCTCGTTGGAGAGCGGGAGCTTGACCTCCTGATCGATGACACGCGCGAGGGGGCGGGCACCCATCTGCTCGTCGAAGCCTTCGGTGGCGAGGTAGGACCGCGCCTCGGGGCTTAGCGTGATCTTCACGTTGCGGTCGCCCAGCTGCGTCTCGAGCTGCTTGACGAACTTCTCGACGATGCTGCCCATGGCTCCGGGCGACAGCGGCGCAAACCGGACGCGTGCGTCGAGGCGGTTGCGGAACTCGGGGCTGAACCGGTTCTTGTACTCGCGCTCTTCTTCGCCCGTCTGCACACCGCGCTGGCCGAAGCCGAGACGGGTCTTGGTGAGGGCGTGGGCGCCGACGTTGCTCGTCATGATGATGATGCAGTGTCGGAAGTCGGTGGGCCGACCGCTGTTGTCGGTGAGGGTGCCGTGGTCCATCACCTGCAGCAGCACGCTGAAGATGTCGCGATGGGCCTTCTCGATCTCGTCGAGCAAGAGCACCGCGTGCGGGGTCTTGTTGATCGCGTCCGTGAGCAGACCGCCGCGGTCGTAGCCGACGTAGCCCGGTGGGGCGCCGATGAGCCGCGAGACCGAGTGGGACTCCTGGTACTCCGACATGTCGAAGCGGATGAACTCGATGCCCATGATCTTCGCCAGCTGCTTGGCGAGTTCGGTTTTGCCGACACCGGTGGGGCCGGTGAAGAGGAAGTTGCCGATGGGCTTCTCGGGCTCGCGCAGACCCGCTCGGGAGAGCCGGATCGACGCCACGAGCTGATCGATGGCCTGGTCCTGCTCGAAGATGACCGCCTTGAGGTCGGAATCGAGGTCGCGCAGGGCCGAGCGGTCGTCGGTGTTGACCTGCTTGGGCGGGATCTGGGCCATCTTGGCCACGATCTTCTCGATGTCGTCTTCGGTGACGAGATAGCCCGCGTCGTGATCGAGCTTGGCCCGCGCGCCGGCCTCATCGATGAGGTCGATGGCCTTGTCGGGGAGCTTGCGATCCTGGAGGTAGCGCTCGGACAACGAGACCGCAGCTTCTAGCGCGTCGTCGCCGTACTCGACCTTGTGGAAGTCCTCGTAGCGGTCGACGAGGCCCTTGAGGATCGCGATGCAGTCGTCGTGGCTCGGCTCGTTGACCTCGACCTTCTGCAGGCGTCGCACCAGGGCAC
>JAUHZF010000374.1 GCA_030426145.1 Polyangia bacterium
GCCAGGTGTCGGTCGCGCCCGAGCACAGCGACGATGGGGTGCTCGAGAAGATGAAGAAGCCGAGCATTCGCTCCTACGAGCGCTTCGTCGAGCAGTTCTCCTGCGCCAGCGAAGAAGCCGGCAAGGACCAGCACCTCGTGCCCTACTTCATCTCCGGTCATCCGGGCTCGACGCTGGAGCAGATGGTTGGGCTCGCGCTCTACCTCAAGGCGCGGGACATGCGGCCGCGACAGGTACAGGACTTCATCCCCACCCCGATGTCGATGGCCACCTCCATGTACTACACGGGGCTGGATCCCTTCACCGGCGAGCCGGTGTACACGGCCAAGACGATGAAGGACAAACGGCTCCAGAAAGCCCTGCTCCTCTACTGGGATCCGGCGCATCACGACGAGGCCCGCGAAGCGCTGCTGCAGGTCGGCCGGCGCGATCTCATCGGGAGCGGGCCCAAGGCGCTGGTGCCGCCTTCCCGGGGCAAAGGCTCGCTGCCTCGACACATGCGCGACCAGAAGATGGCCGAGGCGCGGCGTCGCGGACGGCGTCGGCGCAAGGGACGTTCGTGATCCATGGCGCTCATCAGTCTGCGTGACGTCTCGCTCGCCTACGGGGCGGCACCCTTGCTCGACGACGTGACCCTGCACATCGAGGAGCGGGAACGTGTGTGTCTGCTCGGGCGCAACGGTGCCGGCAAGTCGACCCTGCTCTCGGTCCTCAGCGGTGCCATCAAGCCCGACCAAGGGCTCGTCGAACGGCAGACCGGGGTGCGCGTGGCCAAGCTCGCTCAGGAGGTGCCGCGCGACGCAACGGGTACCGTGCGCGCCCTGGTCGAATCCGGGCTCTCCGACGAGGAGCGCCGCGGAGGAAGTCTGCTCGCCGAGGAGGCGCTGCGTCGGGTAGACAAGGTTCTGTCTCGCGTCGGCCTCGACCCCGAGGCGGCGGTGGGACCCCTGTCGGCGGGGAACAAGCGCCGGGCGCTGCTCGCCCGTGCCCTGGTGCAAGAGCCCGATGTCCTGCTGCTCGACGAGCCGACCAACCACCTCGACATCCCGTCCATCACCTGGCTCGAAGACTTTCTCCTTCGCTACGACCGCACGGTGGTCTTCGTCTCTCACGACCGTCGTTTCCTCTCGCGCCTGTCGACGCGCGTCGTCGAGCTGGACCGGGGCCAGCTCTTCAGCTTTCCCGGCGACTACGACACCTTCATGCGTCGCCGGGAGGGGGCGCTCGACGCCGAGGCCAAGGCGGACGCCCACCTCGACAAGAAACTCGCCGAGGAAGAGGCGTGGATCCGGCGCGGGATCAAAGCGCGCGGTGTGCGCAACATGGGCCGCGTGCGCGCGCTCGAGCAGCTGCGCCGCGAGCGCCAAGCGCGGCGCGATCGGGTGGGCCGGGCCCGCATGAGCATCCAGGAGGCCGAGAAGTCGGGCAAGCTCGTCATCGAGGCCGAAGACGTGGTGGCCGGCTACGACGGCAAGGCCGTGGTGAAGGCCTTCTCGACCATCGTGCTGCGTGGCGATCGGGTGGGGATCATCGGTCCCAACGGGTGTGGCAAGACCACCCTGCTCAAGACGCTTCTCGGTGAGCTCGAGCCCATCGAGGGAACGGTGCGCATGGGAGCGCGGGTCGAGATCGCCTACTTCGATCAGCTCCGCGAGCAGCTCGACGCGAGCCAAACCGTGGCCGACAACGTGGCCGATGGCGGCGAGTACGTCACGCTCGGGGGCCAGCGTCGCCACATCATCGGCTACCTCGAGGACTTCCTCTTCACCGCCGACCGCGCCAAGAGCCCCATCGATGCTCTGAGCGGAGGCGAGCGCAACCGGCTGTTGCTCGCGAAGCTCTTCCTCAAGCCGTCCAACGTGCTCGTGCTCGACGAGCCGACCAACGACCTCGACACCGATACCCTCGAGTTGCTCGAGACCCAGCTCATCGACTACCCGGGCACGGTGCTGGTGGTCAGCCACGACCGCGCCTTCGTCGACAACGTGGCCACGAGCACCATCTCGCACGCCGAGGACGGTCGCTTCATCGAGCACGCGGGCGGCTACAGCGATTGGCTCGCTGCGGAGCGGGCGGCCGACATCACCACGGAGACGACGCCGACCGCACAGCCCCATGCCGAGAAGCCCAAGGGCGCGAAGCTCAAGACCAAGGGCCCGCGAAAGCTCACCTTCAAGGAGAAGCGCGAGCTCGAGGCGCTTCCGGCCACCATCGAGACGCTCGAATCCGAGCAATCCGAGCTTCAGACCCGCATGGGCGAACCGAGCTTTTATCAGGAGGCGTCGGGGGAGGACGTCGCGGCCGCGACCGCGCGCCTCGAGGCCCTCGGGGGCGAGCTCGAGGTGGCCTATGCCCGCTGGCAGGAGCTCGAAGAGGTCGCCGAGACCTGATCAGCCGACGGGCGCGAACCCCATCGTGCTCAGGGCGTCACACACGGGCATCAGCTCGAGGCGGGTCCCCTTGGCGACCCGGTACACGGCGCCGTTGCGGAGGCGGAACTGGATCCAGGTTGGGATGCGGCGGAACGGCATGCCAAACGAGGTGTCGAGCACGAGCCCCACCCCTTCGACCTCGGCGAGGGGGACCTCGTCGACCATGCGACCCGCCCGGAAGCGGCGGAGGGTGCCGCGGTCGGGGTCGAGTTCGAACTGACCGTGCCGCCGCCAGCGCTGGCGACCGAGGTAGACGGACCAAAAGGCCAGCGACAGCGCCATCGCGCCCCCGACCATGCCCGTGTCACCGTCGCCGCCAGCCCGTACCAGCAGAAAGAAGGCGACCACGCTCACGAGCCCGAGCAAGGCCCAGACGACGTGGAGGGCGAGGCCGCCGAGACCATTGCATCGGAAGTAGAGCCCCGTCCCTCGCTGCGCCACGCTGCACGCGTAGTTGGACAGCAGCGTGATGAGGCTGCCGCCCTGCATGCCCCGAAACGCACGCGTCAGCGACGGCGTCGTTCGTCGAGGCGGCGGTGTTGGTTCCAGGGCCACGGGATAAAGGTAGCACGAGCCGATGGCGCGGCATGTCGAAGGGTTGCTCGCGGGGTTGAGCGTGAACCGTAGCTCACACCATGGTTGGCGGCGCTGTCGTGGACGCGCTCGACGATGCGCGACGCAGGGTGAAAATTTCTATGATTTCAGCGCCGCGCCCCAACTGGCGCACGAGTTGCTTAGGGGCCGGTCATGAAGAAAATCATCGTGGCTACCATCCCCCTGATGACGTTGGCTTTGGCCTGCAGCTCGGTGGAGGATCAGACCATCTCCGAGACCTCCGAGGACGAGCTCAGGGAGGTCTGCGAGGACAACAAGGACATCTTCCTCACCACCGACAACGAAGGCCTGATCCGGGGCAGCTGTATCGCAGGCCTCGCGGCGCAAGACGTGTGCGACGAGGCGAATCTCGCGACCTGCATCGACTCGGTGAAAGAGGGGCTCCAGGGTCAGGAAGACCTGAACATCGACTGTAGTACGGTCCAGAAGGGCGACGTTTCGAACTGCGACATCACCGTCGGAGAGTGGCTCGATTGCATGGAGGCCATCACGGCGCAGTACGACGGCTACGCCAACTTGACCTGTGCCGACGCGGACAAGGTCTCGACAGAGCCTCCCGCCGTGTGCACGGCCCTGGCCGAGCGGTGCCCGCAGATGCTCGGCGACGCGGAGTCGGGCTGAGCCAAACCAGCGGGGGGGCGTGACCGCGTGTTTCGCGCCCCCGGCTCAGAAGAGCTGAGCTTCGGTCACGGCAGCGTAGTAGCCGAGGGTGACCGCGAAGCTGTAGAGCACGCAGCCGAGGATGCTGCGGATGACGGCGCGTCCACTCATCATGGGGACCTCGGTGGTCGAGCTGCTGACCTGGAGCCCGAAATGGCAGCAGAGCCAGCCCACGATGACGCCATTGCCGCCGCACTTGACGAAGTAGAGCAGGAGGTCGCCCCACCCGAGGGTGGCGCTCACGCCGTAGCGAATGGCAGCAGGGTCGGGGCCTCCGATGACGGCCGCCGTGATGGAGGAGCCGGCTACCGCGAGCACGTTGAAGTACACGGTGAGCACCAGCACGCTGACCACGGTCGCGATGAGGCGCGGCTGAACCACGTAGTGACTCGGGTCGATCCCGAGGGAGGCCAGTCCCTGGACCTCGAGCCCGGCCCGCATGTTTCCAAGCTCGGTGGCGATGGCCGTGCCCGAGCGGCTGGCCACGATGATGGCGGTGACGAGGGGGGCGAGCTCCCGGAGCACGACCGCCGTGAGCACCTTGCCCAACAGCTCGCCGGTGACGCCAGGGGCGATGACGCGGGTCTGGAGGATGATGGTCGCTCCGAGCACGAGGGCGGTGGTGGTGACCGCGGGTAGGCCCTGCACCCCCGTGAAGAAGACCTGCCTGAGGCTGACCTCGTGCACCACGTGAGCGGCGGCCTTGCCTGGAGACAGGCTGAGGGCCCCGCCCAGGGTGCGCAGCGCCCCCAGCCAAAACGCGAAGCGCTCGATCGCGAAGCGCCCCAAGCGGGCGACGAAGCCGTCGGGGCTGGGGCGCACGGTGACCCGTGGGTCGCGTGACGTCGAGACAGGCAAGGCACGGGACTCTATCGGGCCGCGGTGGGAGCGCCAATGGCCACGGCACCCCGAGCATGACTACCATCGCGCCATGAAGCGAGAAGCACCGGCGGCGCTGCGCAACCGCGCCCCACTCCTCGAACAGCTGCGGCGGCTCCTGCCCCTCGACCGCCCCCGCTGCGACGTTTTGGAGATCGCGAGTGGAACGGGCACCCACGCCGCCCACTTCGTGGACGCGCTCCCTACCGTGCACTGGCAACCGACCGACGTGTCGCCAGAGGCCCTGTCGAGCGTGGAGGCCCACAGGGCTGAGCGTGAAGATGCCCGGCTCGCGCCCGTGCGTCGCCTCGACGTTTGCCAGAGCGACGACTGGTTCGGCGACTACGACGCCATCTTCTGCGCCAACATGATCCACATCGCGCCCTGGGCCGCCGCGGAAGGCTTGCTGCGTGGCGCTCGGGAGGTGCTGCGGCCCGACGGACGGCTGTTGCTCTACGGTCCCTTCCGCTTCTCGGGCGCGTACACCGCAGAGAGCAACGCAGCCTTCGACGCGTCGTTGCGCGGCCGCGACCCGGCGTGGGGCGTTCGCGACGTCGACGACCTGAAGGCGGCCGCCGAGGGGCTGAGCATCTCCGAGACCATCGAGATGCCCGCCAACAACCACCTCCTCGTGTGGAGCCGAGCATGAGTCGCGGGCCACGTCACCGCTTCGAGTGCCGCTTGGCTTGGACCGGAGCGGGCACGACCTCCGGCTACCGCGACTACGGACGCGACGTGAGGGTCGACTTCGACGGTAAACCGTCGCTGCATGGCAGCGCGGCGCCCGCATTCCGTGGAGACGGCTCGCGCCACAATCCCGAAGACCTGCTGGTGGCCGCCCTGAGCGCGTGTCACTGCATCAGCTACCTCGCCGAATGTGCCCGAGCCGGGGTGGAGGTGGTGGCCTACGAGGATTCGGCGAGCGGAGAGCTCGCGTTGGTCGATGGCGGCCTACAGTTCGTCGATGTGCTGCTTCGACCTCGCGTGACCATCGCCACCGACGCCGACGTGGCGCGGGCCGAGCGACTGCACGCGCGCGCCCACGACGGGTGCTTCATCGCGCGCTCGGTCAACTTCCCGGTCCGGCACGAAGCCACCGTCATACGAGCGAGCGGGGAGGGGGAGATGTGAGCAGATCCTGGTGGGCGATGAGCCGCCCGTCCATGAGCTCGTAGAGCGGCAACTCGAGTTGCTCGAGCAGCGCGCGATGGTTGGTCGCAACCACCATGGTCACGGTGGGGTCGTCCCGGTAGCTGATCAGGATCTCGTGCACGACCTCGGCGTTTTCGTAGTCGAGGCCTGCATCCGGGTCGTCGAAGAAGGTGAAGTTCGGCTCGAGCGCCATGGCCCGTGCGAAGGCGACACGCTTGCGGATCCCGAAGGACAACCGCCCAGGAAGCGCGTGGATGTCGGGGGATTCCACGCCGACCGCACCGAGACAGAAGCGAGCCCGCTCGTCGATGACCCGCTCGCTCAGTCCGAGCAGGTCGGCGTGGTAGCGGAGCGGGAGCCCCACGTTGGCGAGAGCGCTGAGGTTGGCGACCAGACCACCCTGCTGGAACACGCAGCCGCGGCGGACGTCGCGTTGCATGAGCGTGGATGGGCGCGCACCTGCGGTGATGGTGCCGTTGAGCAGGACCTGACCCCGTTGAGGCTCGAGCAGTCCCGCGCAGAGCTGGATGAGGGTGCTCTTTCCTACGCCGTTGGCCCCCGTGACCACAAGGCTGCCACCGCGGGGCACGGTGATGTTCTGGCCGGCGAGCACCGCAAGCTGCCCGCGGCGGAAGCTCACCCGCCGAAGCTCGAGCCCGCTTCCGTCTGGCCCTGCCATGATGCGGACCCTACACCGCCGAGCGCGGACTGCGTCGGTCGAAGCGACCGCGTCCGTCACTGAAAGGCTCTCGACCCCGGTTGCACGGACGTCGCTGACGACGGGATGCGAGTGTGTTCATGGTTGCGGTTGTCCGGTGCTGCGGTATGACGGCGTACATGTGGGTTGCGCGACCCCTCGAAGGCGAAGCTGCGTTCATCTGATCATCGGTTGGGATGCAGGAGGAGGGCCGGCTGCAATCGACGACGTAGGGCGGCCATGGTGTCGAGGCCCGCCCGCAGCGTATGGGCCGTCGTGTCGACGTCGACACACCATTGAAGTCGGGCTCGCTGTTCGTGAACCACCAATGTGACGTCGTGTTTGGCGAGCGCCATGAGGCCCTCTCGCACCTCGGCGTGCAATGAACGCTGCGCGGCCTCTTCGGAGGCGTCGATGATGAAGAACCGGTCGAAGTCCGCTGCGCCCACTTCCGTGTCGCGGCGCATTCTGATCAGCTTGAGGAGCCGATCGTCGAGCTTCTGCGGATAGACCTTCAACTCGGGCGCACTAGGACGAAGCAGCACCCAGAGCGCCCAATAGGTGGTGACGTGGCGCTGCATCTCGGACCCCTGAGCACTGAGCGCCAGCCTCATTGGCGCCTTCCGATAATGGAAGCAGGCATCCACGAGGTAGGGGCGCTCCATTCGTAGCTGATAGTTCTGCCGGCGGTCGAAGATGCGGGCCTCGGGGTCGAGCCTCTGGACCACGCGATGGACCTCGTCGCGAAAGCTCATCGACCCCGAGTGATAGATGTCCGGGAAGGCATAGCCATGGCTCGCTCGGCCCTCGGGAGGGAATCGGCGGGGATGGCGGTTGAATCGGCGGGCGAGCTTCGGCGCGGTGGCGATGATCTGCTCGAGCGTGACGACGAGTGCCTGGTGCGCCGCAATGGCAGCGTCGAGGTCTCGCGTCCCGCCGGCGGCCGTGTCACGTGCCGTCGCGATCGCCTCATCCATGCGTCGACGATCAGCGACCTCGAGCCTCTCGATCAGCGCCTCCGTCATGCGGTCACGGAGCTCCTCGGCGAGCGCGATCAGCTCGTCGAGTTGGGCGCGGCGGGCGGCGGTTGCATCACGGTAGGCCATCGGGACCTCGAAGGGGTGGGCCCAGGTAGCGCGCAGCGAAGGGCAGGTGGGTCTGCGCTCGTTGCTCGAGGGCGTGCCCGATCAAACCCGCGGTGCGCCCCAGCGCCAAGAGGGCGACCGCGCCTTCGGGTCCCACCCCCAGCGCTTCGCACACTGCGAACAGGCCGAGCGCGAGGTTGGGCGGCGGGAGACCCGCCAACTCGGCGCCGTCTACGAGAGCATGGAGGACGCGCAGGGACGCCTTGCCGCGTCCGACCTCGTGCGCGATAGCGATGAGTGCCGTAGCGCGCACATCAGGGTCGCCCGCAAAGCCAGGGACGGATTCCCGCCGCGCGATGCGGTCTCGAAGCCGCCTCGGCGCATGCTCCGGCGCGCTGGTTTCAGTGTGTAGCGCGACGATGGGGGCCAGGGCCACGGTGGGCGGGAGGCCATCGAGGGTGATCGCACACAAGCCAGCGGCAACAGATCGGTACATCTCTGCCCCGCTCGCCACGGCGGCCCTCGCCGCCACCGCGGCCGGATCGACCCCAGCGTCGGCGAGCAAGGTGAGGGTGGCATCCACGGCACGGGTGGTCTCCGGCCGGGGCTGCTGCCCGAAGCCGGCCAGGAATCCAGCCGCAACGGAAGCCTGAGCCAAGGCCCATTCAGCGGCGGATGCATCACGGCCAAGGTTGCATCCTGCGAGTGCGAGGCGCATCAAGTGCTTGGACTTACGTAAGTCCGCCTCCCTTCCCAAGTCGTGACGTCGCTCGTCCGCTACACCTTGCAACACCGCTCCCACCATCGCATCGAGAGGGTTCGCAGTTTGTACACGACGTATCAACCGACCGTCGGTCGATCTGGGCCAGGACGTCGGCCCACGCGACGACGCATGACCCCAGAGCAGCTCGCAGGTGCGTTCGAAGGTCCAACTCGCATCACCCGCGAGCTCGATGGCTGCTCGACCCCGAAAGTGGGGGCCCGACGGTGTGAGCACGGTGAGCGCGGTGTCGATCCGGCCGAAGTTGGAACCGCGGGACCCCATCCCGGACCCCTTCTGGGCTCGCAGCTGCTCGAGGTCGTCGCGAAGGTACACGCGACGGCGTGCAGTCTCGCCCGGTCGCGCGCGAACCTTGCCGCGACTGACATAGGCGTAGAGGGTCGCGCGCTTGACCCCGAGAAGGGCGCAGGCATCGCCCGCGTCGAGCCAGGCCCCGGGTGGTGAATCATTGATCAACGTTGAGAGCAACATGGTCTCCGCGCGCCGCGGATGCAACCGGCACCGCGACTGAGGTAGACATGCGCCGTGCGCTACGAGCCCTTCGACTGGTACGAGACGCCTCGCTTCTACGACATCGTGTTCGATGTGACGACGGAGTCAGAGGCCGACTTTCTCGCCGAGGTCTACGACCGCCATGCGGCGGATGGCAGGGCACGGCGACCACGGACCCGCGGAACCACCGCGCCGAAGCCCCGCTGTCTGGAAGCGGCTTGCGGCACGGGGCGCCTCCTTCTCGCGATGGCCGAGCGGGGCTTCGACGCGGATGGCTTCGACGCGAGCGAGGGCATGGTTCGTTATGCGAGAGAGCGATTGAACGGTGGCCGTGTCTGGCGTGACACGATGCAGAGCTTTCAATGGCGAGAGCGGTACGACTGCGCATTCAATCTGCTGTCGACGTTCAGATACCTCGCCTCCGAGGAAGAGGCTTCTGACCATTTGAAACGGGTCGCAGATGCCCTCGTGGCGGGAGGTGTCTACATTCTCGGTCTCCATACCTCCGATTACACGTACCGGCGCAAACGACGCGAGCGATGGGTCGGCGAGAGAGGGGGGACGGAGGTGGTGTGCAACATTCAATCATGG
>JAUHZF010000375.1 GCA_030426145.1 Polyangia bacterium
CTCGGGCCGTCGAGCGGACCCGGCAGGGACGGCAGGTCGAGGATGGCCTGGAAGTCGATGTCGTCGAGCGCGAAGAGCGCGTCGGCGTAGTCGATGACCCAGTCGTAGGCCTCGAGCTTGCCGGGGGCCGTGATCTCGTCCCAGCGCTTGACGAAGTAGCGGTCGGCCGACGTGGGGTTGGTGCTCCAACGGCAGGCGTGATCGCTGTGGCCAGCGTTGAAGATGCTGTAGGCGGCGCGGGCGTGTGACTTGCCGTCCGTCACGCAGGAGGCGCCTTCGGCTTCGGCATAAGCGTCGAGGTAGAGGCCCAGGCCGTAGTCGAGGTTGGTGAGAAGATCCCAGCCCGCGGCTTCGCCGTAGACCGTGTCGTGGTGCCACTGGTCGTCGATTTGGGTGATGCCGTGCTGGTGGCCCTTGCCGCCGCGCATCAGCATGAGCTGCCCGTCGACGCGCTTGTACTGCCCGAAGTACGACTGCTGGTAGATGGTGGAGAGCGCGCCGAGCACGAAGTTGCGCGCGTCCTCCGACGACCATGCATCGCGGACCCCGCGGTTGTGGGCGGCGATGTGAGACGACACGGTGATGGTCTTCACCAGCTTGGCGATGATGGGCTTTCGCGCCGACCACGGACCCTTGCGCTGCTCGATGATGAGCCCCGGGTAGCGCGCTTCGATGGTCGCGGTGACGTCCTCGGCCAAGCCGGCTGCCTCGAGCGCTTCGGGGTGACACCACTCGCCGATCTCACCCCAGTTGCCCTGCCAATCCTCGACGGGCCGCTCGCCGTCGAGGGCGCAGGCGTAGAACTGACGCGTCTCGGTGAAGTCGTCGCTCGCGCTCTCGATGTCGGCACAGCCGATGAGGGTGGAGAGGCCGAGGCCGAGGAGGGCGGTGCGAAAGATGGGGCGCATGTTGGTGGCTCTCTGGGGTCGGTCCGGATGCGATACCCGGCGACATTGGGGTTGCCACACCTACAAAGCACGACCCGGGCCAACCCCTACCCGAGGCTAAGTCACCGACCTTTCAGACCTGGAGTGCCAGAACTGGGGTGGGAAGCATGGATCATCACACATCCACTTGGATGCGTCGTCGTGGGTGTTCCCATTGGCACACGGTCGGACACAGCTGTCCGACTTCGACCGCGGTGGCTCGGCGCCACCCGTGACAATTCAGCCGCTTGGCGCAGTGGCACGGCGGCTGCTTTGGCAAGAATGGTCGAGCGTAGGAAGAGCCCGAGGTCGGCGTTACCGTGGGGGTGTTCGCGCAGAGCTCGGGCTCGTTCCTGCGCTCGACCCTGCCCTCGACACTGCGCTCGACCCTGCCCTCGACCGCTGGGCTCAACCCAGGGGCGAGGCGGGGGTCACAGGGAGCTGGCCGGCAGCGCTCGACGCTTCTCGCCGCGTAGGTAGAACCAGAGGCCCGCCGCGAGCGCCGCGAGCGAGATGAGCCCGCAGAGCGCGCCCCAGAACCAGTAGGGCAAGAGGAGCGCGTTCGACATCTGCGCCACGTCGGAGGGCATGACCCCGTTGGCGGTGTTGGCGGTGTCGGTGAACAAGTAGTCCCCTCGCGTGAACACACTGACGGCGAGGTTCACGGCGATGAAGACCAAGGTGAAACGCGCCCACCAGTCGTTGCCGTAACGAACGATGGCGCCGAGCAACCCCACGAGCACGAGCACGAAGAAGAAGCCGAAGAGGTTTCGCACCACCAGCACCAGCGCCAGGCCGAGCAGGACGGCGAGCCCTCCGAGGGCGATGCGTGCGAGCCGCTCTTTGCGTGCGGCCGCGAAGAGGAACATCGACGTGAAGGCGGGGCCGACGAGTCCACCGGCCGAGGTGAAGGCCGACTGCAACCGCCCGTGGGTGGACGTGAAGGCGACGCCGGAGCCATCGGCGTGCATCTCGAACCGCATGAAGTCGCCGCCAGATACGGCGGCGGCGATGCCGTGACCCAGCTCGTGGGCCAGCGTGGAGAGCAACATCAGAGGCCACGCGAGGTAGCGAACCCCGGGAATGTGAGGCAGCACCAGCGTGACCGCTGCGCTCACGACGAGGACGATGAGCGCGTTCTTCGGGGGCAGGGCCGTTCGCTTGCTCTCCATGGGGACCTTTCAAAAGTGGCGGATGCACCCGCCGAGCGCAACGCCCGGGCCAGGATGAGTCGGCTGGGCTATGCCGACGCGCCACGCTACGCCGTGCCGCCTCAGCACCAACAGCTGGCAACCCTCGTTGGATGAGCGTGGCGACATGGCCCCCGTCTGGGTCGACGGCTTCGAGGATAGGTTGGCCGTCATCACGCCTGGGCTCGCGGTGACGGTGGAGCTGAAGCCGCAGGCGACGCGGGTCGATGTGACCTTGTCCGGCGGCGGCTTCGAACTTCGGGGTTGGATGGTTCGTCATGCGGCACTACAGCCTCGAGCAGGTGGTGCGCTTCGGCATCGCCCATCCCGAGCCGAAGCTCATCGCCGACGTGGTGGTGCAAGACACCCGCTTCGGCGCCTGTCCCTGACGGGCTTTCGGGTTCGAGGTTCGAGGTTCGAGGTTCGAGGTTCGAGGTTCGAGGTTCGAGGTCGAGGTCGAGGTCGAGGTCGAGGTCGAGGTCGAGGTCGAGATCGAGCCGCGAGATCTGAGTGGCCTTGCCGCATGGGGTGGCCCGCAGGACCATGTCACGGCTCATGATCCCCTTCCTCGCCGTCTCAGCCGTGGTCCCGTCGCTGTTGCTGATGTGGTTCTTCCATGCGCGGGACGTGTTTCGGGAGCCTCCAAAGGTGCTCTGGACGACGTTCTTCCTCGGGGTGCTCACCATTCCCGGGGTGCTTCTGGTCGTCTTGCCCTTCGAGAGCTTGGTGGGCCTCGATCAGATCCGCGAGCCCTACACGCAGGGGTTTTCAACCGCTTTCCTCCACGCGGCAGTGCCCGAGGAGTGCTTCAAGTTCCTCGTCGTCTACCTCTACGCCCGACGGAACCCGGCCTTCGACGAGCCCGCCGATGGCGTGGTGTACGGCGTGGCCGCGTCGCTCGGGTTCGCGACCCTGGAGAACGTGCTCTACGTATTCGGCGGTGGCGTCGGCACGGCCGTGATGCGCGCGTTCACGGCCGTCCCGGCCCACGCCTTCTTCGGCGCCATCATGGGCTACTTCGTGGGACAGGCGCACTTTCGCCCCCAGGAGCGCGGCAAGCTCCTCGCGGGGGCGCTGTTCTGGCCGATTCTCATGCACGGCCTCTACGACGCACCATTGCTCACCCTCCAGGCCATGGGCGAAGCCACGTCCGCGGTGGCGCCCCTCCTGCTCGGCTTCCTCGTCGTCTTCGTGTGGACGGCGGTTTGGGCCCTACGCCTCGCCGGACGCCTGCGCAAAGAGCAGCTCGCGCTGCTCGCTCAGCTGCAAGCCCAGGGTCTCGCACCGGCCATGGCGGGAGGTACGCCCGCCCCTCCCATGGGTCAGCCGATGGGGCAGGGTCCGATGGGGCAGGGTCCGATGAGGCAGGGTCCGATGGCACCCATGGGACAGGCGCCGATGATGGGCCACATGGCGCCCCCGCAACGTCATCCCGGTCAACCCTACGCGCAAGCCCCGATGGGCCAGCCCTACCCTCCGCAGGCTCCGCCCATGGGCTACGCCCCCATGGCGCCGCCGCACCACCAGGCCCCACCGCCCATGGCGCCGACCTGGGGACCTCCGGGAACCCCGCCGCGTTGGGCCGCAACACCTCACCCAGGGGGTGTGCCCCCGCGGTGGCCCGCGGCACCGGTGGCGGCGCGGCGCGACGAGGGCTGGAAGGGGTGGCTCCTCATCCTCGGGTCCATCCCCCTCGCCGGCTTCGGCGGGCTCATGACCCTGGGCTCGATCGGCCTCCTCGCATCGGGCGACAGCGAGTTCAGTCCCGGGTCGGTGGTCATGCTGCTCGTGGCCCTCGGGCTCGTCCCGCTCGGCCTCGGGCTCGTGATGTTCGTGAAGGCGGTGAAGATCTTCAATCGCCCCTGAGCCGAATGCCGTTCGGACGAAGGCACCTGCCGGGCCGGATCGGTCCGACCACGCGGAGGGCGCCCGAGCTCGTCCAGGATCGACCTCCCCGACCGGCGGCAAAGCAACGCCATGGACGACGGCTGCACCATGCTTCCTGGAACCCGGGCGAGCTGTCGAGTCTGGTCATGCTCGCCGGGACCTTGCTCCTCGCCTGCCGACAGCGGTGAATTTTGCGTTTCGGAGGACTTCCCACCCGTGGGCACGATGGAGTACGTTGTATCCATGCGGTGGGGCCTTGCTTGTTTGAGCTGGGTTGCGATGGCGTCGTGCTTCGTCGCTTGCGCAACCGGTACCGTGGACGAAGACATCAACGACGCGACGGAGTCGACGTCGACGTCCAGCGGTGCGACCAGCGGCAGCGGCGGCATGGGCACGGGTGGCGAGAGCGCCACCAGCAGCTCCTCGTCCTCGAGCAGCTCGAGCACCACCACGGGCGGCGGCGGCATGGGTCCCATGTGCAATCCCCCCGAGCACCTCTGCGGCGGGATCTGCGTCGGCAACACGGTGCAGACGGGGTGCACCAACTCCGTGGACTGCTCGCCCTGCGTCGCGCCTACGGCCAACGGCTCGGTCTCGTGCAGCGGCAGTGGCGACTGCACCACCACCTGCGACCAGGGCTACACGCAGGTGGGAACCGAGTGCACTTGCGCGACTGAGTGCTGCAGCGAGAACGACTGCTCCGGCAGTGAAATCTGCGACCAGAACGGGCAGTGCACCAACAACTGCAGCATCACGAATCCCCCCGGGTTCCTCGCATGCCAGGCCATCTGCGCCTTGCTCAGCATGAGCTGTCCTGGCAACGGCAGCTGCACCTGCATCTGACGGCCTCCATCTCACGGCACAAGTGGCAGGCCTCCTCCGTTCGGAGCCAGCGTCAGGCGTGGGTCGAGATGGGGGCCGCGGTACTGGACGGCATCATCAGCTCGCGTTCCATCGGGTCGTAGACCTCGCCGTAGTGGAACGACAGGATGGGACGGGTGAGGCTCACGCGCGGCATGCTGCGCGAGAAGCTGCCCGGTGAGCTGGGGGCCGGGGGAACGTCGACGAGCCGGCACCCGGCGAGACCGACACGGCCGACCTCGACCCAGAAGCAGCCGTCCCAGTCGGCGAGCAATCGTCGAAGTGCGGCCACCTCGCGTCCCTCGAGCACGGCGCGACCGCCAGAAAAGTAGAGCAAGCCTCCCGGCACGATTCGCAAGGGGCTGGCATCGCCTTCGATACCTAGGGTGATGTCGGTCATGCCCCAGACATCCGCAACCCTCATGCCATGGGCCGCCCCACCAGATCTCGCACACATGGCGCAAAGGCCATCGCGGTGCCCGGGCCTCAGGTGAGGTCAGACGCCCTCACCTCTTCGCACCACCGCGACCCCTTGGTCGCGGTTCACCGGATTCCGACGCGGCTGGCTCGGTCTCGACCCCGAACCTCCTCACCAACGCGCCCTCCTCGACGCCTTCGCCCAGCTCGAAGGTCGAACGTCGAGCCTTCAGGGCATGCGCTTGATGGTCGGGATCTCGCCGCCGGCGCGGATGAAGTGGGCGACCATGCGGCTGAGCTCCAGGTTGGCCGCGTCGCACTTGTCCCGGCCCTTCTTGCAGGCCTTGCGCCGCTGTTGGTAGCGCCAGGCGATCTTCTCGTCTTCCTTGAGGGCCGTGCGCACGCTCGGCTCGAGGCGGCGCCACGGGATCGTGGCGACGTCGGGTGTGGTCACCGGGTGGAGCGCCACCTCGCCCTCCATCACCGAGACGCAGGTGCCGTCCCAACGAAAGACGTCGTAGCTACCCGAGCCCGACACCCGGACACCGCTGGGACCGCCGGTGCGGTTGGCCACCACGATGACCTCTTCTCCGAAGCGGAGCTTCCGCGGCGTCGAGCGCGCACCTTCAGCGACGTACCAGGCCTCCATGCGGCCGCGCACGTAGGCGCGGGTCCATGGGGTGCCCTTGCGAAACATGGCCAGCGCAACATCGGGGTGCGCGTTCGCGCAGAGCTTCTGTACGAAAGCCGCCGGGGGCGTGCAGACCTCCCCAGTATCGGCACAGGCCTCCGGAAGGTCGACCGCCGTCTCCTCCGCGGCCTCGGGCGCCGCCCCGGCGGGTTCGGCTACAGCTTCTGAACGCGCTCCTTCGGGCTCCGCCGCGGCATCCTCGACGGGAGCGGCCTCGAGCGTCGGTGCCTCCATGGGCGGAGACGATGCGGTGGCACATCCGAGACTCCAGCTACACAAGCCACCCGCGAGAAGCGCCCACCGCATGCCCGCTACTCAACGGCACCGAGGCCTCTCCCGTCAATGTAGGTTCTGAGCGCGAATTGGGCGCAAGGCGAAGCGGTTTGGGGCCCGACCGCTCGCGGTGTAGCCTTTCGCCGTCATGCGGCTGGAGCCGGGCGTTTGGATCACCCCCGTCGTGCGCCTCGTGCGCCCTTTGGGCGCAGGGGGAATGAGCACCGTTTGGGTGGCGGCGCACATGCGTCTGCACACGCAGGTCGCGGTGAAGGTGCTCGCGGTCGAGCTCCGACGTGACGCAAACGCGCGCGCTCGATTCCGGCGCGAAGGCCGGCTGTGGAAGCTCATCCAGTCGAGCCACTTGGTCCAGACCCTCGACGCGGGCGAGCTCGACGACGGCACCCCCTTCATGGTCATGGAGTGGTTGGAGGGAGAGACGCTGTCGCACTGCATCGAGCGCGAGGGACGCCTGTCGCCGCGCGACGCCCTCGTCGTCATCCAGCAGCTCGGCAAGGCGCTCCAGTCCGCCCACGAGACCGGCGTGGTGCATCGGGACATCAAACCCGACAACCTGTTCCTCCTCCGGAGCCACGGGGCGCCCATCCTCAAGGTGCTCGACTTCGGCGTCGCCAAACGCATGCCCTACGCGACCTTCCGCGATGGCGAAGCGGTGCAGACCCTGGTCGACGAGCCACTTGGCACGCCTCACTTCATGAGTCCGGAGCAGCTCCGAAGCGCCTCGGAGGTCGACCACCGCACCGACCTCTGGGCCATGGCCGTGGTGACCTATCGACTCCTCTGCGGGGCACGGCCCTTCGAAGCGGAAGATTTCCCGTCGCTCTGCTTCACCATCATCCAGGGCGAGTTCACCCCGCCGTCCGCCTTCGATCCCGCCTGGCCTGCCACGCTCGACCACTGGTTCGCGCGGTGCTTCCACCTCGAACGCGAAGGGCGCTTCAACAGCGCCTACGAGGCGGTGCATCAGCTACAGGCCGCCCTCGCCCCCCTCGGGGACCACCAGCCCGCGGGAGCCCCTTCCACCGACGACGAAGAGCCCGACTGGGAAGATCAGAAGACCCGGCCGCGCTGATAGAGACATATGGCTACGGCAAGCGTCCCCGACCTCCGCTCCCAGGTCGAAACCCTCAGCGCCCAACTCGGCGCGGTGGTGCGTGGCAAGCCCCGCGTCATCGAGCTGCTGCTCGTGGGCGTGCTCGCTGGGGGTCACATCCTCATCGAAGACGTCCCCGGCGTGGGCAAGACCACCTTGGCCAAAGCGCTCGCCCTCGCGAGCGACGTGAGCTTCAAACGGGTGCAGTTCACGCCCGACCTGCTGCCCGCCGACATCCTCGGCACCGAGGTCCTCAACCCTCGCGAGGGCACGATCTCGTTCCACGAGGGGCCGGTCTTCACCCACGTGCTGCTCGCGGACGAGATCAACCGGGCCTCGCCGCGTACCCAGTCCGCGCTGCTCGAGGCCATGAACGAGAAGCAGGTCACCATCGAGGGCAAGACGCATCCGCTGCCGGACCCCTTCTTCGTCCTCGCGACACAGAATCCGCTCGACTTCGAAGGAACCTACCCGCTGCCGGAGGCCCAGCTCGATCGATTCCTGTTGCGCCTCTCGCTGGGCTATCCAGACGAGGAGAGCGAGCTCGCCGTGCTCACCGATCGCCGCACCGTCGACCCTCTCGACGCCGTGGAGCAAGTGGCCGACGCCGCCTCCCTCCGCCGGTTGCAGGAGGCGGTGCGCAAGGTCGCCGTGACCGAGCTCGTCGCGCGTTACATCCTGAAGATCGCAGCGGCGACGCGCGACCATCGCGACCTCGACCTCGGGGTGAGTACGCGGGGCGCCCTCGCGATGTACCGCGCAGCCCAGGCGCGCGCCTTCGTGAAGGGACGCGACTACGTGCTCCCCGACGACGTTCAAGCCCTGGCCGTGCACACCTTCGCGCACCGGGTGATGTTGCGCGCTGCGGCGCGCTACGGCGGCACCAGCGACAAGATGCTGATCACCGACGTGGTGGAAGCCGTGCCCGTGCCCACCTGACGCGCTATCCAGAAGGACCGTCGGCGCCATGAACTTCGCGCGACTCAACCACATCCTCGTTCCGTCCACGCGGGACGAGCGGGACAAGCTGCGCAACAGCTGGCGCGGACGCATGTTCGCGCCAGCGGTGTGGGCCTACGCGGCCCTGTCGGACGAAGGCCAGGCGCTGGCCATCACCACCTTGTTCGTGGGAACGGCGGGGGTGCAGGTTGGCAACACCCAGGTCTACATCCTGTGGGCTTGCTTGACGGGGCTATTTCTCGGCTCCGTCCTGCTGCGTCGCGCCTACCGGCTGCGTGACGTGACGATGCGGGTCAGCGCGCCACGCCGCGTGTCGGCGGGCGAGTCGCTGCGGCTGACCATCACCCTGGAGAACGAAGGCGACGCGAGCCACGACGCCATTCGCATTCGCGGGCCCTTCTTGCCCTGGGACGGCAAGTACCAGGACAAGCCGCCTCGCTTCGGCCGCCTCGAGGCCGGCGGGCGTATCGCCGGCGACGTGCGTGCGCGCTTCATCCAGCGCGGCCCTCATCACCTCGATCCCTTTCTGGCGTCGACGCTGCTTCCGTTCGGTCTCACCCAGGGTCCCCAGATCGAGAGCGACGACTGCAAGTTCATGGTCGTGCCCAAGCTCGCCCGCATCGCTCGGCTCGACCTTCCCGATGCGAGCGGCGCCGCCGGCGACGAGCGCCAAGCACGCGTCCGGCTCGACCGCACCGCCGACGCCTTCGAGCTGGTGGGTGTGCGGCCCTACCGCAGAGGCGACCCCGTGCGCGACCTGCACGTACGTACCTGGGCTCGCACCGGCAAACCCCACGTCCGACAGTATCGGCCCCTCCGGCACCGACGGGTGATGCTCATCGTCGACACCGCGACCCCCAAGGCCAACGAGCGCGCCCTCGAGGCGGCCATCTCCCTCGCCGCCGGCGCGGCGGAGCATCTCTCCCGAACCCAGCTCGACGCGCTGGTGGTGGGCGACGAGCGACACCCCTTGCCCCCTGGACGCGCGGGCCTCGACCGTGCGATGGCAAGCGCC
>JAUHZF010000376.1 GCA_030426145.1 Polyangia bacterium
CCCACTGCTCGGGAATGCCAGCCGCGTGGAAGACCAGTTCGAAGCCGTCGAGCTTTCCTTCGAGTGACGTGGGGTCGGTCACGTCGGCCGCCACGATGGGGATCTCTTCGCCCGACAGCTCGCGCGTCACGCGCTTGGCCTTGGCGACGTCGCGGACCAACCCCACGACCTCGTGCCCCCCTCGACGCAGCAGCTCCCGCACGATGCGATGGCCCACCAGCCCCGATGCTCCCGTCACCAGTACCTTCACATGGCGAGGCTAGATACGTTCAGCGGGGGCCGCCACACCGAGAGACGAGCGCCTCAACGCGTGAACCGAGCGCAGCCGTCGCTTCGCGATCCGTCGTCACACTGGGTGCGCCAGGCCAGGGCGACACGGTCCACCTCGTCGGACAAGGCGAGGGTCTCGAGGAGGACCTCCCCGTAAGGGCAGCCGCGCGGCATCACCAGCTTGGGCGCGTTGCGCGCCGCACCCCGTGTCGCGACGGTTCGATGCGCCACGCCTCGGGGCAGGACCTTCGCCGCCGGACCCAGTCCCAGGCGCCAGTCCGACGCCGGGTGCCGGAGCTCCAGCCACCCACCCGCCTGCATGAAGGCCTCGACCCGCCCCGTCAGTGCGACCGGTAGCGCGCGCCCGGCGCCCCTGGTCACGACCACGTCGCCCTGCCCCTCACACGGCGTGAGGCTGGGTCGTCCCGTGTCTTCTGCGTCGACCGTCACCTGGACTTCGGCCAGCACCCGCATGGGGTGGCCTCGCGTCTGGAGTCGCAGCATCACGTCACCCGACCCCTGCGCGCTTATCCATACCAGCGGCTCCAGGCTGCGCTGCCAGCCACCATCCAAGTAGGTGCGTCCGACGACACTGCGCTCTGCGGTCACCGTCACCATCTCCTCCGGCCACGCGACGACCTCCAGCGCGTCCGGCGTCTCTTCGTTGGGGGACACGTCCACGAACACGGGGTGGGCCACGTCTCCCACCATGCGCGGCGCGACGCGAAGCCGTGCCGGTTGCGGGCAGCGCAGCTGCGCATCGTCGCAGCAGTCGCCCTCGCCTAGGCAGGCCTCGTCGCACCAGCAGCCGCTCGGGGCACGCGCGCCGCAGTGAGCTCCCCCGCGACCGCAGCCCTCGCGTTCGAGGGGGGACAGAGGGTCGGGGTCGGGGCCAGGCGAAGCACAGCCGAGCAGGACGAAGCAGAGAGCGGCGAGGAGCAGATGCATGGGGTCTCCAACGGGGATGAGGGGTCTCACCCAGCCATCGGATCCGCGACGCCTTCACTGGCGATGGTCCATGATCCACTTCATCCCACTCGTGGCCCCTCCTCACCACGCATCAAGCACTTATCGAAGCCGTTTCGGTGTGGGTCCATGGAGGAGAAGCCGGCACCTCGATCCACTCATCTTTCTTGTATCTCGCCGAAGTATTGACTTAGCCAGGGTCGGACCGTAGCGTGGCCTCCGGTCGTGGGAGATAGTGGGAAGTTGTTCCATGCCAGCGACCCTCAAAACACATGTTCCGCGGGCATTACGAGCACTCGATCGACGCGAAGGGGCGCACCAGCCTCCCCGCGCGCTTTCGTGCGCAGCTGCCGGCGGAGGGGGACATGCGGCTCGTGATCGCGCCCGCGCTTCAGCCGGGGACGTGCCTCGACGTGCACCCCATGCAGGCGTGGGAAGAGCTCGAGGAGCGGGTCGCCAAGCTCAACCGATGGGACCGCGACGTGATGCTCTTCCGGCGTCGCTACATCTCCGCGGCGGTCGAGGTCGAGATCGACAAGGCCGGACGCGTCCTCATTCCTGCCGCGCTGCGCGACAAGGCTGGGCTTCAGAAGGAAGTCCTCTGGGCCGGCGTGGGCACCACCATGGAGCTTTGGTCGCAGGAGCGTTGGCTCGCGGCCCAGGCCATCGACGACGACGACATGGAGCGCTGGACCATGGCCGTCGCCGAGAAGCTGGATCTATGAACGTCGTCAACGTCGTCCCCATGCCTATGTCGAGCCGCCCTCCGAAGAACCCGGGGCCGCCCCACGTCACCGTGCTCAAGCAAGAGGTGGTCGACGCGGTAGCCCCTCGTACTGGCGGCGTTTACGCCGACTGCACCCTCGGCGCCGGTGGTCACACCGAAGCCATGCTCGCCGCGGGGGCTGGCCACGTGGTCGGCTTCGACCGCGACACCACGGCGATCGAGCTCGCCGAGGCCCGCCTCGCTCGCTTCGAGCCGCGGTTCGACCTCGTGCACGCGCCCTTCTCCCATCTCACCGAAGAGCTCGAGGCCCTGGGTATGGACCGGCTCGATGGCGTCATCGCCGACCTCGGGGTCAGCTCGATGCAGATCGACAACCCCGACCGTGGCATGAGCTTCCGCGCGGCGGGGCCCATCGACATGCGCATGGACCGTAGCCGCGGTGAGACCGCACTCGAGCTCATCGAGCGCGTCGACGTCGACGAGCTGACCGAGATCATCGGCAAGCTCGGCGAGGAGCGCCGCGCGCGCAGGGTCGCGCGCTGCATCAAGGAGGCCTTCGAAGCCGGGGACCTGAGCACAACGGCCGATCTGAGGCGCGCCGTGGTCAAGGCCGTGGGCCCAGCCCGCCAGGGCAACGTCGACCCCGCGACGCGAACCTTCCAGGCCCTACGCATCGCCGTGAACACCGAGCTCCACGAGCTCGACGACCTCATCGACGCCGCGGCTGACGTTCTCCGGGACGGGGGCGTGCTCGCCATCATCTCCTTTCACTCCCTCGAGGACCGCATCGTGAAGCGAAAGCTTCGGGACGACGTGTGGAAGGTCGTGACCAAGAAGCCGATCGTTCCCTCCGAAGAGGAGTGTTTCAAGAACCCCCGTGCGCGGAGCGCCAAGCTCCGCGTCGCCACCCGCGCCCCGCGCTTCAGCTGACATGAACCAGCGTCGCTTCATCCTCCTCTGGACCCTCGCCGTCTCGGCCTGTGTCTCCGCCTTCGTGGTGCACTTGGCCCTGCGCGGCCGTACGGTCGACCTCGGCTACCGGCTCGGCAAGGCCCGAGCCGAGCAGGCCCGGCTGCGGGAGGTGAAGCGCGTGCTCGAGCTCGAAGCGGCCAGCTACCAGACTCCGCAACGGGTGGAGATGGTGGGCCGCACCTTGCTCGCCATGACCCCGCCCCCCCCGGAGAAGATCATCCCCATCCGGCTCCGCGACCAGCACAAGAAGCTGCTCGAGGAGAAGGAAGCGGTGGCTGAGGGAGGCCCGAGCCAGCCGTGAACAACGTCGATCCAGAGCGCGCACGCATGATGCGCTTTCGGATCGCGCTTCTCTGCGCGCTCCTCACCTCGGGTCTCGGGGTCGTGCTTCGTGGTGCCTGGAACATCGAGGTCAGCGATGGTGAGGCCTGGCGTGCGCTCGCGGAGAAGCAGCGCCTGCGCCACCTGCGCGTGGCCCCCAAGCGCGGCACCGTCTACGACCGGCAAGGTACCCCCCTCGCCATCAGCGTCGAGGTGCCCAGCATCTCGGTCGATGCGGTCGAGATGCTCCGCGGCATCGAGGACCAGTACCTCGAGCGTGCCGTCAACGGTTACGCCGAGCGCATCGGCGCCGCCCTCCACCTCGACGTCGACACGGTGGCGGAGAAGCTCCGCCGGCGACGCCGCTTCGCCTGGCTCAAGCGCCGCGTGACCCCCGACGAAATCGAGGCCATCCGCGGTCTCTCCGACCGCAACCAACGCCATCCGGTGCGAGGGCTCATCATCGAGGGGGAAGGACGTCGCTTCTATCCCCATCGCGAGCTCGCGGGGCCGCTGCTCGGCTTCGTTTCCCCGGACGGGGTCGGCCGCGATGGCCTCGAACTCGCGCTCGACGACCAGCTTCGTGGACGGGCCGAGGAAATTCGCGGTCTGCGTGACCGCGCCGGCCGTCTCATCTTCGCCGAGGGCATTCAGGACGAGGCCGCGCTCGCTGGCCACAACGTGCACCTCACCATCGACCAGAGCATCCAGTTCCTCGCCGAGCGTGAGCTGATGGCTGCCCTCAAGACCCACGAGGCCAAGGGCGGCAGCGTGGTGGTGATGGACCCGAGCACGGGCGAGATCCTCGCGATGGCGAGCGCGCCCATCTACAACCCCAACGACTACAACGTCAGCGAAGCCTCCGAGCGGCGCAACCGCGCGGCGATGGACTTGTTCGAGCCCGGCTCGACGATGAAGGTCTTCAGCATGGCGGCGGCCTTGTCGCGCCGCTCGATCAAGCCCGACGAGCAGATCTACTGCGAGGAGGGCCACATGCCGATCGACAACGTCGTCATCCACGACACCCACGTCAGCAAGTGGTTGAGTCCAACCCAGATCCTCCAGGTCTCGTCGAACATCGGTATCGCCAAGATCGCCCTCGGCCTCGGCGAGAACGGCACCTACCAGGCCTTCCGTCGCTTCGGATTCGGCGAGCGCCCGGGACTTCCCCTCGCGGGTGAAGCGTCGGGCGTGCTCAGGCCCCGCGGTCGTCCGTGGGTTCCCGTCGAGACAGCGGCCGCCGCCTTCGGACAGGGTGTCAGCGTGACCAACGTGCAGCTCGCGATGGCCCTGTCCTCCATCGCCAACCGCGGCCGGCTCCTCGAGCCCATCATCGTGCGCAAGGTCACCGACTCGACGGGGGCCGTGCTCACCGAAGCCCACCCCAAGGTGCGGCGGCGCGTGGTCTCGCCGCGGGTGGCGAAGCTCGTGACCGAGATGCTCGTCAGCGTCACCGAAGGGGAGGGCACCGGCGTCGAGGCGGCCATCCCTGGCTTCCGCGTCGCGGGCAAGACGGCCACCGCGCAGAAGATCGACCCCGCCACCGGTCGCTACAACGACACCCACTACGTGGCGTCGTTCTTCGGCTTCGTACCGGCCGAGCGGCCGCGCATCGTGGTCAGCGTCGTCATCGATGAGCCGATGGCGGGCAGCACCGCGGGTGGCACCGTCGCCGCGCCGGTCTTCCGTCGGGTTTCGGAAATGACTCTGCGGTACCTCGGCGTTCGTCCCAAGGGGACCAAGTCGATGAACCTGACCGAGGTGGCGAAGTACGCAGGTCCGGAAGATCCTGCCGACAAGGCCTATGCGGTGCTCGAGGGCCAGCGTCAGACCCGCGAGATCACGCCGCCGGTCACGCCTGCCGACGCGGGCCTCGGCGACCCCGAGGCGCGTGCCAAGGTAGCGGTCCCCGACGTCTCCAAGCTGCCCATGCGGGCCGCGGTAAAAGCACTCGTCGAGGCGGGCGTGGTGCCCGTCATCGAAGGAACGGGCCGTGTGTCGCGCACGGAGCCAGAGGTCGGAAGCAAGGTCCCGAAGGGCAGCGCCGTGGTCCTGGTCTTCGAGCCGGAGACGTGATGTCGACTCGAGGCCGCCCGCTCGCTCAGCTCGCCCGCCTCGTCGGAGGCCGACTGCGGCCGGCGGGCGCCGATGCCGTCGTGTCCGGCATCCAGCAGGACTCCCGTCGCGTGGCCGCGGGTGATCTCTTCGTCGCGCTCCGTGGGGCTACCACCGACGGCATGCGCTTCGTGCCCATGGCGCGCGAGCGTGGGGCAGCCGCGGTCCTGGTCGAAGCGGGCCGTGCCGGCGAAGTCGACGGTTTGCCGGTGCTCGAGGTCGATGCACCCCGGCGTGCTCTCGCCGAGCTCGCGGCCGAGATCCACGCCCGACCGAGCGAAGCCCTGAAGGTGCTGGGCCTCACGGGGACCAACGGAAAGACCACCGGCGCCCACCTCTTGCGGCAAGCGCTCGGGGCCGACCGCACGGGCATCGTGGGCACGCTCGGCTACCGGTTCGGTGACTTCGATCGCACGGCCAGCCACACCAGCCCCGAGGCCGACGTGGTGCAGTCGGTGCTCGGCGAGATGCGCGATCGAGGGGCCGACTTCGTGGCCATGGAGGTCTCGAGCATCGCGCTCTCCGCCGACCGCGTGCACGCCGTGCGTTTCGCCGGCGCGCTCTTCACCAACCTGAGCCAGGACCACCTCGACTACCACGGCTCGATGGAGGCTTACGCCGCGGCCAAGGACCTGCTCTTCACCCGCTATTCGCCCCCCGCCATGGCCCTCAACCTCGACGACCGCCACGGCGCCGAGCTCCATGCGCGCCTGCGCGGAGAACCGTCGGCGACGGCCCTCGGCTACGGCGTGAGCGAGAAGGCCGACGTCACGGCCGACGGGCTCAGCACCGAGCGTGGGATTGCGATGACGGTCGTCGGTCCGAGCGGTCGCTACCCCATCGAATCCAACCTCGTCGGCGCCCACAACGTCGAGAACCTCCTCGGCGTCATGGCGTTGCTCGAAGCCCTCCTGGGGGCGGGCGAGCTCACCGAGGCCGACCTCGGTCGGGCGGCTGAGCACCTCAGCCAACCGGCGGCCATCCCGGGGCGGCTCGAGCGCTGCGATGGCCCCGGTGACGATCTCGTGGCCGTGGTCGACTACGCGCACACCCCCGATGCGCTGTCGCGGATCCTCGAGAGCCTGCGCAACCTCACCACGGGCAAGCTCTGGTGCGTCTTCGGGTGCGGCGGTGATCGCGACCCCGACAAGCGCGCGCCCATGGGGGCGGCGGTGGCGTCTGGCGCCGACGTGGCGATCGTCACCAACGACAACCCGCGCAGCGAGTCGCCAGAAGCGATCGCGGCCGCGGTCGTGGCCGGGTTGAGCGACGCCGACGCCTACGAGGTCGAGCTGGACCGGGCCAAGGCCATCGCCATGGCCATCGAGCGCGCCGCTCCGGGCGATGTGGTCCTCGTGGCCGGCAAGGGGCACGAGCCCTACCAGATCATCGGCGACCGCACGCTAGACTTCGACGATCGCGTCGCGGTAGGCGAAGCGTTGCAGCGGCGTCGGGGGGGAGCCTGAGTCATGGCCACCCCGATCCCTCAGAACGACGCACCCTTCGACCTCGAGGAGGTCCTCGAGGCAACGGGGGGGCGTGTCATCGGGCCGCTCGGTGATCGTCATCGCGGCCTCTGCGGGGTGGGGACCGACACCCGCCAGCTTCGCCGCGGGGAGATCTTCGTCGCCTTGAAGGGCGAGCAGCACGATGGCCATCGTCATCTCCAGATGGCGGCGGAAGCGCAGGCCGGCCTCGCTCTCGTCGAGCGCGAGGTACCGCACCCTGAGGGGTCGGCCATGACGCTGGTTCGTGTCGACGACACCTGGCGCGCGTTGCGGCAGCTGGCCGCCCATCACCTCGGCCGGTGGCGCGAGCACCAGCAGGGGCGCGTGCTCGCGGTGACCGGCTCGGCGGGCAAGACCACCACCAAGGCGGCGATCGGCGCCATCCTCGACGAGGTGGCCCCGAGGCGCGCGCACGTCAACCGCGGCAACCTGAACAACCTCATCGGAGTCCCCATGACCATCTTCGGGCTGACCCAGGCCCACGCCTACGCGGTCCTCGAGATGGGCACCAACCAGCCGGGCGAGATCCCCACCCTCGCTCGCCTCGGACGCCCCGACGTCGCCATGGTGACGCTCATCTCCGAGGCCCACACCGAAGGCCTCGGGGGCATCGAAGGGGTGGCGCGCGAGAAGCTGGCGATGTTCGCGGAGGCGCCGCGCATGGCCGTCCGAATCGGCAACGCCGACGACCATCGCGTATGGGACGGTATCGCCGACTATGGCCTCCGAGGCCTCAGCTATGGCGTCAACGAGCAAGCGTCCTACCGCATCCTGTCGCGTCGTCTCGACGGCGCGCGGCAGCGCACCGAGCTTCAGGTCCTCGATCGGCAGCTCTCGGTAGCCGCCCCGCTCTTCGGGGCCGTGGGCTCCCTCGCGGTGGCGGCGGCGGTGGCTGGGGTCGAGGCGCTTCTCGAGCGCCGGCTCTCGGCATCCGACATCGAAGCCGGCCTCGCCCGTTTCGAGGCCGGGCGTCGCTTCCGTCTCGTCGAAGCGGGCGGCCTCAAGATCGTCGACGACACCTACAACAGCAACCCCGCCTCGTGTGCCGCCAGCCTCGCCACCGCCGCCGAGCTCGCGGCGGCCGACGGTCGTCGACTGGTGCTCGTGCTCGGCGAGATGCGTGAGCTCGGCGCCGAGAGTGTCGAGGCCCATCGCAAGCTCGGGACGCAGGCCGCCGCCCACGGCCACATCCTCATCGCCATCGGGGGGGACGCCCGTCACCTGGCAGAGGCGGCGCGTGCCGCCGGCGCCGACGCGCTCTTCGTCGAAGATGCCGAAGATGCGGTCGCCCCCTTGCGCGAGCGCCTCTCCGGCCCGCAAGACTTCTTGGTCCTGGTCAAAGCCAGCCGATCCATCCGCGCCGAGCGGGTGGTGGATGCACTCCTCGCGGACGCGTCATGATCTACGAGCTCTTCTATCCGCTGAAGTTTCATTACAGCTGGCTCAGCTGGCTGAACGTCCTGCGGTACATCCCCTTCCGCACCATCATGGCGACCCTCACCGCCATGATCCTCACCTTCCTGCTCGCGCCCTGGTTCATCCGGGAGCTGCGACGGAAGCAAATCGGTCAGGTCGTACGCGACACGGGCCCCGAGAGTCATCGCATCAAGGCCGGTACCCCCACGATGGGGGGCGCGCTCATCTTGCTGTCGCTGCTGTTGCCGACCGTGCTCTGGGCCGATCTCAACAACCCCTTCGTGCTGGCGACCACCGCCGTCACCGCGGGCTACGGGGTCATCGGTTATCTGGACGACTACCTCAAGATCAAGCGCAAGTCTTCCGGCGGACTGCCCGGAAGATACAAGATGATCGGGCAGTTTCTCATCGCCGGCGCGGCCCTCAGCTACACCTTCTTGCTGCCCAACCGCGTACCGGCGGATTGGTTCGCCATCCGCAACAAGCTGGCCTTCCCCTTCGCCGCCTTCAGCGACTACAGCCTCGAGATCCCCGTCTGGGCCTACCTCGTCTTCGCGGTCTTCGTGGTCGTCGGGACCTCGAACGCGGTCAACCTCACCGACGGCCTCGACGGCTTGGCCATCGGACCGGTGATGACCTCGGCCGCGACCTATCTGATCTTCGCCTACATCACCGGCGCGACCATCGCCGGCTTGTCCCTCGCGAAGTACCTCGACATTCCGGCCATCGCTTCTGTCGGAGAGTTGGCCGTGTACTGCGGGGCCGTGTTAGGCGCTGGCATCGGGTTCCTCTGGTACAACACCTATCCGGCGCAGGTCTTCATGGGTGACGTGGGCTCGCTGTCCCTCGGGGGCGGCCTCGGCATGCTCGCGGTGTTCACCAAGAACGAGCTGCTCAGCGTGCTCCTCGGCGGGATCTTCGTCGTCGAGACGCTCAGCGTCATCACCCAGGTCGCGTCCTTCAAGCTCACGGGGAAGCGCATCTTCCTCATGGCGCCGATCCACCACCACTACGAGAAGAAAGGCTGGGCCG
>JAUHZF010000031.1 GCA_030426145.1 Polyangia bacterium
GGAACACGCCCTCCAGAAGGACGGCTACGGGGCTTTCGCTTCGCTCATCGCTCGCACTACCCAGGCCATAGGCACTGCCGTCGAGCTGAGGCATGACGTCGGTCGCGTCCGATGTCCATGCCCTGGGCGACGTGCTCAGCAGTGTTGTTGTAACCAGCCCGTCGCGTGCTTCTACACGCAGCGGCGACGCCCAGCCCATGGTCAGCTGCGGCAGGCTCGCCGTGATCGGGTGCTCGGCAAGGCCATCGTCACGTAGATCCAGCAGGTAGGGATAGTCAACGAACTGCATATCCCGGAATTCGTAGTCGCCCACGCGGCGTAGCACCGGCAGGGGAAAGGCGGCGTGGCGCTCGTCCAGTAACACCGTGTCTTCAATGCTTACGCCGTGGCCGGCCAGCCAGTCCCCAAGGCCGCTGTCGACCTCGCGCAGGCGCAGCGCATTGCCGCGGGTTTCCAGCGAACGTGGCGAGGTCACCAGAATCACACTGCCGCCGCGCATCAGGTACTGGTCCAGGGCGAAGCGTTGGGCGTCATCCAGAGACTCCGGGGCGACGACCATCAGCAGGTCAGCACTGCCGTCGACCATGCCATCTGCCAGGTCTTCCATGAGGATCGTGTGATCCTGGCTGATGCTCTGTTGCAGCGTCGCAAAGCTGTGCCCCGGCGGAGGCATGCCGGGCATGGCCGCGGGTGCCTGGGGCAGCGCCAGGGCAACGGTGCGGGTAAAGCCGCGGGCAAAGCGGCGCAGACCGGCCTCGAGATTGGGGGCGAATTCCTCGCTGTTGAATGCGCCCGTCGGTATCTGGATCACCTGGTGGTCATCTTCGAGGGTCAGGTAGAAGAAGAACTCCTGCTCGTCTCCCAGCGCTGCGATCATGGGCTGAAAACCCCAGTCATCGAGTATGCGCTGTGCCACGGCACCATCACCGGCTTCGGGGGCAATGATATCGACGTCGAGCTTGCCGCCACTGCGCTGCACCATGGCTTGGATATCGTTGGCGATGGCGTCGCGGTAATCGATGAGTAGGTCGGGCAGCAGGGCATCGTCAGAGATATAAGCGCGCAGCGTGACTGGGCGTGCTATCTGCTCGAACAGCTCACCACCGCTGCGATAGCGATAAAGCACATCGCGAATCGCCCGGGTCACATCAAATTCGGGGTTGCGCAGCACGACCTCGGGTTCACCGCTCAGGGCGGTTTTTACTTCAATGAAATCGCTGAAGCCCAGGGTCTCGTACTCGTCGCCGTATTTGATCAGTACGTTGAAGTAGGCGTTCACCAGCGCCGATTGGTAGCGATCCGCCACCTGGAAGGGCGTGGCCTGAATACCGTAGCTGCTGTTGGCTTCCTGCTCGGCGGCGGCATCCTCGGCGGGGTCGACGAACTCAACACGCACGCGGCCATCGGCACTCTGGGCATATTCGCGCAAAAGATCCCGCAGCTGGGGAACCAGTGGTGCCAGCAGCGGATGGGAGCGCTCGCTGAAATAACCGCGTATCAACAGGGGTTCCTCGATCTGCTCAAGCACCCCTTCGCTGGCCTCAGACAGGGAATAGAGCCGTCCCTCGGTCACATCCACTCGCAGGGGCAGCTGGTGCAGCCAGATGCCGCCGAGCAGCAGATTGGCAAGCACCAGCGTTACGGCCAGGTGCCAGCGCCGATGTCGGGCATGGGGACGACGGGACCAGCGACCGCGCTCCAGGCCATAGACATTCAGTGCCAGAAAGCCAATGGTGACGGCGCCGTAGTAGTACAGATCGCGCAGGTCGATCACGCCGCGCGTGATGCTCTCGAAGCGCGTACCGGAGCCCAGCAGACGCAGCACGTCAGCGGTGGTGCCGCCGAAGAAACCCAGCAACAGGTCACTACCGGCAAGGTAGAGCAGTCCGCAGACAGCGACGCTGCCCATAAGGCTGACGATGGCGTTGTCGGTGCGCGATGACACGAACAGGCCCACGGCCAGATAGGCGCAGCCAAGCAGGAAGGCGGCGAGGTACCCGGCCAGCACGGGGCCGGGGTCGAGGTTGGCGACGAGGCCGACGGTTATCGGTAGCGGCACGGTAGCGGCCAGCGCCAGCGCGAGCACCACGGCGCAGGCCAGAAACTTGCCGGCGACAAACTGCCACAGGGGAACCGGCAGCGTGAGCACGTGCTCGAGGGTGCCGCTGCGTCGCTCTTCGCTCCAGCTGCGCATGGTCAGCGCCGCACTCAGAAAGATCAGCAGCAGGGGCATCCATTCGAACAGGGGTCGCACGTCGGCAATGTTGCGGGCGAAGAACGCCTCGGCCCAGAAAAAGATGAACAGGCTGATCGCAAGAAAGCCGGCTAGAAAAAGCCAGGCTACGGGCGAGGCGAAGAACAGCTGCAGTTCCTTGCGCGCGACACGGCCGAGGGCGCGATCAGGCTGCATGAGTGCCTCCTGCGGACTGTACCGCCTCACGAAATATCGCTTCGAGATTCCGCTGTTCCGGCCTCAGTTCGTACAGTCGCGCCCCGCTGTCGATGACGGCACGGCTTATGTTGCCGGCGGCAGTATCCATTGCTGTGCCGGGATGCAGACCGAGGCGCAGGCAGGTCTGTCCCTCGGGTGACGGCAGCGCATCGCAACTGACGATCTGCGGCAGGCGGGCAACCAGCGCTGCCGTACCATCGATGTCGGCACTGCAGGTCAGCAACAGGTGACGACTTTCGCGCAGTTTGGCCAGGGGGCTGTCGAGCACCAGTTGGCCGCCCGAGAGCACGAGCACGCGATCACACAGCGCCTCGACCTCCTGCATGATGTGCGTTGAAAGGATCACGGTGGCGCTCGAGGCGAGTTCGCGAATCAGTTGGCGCATGTGCTCGTTCTGCTGGGGATCCAGGCCGTTGCCGGGCTCATCGAGGATCAGCACCTGCGGGTTACCCAGGATCGCCTGGGCGACGCCCACCCGCTGGCGGAAGCCGCGGGATAACTCGCCGATGGGGTCCAGAAAACGGGCGCCGCGCTCCGTGGCCTCCACGGCGTGGCGAATGCTTCGGTGCAGCGCTGCATCACGCGAGACGAGACTAGACCCATGCAGACGCTACCCGAAGCCGCCGGCGATGATCTGGTCGATCTCCTCCATCCGCTCCTTGGCGCGGTCGACGACGCTGTCGAAGCCGCCCTTGGCCTCGGCCTTCTTCGTGAACTCCTCGTAAAGGCTCTTGGCCTTCATGAGGGTTGGCTCGGCCTTCACGCCACCTTCACGAGCTTTGAACTCCTGGGTGAGGATGGCCTCGTTGTAATAGGTCTCGGGCCGTTCGGGAGCGATCGACTTGGCCTTCTGGAGCCACTTGTCCGCCTCGGCGACGTTCGTCGCCTCGTTGGCCGGCGTGATCAGTCCACGCACGGCAAGCGCGAGCCCGAGGTAGGCCTCGTAGTCGTTGGGCTTGAGCTTGATCGCGTCCTCGTAGGCTGCCTTGGCCTGCTCGAACCCGCGGAACTTCAAGTTGACCGCCGCGTAGTTCATGTGGGCCTCGAAGAACTTCGAGTCGAGCTTGCGCGCGAGGCCGAAGGCCCGCGCGGCCGAGCTCAAGTCGCCCAGCTCCGCACTGATGAGGCCCGACGTGTTGTGGACCGGTGCGTAGTTGGGGTTCTTGCGAAGCGCCTGGGAGCAAACGAGCGCCGCGAGCTCGAGGGCCTGGGTGTTGACCTTCGAACGCTCGGCGCCGCCCGCCTTGGCCGTCTTCTTCTTCTCCGCACCCGCCTGCTTCTTGGCCGACTGCAGGTAGTAGACCGCGAGCTGGTTGAAGGCCGGCATGAAGGAGTCGTTGATGGCGAGCGCACGCTGCAAGTTCAGCTTCGCGCAAGCGAAGTCGTTGTCGCAACCGCTGTCGCCCTGATCCGAGTCCCGGGTCATCTGGAAGATGGCCAGGTTGACGAGCGCCTCTTCGTTCTTGAACTCGGCGTCCGTAATGGCCTGCTTCATCTCCCCGATGGCCTTCTCGATGTCCTTGGTCTTGGCGTACTCGTAGAGGGCCACCTGAACCCGGGCGCGGTGGAACTTCGCATCCTTGTCGAGGATGTTGCCGAAGTACTCCTTCGCCTTCTCGTCGTGCTTGCAGCGCTGGTGCGCCACGCCCGCGTTGTACTGCGCGCGCAACAGGCCACCGTCCTGCTCGTCGTCGGCCTTCTGGAAGAGCGCGGCCGTGGCCTCGCACTCCGCGTCGGTCCAGTCGTTCGCCTTGTCGTGCGCCTTCATCTTGGCGAGGGCGTTCTTGTAGGCGTCCTGGGCGGCCTTGTTGATGGCGTTGCCCTGGCTGTCGACGGGGCCACCGGGCTTGCCGGCGCCCCCTCCCCCGGTCTGGGAGCCGCCGCAAGCGGTCGTGCTCCCACCCAGGAGAAGGGCCACGGAGGCCACGAGGAAGGCGCTGCGGAATCCGTATCGCTTCGTGATCTTCATGCTTCGGTTCCTCCGGATGCTCACTTGGCGTCCTTCTTGTCCTTCGTATCGGTCTGCTCGGCCTTGGCTTCGGCCTCGCGGGTATCCTCGACGACGGGGGTACCGTCGATGTTGAGGGCCTGCGGGCGCTCGTCGAGACCCGAGTTGACCCGCGTGGGCGAGCCCCGGAACTCGTCGATGAGGTGGAACTCGTTCGGGTAGTTCTTCGAGAGCCACTCCTCACAGCTGCGGCTGTCCTGGTCGAAGTACTGGTACTTCACGGAGTACTGCAGGCAGGTGAGGTAGGCGCTCTTGGCTTGCTTCTTCCAGGGCTCGGAGGCGGCGTCGAGGCTCGCGAGGTAGGTCGAGCGAAGCTCGGCCCACATCAGCGGGGGCTCGGTGCCGGGGATGAAGCCGTCACGGTCCCACTCCTTCGGGTAGGGAGCGGCGCGGAACTGCGCGACGAAGTCACCCCACATCTTACCGACGGCAGCACCGGCGGAGATGACCCAGCGCGGCGGCGGGGCGGGCTTGAGCTTCACGATCTCGAGGTACGCCTGCGAGGCGTCCTTGATCGCGGGGCCCTTCTTGTCCATCCAGGTCTTGATGTCGTTCTTGACGAACTTGTCGACATCGGCGCGCTCACCCTTGCCCTTGTACTCGGGCATGGTGATCGCATCGGCCTTGGCGCGCTCCTTCTCGGCGAAGTAGAAGAGCGCCTCGCCGACGGCGGTGAGGGTCTTGCCGAGGCGACGCTCGTTGGCCGCCTGGCCGCCGGGGATGGCCATGATGGCTTGCTGCATCTTGGCGCCGTCCTTCCAGCTGTTCTTCACCGTGCCGTACTCGGAGTCGGCATTGCGCGAGTTGCCCTGCTTGTCGTAGATGCGACCGAGGAGCGCGTGCGCCTGGATCTTCACGTCCGGCGTCGCGTTCTGGTCGATCTGGCGCATGGCGTTGCGACCGAGCGCGTCGAGGGCATCTTTGTACTCGCCCTTCTCGACGTAGTGCGCGCCGATGGCGAAGGCGATCTGCGCCGCCTTCGTCGCCTGCTTGCGGTCACGGCCGTAGCGGGTGTTGAAGTTGCGCGCGTCCTCGATGGCCTTGGCGTTCTGACCGAGACCGAGGCGGAGAACGACGGCGTCGCTGAGGGCGTCGGGCGCCTTCTCGTGCTTCGGGTTCTCGTTCGCGAACTTCTCGTACCACTGGGCCGCGAGGTCGTAGACCGCGATGGCCTGGTAGTTACCGCCGATTTCGAAGACCGCCTCGGTGGCCGGCACCGAGCCGTCGGGCGCCTTGGCGTCCGTCAGGTGGTACTGCGGGTCGATGAGGATCTTACGAACGGCGATGGCCTTCGCGATGAGGCGAGCGGCCTGGAAGGCGCGCGCCGCGTTGTAGAGAATGGCCGCGTTCTTGTCGCAGTCACCCTCCTCGCGGGCCTTCTTGTCGTCGAGGAGACAGGTCTCCTTGCCGTAGGTCTTCCACAGGTCGAGGTAGAGTTCGGCACCCTTCTCGTAGAGCGGAATGGGGCTCTCGTTGCCGGCGTCGGCAACCGAGTCCGCCTTCTTGATGTACTCGGCGGCCTGGAGGGCCTTGATGTCACGCTCGATGCGCAGGAAGACGCGGCACTGGTCCTCGTTCTCCTCCTGCTGCTCCTTGGAGGCGCAGAAGCTCTTCACGAACTTCGGCACGTCCTCGGCCATCATGTCGAGGCACTGGGGCTTGGTCGGCTGGATGACGCTGCCCATCACGTTCAGCGACTCGAGGTAGAGCTGCGCCGCGTAGATCGAGGCGTCCAGCTTGGGGTGGTTGATGGCGATGTCGCGGAACGCGAGGGCCGCCTCCTCCCAGTGCTGGTTCTCGAAGTAGGTACGGGCGCGGGCGTACTTGACCTCCACGTACTGCTCGGCCGCCTCGCTGTCGCCCTCGGGGGGCTTGATGTAGCAGACGTACCGGTTGAACGCGGTGATCATGCCCTTCTGCTCTTTGGTGAACTCCTTGGGCTTGAGCTTGTCCGCCTGGGTCTTCTTTCCGGCGTCCTCGTCGAGCAGGCCACCGCCCTCACGGTCGGAGCCGTCGGCGTGGCGCTTGGCGTAGATGTTCTGGTAGCAGAGCACCGACGCGAAGGCGGCCTCGGCCGCGTTCGGACCGTTCGGGTCCTCGGCCACGACCGCGTCGAAGGCCGGACCGCACTTCTCCCAGTCCTTCTGGTAGTAGAGAAGGTCGGCCATCGCGTAGCGGATCTTCGCGATGCTGGGCCAGTCCTCACGCACGATGCGCGGGAACTTGAACTGCTTGAACTGGTCCGACGTGAAGTTGTCGACGACGAGCTGGTAGAGGTCGGCGCTGAGCCGCATCGTCTTCTCGTCGTTGGTACCGCGGACACCACCGGAGCCGACGGCCTCGAGGTGCCACGCCATGGCCGTCTCGGTCATGAGCGCGGCGGTCGTGTTGGCACAGGTGAGCTTGTCGCCACCCCGGTGCTGGGCCTTCATGAAGGTCGAGTAGACGTCGAGTTGCTTCTTGAGCTCGTCGACGATCGGATCCTTCTTGCCGGACTTGAGGGCCATCGTCGCCTCGGTGATCTGGGCCTGGTAGAAGCAGGCCTTTCCACCGCGCGGCTGGCGCTGAATGAGGTCCTTGTAGAGAACGATGGCCTCGGCGTAGTGACCGGTGTCGAGCAGGTTCTGCCCGAGGTCTTCCATCAGCTCGTAGGTGCTTCCGTCGTCACCCTTGGCGCTCAGGGGCTTGAAGAAGGCGTAGGCCTTGCCCGGGTCACCGGCGAGGGCGTAGACGGGGATGATGTCGCGACGGGCGCTCTTGGCGAGACCCGCGGCGTTGGGGAGGCTGGAGTACTTCTTGCCGAACTCGATGACCTGCTTGAACTCATCGATGGCGTCGCCGTACTCGCCCTGGTTCCACATGACGTAGCCGAGCTTGTAGGTGGCGTAGCCCCACAGCTTGTTGCCCGGCGGGTCGTAGGTCTTCACCCGCTTGTAGAAGTTGGCAGCGACGGCCCACTGGCTGGGGTTGCCCTGCGCTTCGTTGAAGTAGAGCTCGCCGAACGCGAGGTAGGCGTTCGGGACGAAGCGGGAGTCCTTCCAGTTCTCGGTGAGCTCGAGGTAGACGTCGCGCGCCTTGTCGAGGTCGCCGGCCTGCTCGTACTCGTACGCGAGGTAGTAGAGGACCTCATCGATGCAGCCCCGGCTCCCCTTCTTCTGGTTGGGAAACTGACACCACTTCGGGTAGCCCTTCTTGAGCTTGCGGTAGTACTTGATGGCGGCCTTGCGGGCGGTCTTGATGACCTTGACCGACTTTTCGGCCTGCTTCTTGTAGGCCGCCGCCTTCTTGGGGTTCTTCTTGCGCCACTTCTGCGCGTTGACCTCGGCGGTGACCTTGTCGCGGAAGGCGCTGGACTCGAGCTCGACGTAACCCTCGGCGAGACGCCGCATGAGCCGCGGACGGTCCTTGTCCTTCTTGGGCGTCGAGCGGTAGAGACGCTCGACGTTCGCGATCTCGGTGATGAGGAGCTTGCGGACCTTCGGCTTCAGGCGCGCCTCACGCTCGTCGCGCTCGGCGATCTTCTCGAGCGCCTTGGCGGACGGAGGCTTGATGTCGTCGACCCGCTTCTTGACCTTTTGGCCTTGCGGAGCCGAGCTGAAGCTGACCTGCGGACGCTTGGTGACGTTTTGCTGAAACTTCCCACCCGGGCAGGTGTTCAGCTCCTTCTTCGCCGCATCCGTGATGCACTGCTGCGCCTGCGCGTCACCGCTCGACACGGTAAATGCGAGGGCGAAGCATGCGATGACGGTCGGCATGGCGGCGACGCGTCGTCGGAGATTTTTGTTGCTCCTCATGTGTGCTTTTCCTGAAGTCCGAATGAATCGAGGGGCCGCTCCCAGGCGGTCGGGCAGTCCCGTCAGCCTGCGGTGCCGCCCCTCGGTTGGAAACTCATCGTGGTCGGCGGGTTCCTTTGCTCGTCACTTCCCACCACCACACTGCGACTCGACGACCTGGCGGTAGAAACCAAGCTCGTCGCGCCAGTACTCGCCGTCGAACGGCCAGATGTGGTGCTCGGCGTCGGCCGGAACCTGGCCGAACTCGTAGGCGTCCTCGGCCGTCCACTGGCCGGTCGCGATTTCTTCGTCGATCTTCTTCCGCTGAGCGTTGGTGATGTCGACGATGATCTTCTGCGCGCTGCGGAGGTGCTCCTTGAGCTCGTCCACGTTTCGCTTGTACCGCTTGCGGGCCAGGATGCCGGTCTGACGAACCGCCGCCGTCTTCGCGATGGCGATGTTGTCCTCGACGTCGGCGCCAACCGGCGAGTTCTTGAACGATGCCGGGGCCTTGTTGAAGCGAGCGAGCTCCTCGTCGAGCACGCGGACGTACTCGATGTTGCGGAGCAGCTGACGGTCGCTCAGGGCGCTCTCGACGATGGGCGTCACCGCAGGCGACAGCTTGGCTTCACCGTCACGCACCTTGATGAGGAACTCGTAGAACTTCTGCTCTCCGCCCTCGCCCTCGAAGCGCTTGAGCACGCTCTCGAGCTCCTTCGCGATGGGCTCGTAGCGCTTCTGGAACTTCGCCACGAGGATGGTCGCGTCATCGTACTGACAGATGGTGAAGTAGATGACCATCCGGATGATGTCGGCTTCCGGGAAGAAGGCGTTGGGGAAGTACGGCGACTGGATGGTGTGGATGTTCCCGAGCGCGCGCGGGTAGTCACCGGCCATGTAGTAGGCCCAGGCTTCCTCGAAGAGCGCGTCGAGCCAGTACTCGCTCGAGACGTTCACGAGGTTCCAGTACTTGACCGAAGCGCTGAGGCGGCGCTCGTCGATCTTGGGCACGTTGTTCTGATCGAGCCGAATCGAGGCCGAGTAGAAGGTGCGGGCCATCGACAGGTTGGCGAGGTCGCGCATGCGCGTCTCGTCGTCGACGCCTTCAACGCCTTCGTCGAGCGCGTCGATGATGCGCTGGAACGACTTGACCGCGGGCACCGACTTGCGCAGCTGAACGTAGCTGACGCCCTGGAAGAACTGCGAGCGCACGAAGTACGGGCTGTTCTTGCTCACGTCGCCGAAGAGGGAGATCGCCTCCTCGAACTTGCGGCTGCGGTACATGTACCGACCCAGCATGTAGTTGAGCTGCCAGTAGAGCTCCTGCTGCTGGGGGTTGTCGAAGCGCTTGACCTGAGCCCGGCTGTACTTACCGATGGAGCCGATGATGTCGGCCGGCTCGGGGAGCTGCGTGGCGAGCTTGGCGAGCCACAGCAAGGTCTCCTTGAACTTGAGGTGGTTCGGCTTCAACGCGACCCGACGGAAGATGTCGTAGCTCGCCTGGTAGAACTGCAGGCGGTAGAGCGAGATCGCCAGATGGTACTCCGCGATCTGCTTGTTGCCGGCGTCGTCCTCGGTCTCACCGTCGACGACGCGCTTGAGGAGCAGCGAGGCCTCTGCCCAACGCTCGTTGTCGAAGAGGCGCTTGGCTTGCGCGGCCTCCTCGGTCATTTCGCCAGCGGTGACGGGACCCTCGTCCTGCGCCTCCCCGCCATCGTCGTCGTCGTCGTCGTCCTCATCCAGATCGACGACCTCTTGGCCGCCTTTCTTGTTCTGTGCGCTCGCGACGTTGGGGACCGTGGCGGTGAAAGAAACCGCCAGGGCGAGCGTGAACCAACGCGAAATGTTCGCCATGCCTCGATATTCCTCGCTTGAGCCGAAGGACCTGAAAATCCAGCCTTCGGGGCGGCAAAATCCTAGTTATCCGCCCCTTCGATTGTCAACGCGCCAATCCCGGCATCGACATGGGTTTCAGGTGTCGAAGCGACTGCAGCTACGGTCTTGATGGCCCAGGGGCGCGAAAAGACCGTGAGGTACGCCGTTTGTTGGATGACAGGTTCTCCGGGTCGTGCGGCAAAAAGCTCGCTCGGTCCGTCCGTCGTCAGTGCATACGTCCAATGAGACGCTTCGATCTGAGAAGGCGGCTCACGTTCTGGCGTGCGCCGTTCCTCTCGTACGGGAACATCGACGATGACCCACCCGTCCGTCAACAGTAGGACAACGTAGGATAACGTCGATTTTTCCCCCGGCGATCCGTTGCAGAATCCCCAGTGACTGTACTAGCTTCCGGGGGCCCTCGCGGTGACGCACTGGCGTGCCCGGGGCCATTCCGTCATTGCATGACGGATCTAAGGAGCTCTTTGCGGATGACGCTTGCAAAAAAGGTTTGGCGCACGTCGTTGAAGGCCGGAAGCGCCGTCACCCTCTTGGGTGGCATCGCTTCGGTCACCCTCATCGGCTGCCCTAGCGGTGGTGTTGGTGACCCCTGCATCCCCGAGGACGAGTACCGGGAGAACTTCGCGGGGTTCCAGCTCCAGGAGGAGAACATCGAGTCCCGCTCGTTCCAGTGCCAGACCCGGATCTGCCTGGTGAACCACTTCCAAGGCCGCGTCAGCTGCCCGCAGGGTCAAGCGGCGCCCGAGTCCTGTGGACCGAGTGACCCTTGCGGCAACTCGGGTGACTCTTGTGTTCCCGCCGGTGTCATCATCACCGACTGCGATCCGACGCCCTGCGACGAAGAGGGTGCCAACCCGAACAACTGCAACCAGGGTGACGGCGCCAACGCGGCGTGCGGCGGCAACGTCTGTGACCAAGAAGGTCGGTTCTGTCGCTGCAGCTCGGGTCAGTGCCCCGACAACTATTTCTGCCAGGGTGACGCGAACGCGGAAAACGCGTTCCTCTGCAACACCTCAGTGTGTCTGCCGGACGACGAAGCGGCTCGCGAGGACCGCTGCTTCATCCCCGGTACCGAGATCCCGGTCGCGGTCGAAGTCTGCTCGCAATGCGCCGCCGACTCGGTCCGCAACGCCGACAACTCGGTCTACTGCTCCTGTCGGTGCGCCCCGCCCTCCGTCGGCGCGAGCGATGCCGACGACAGCTTCAACTTCTGCGAGTGCCCCGAGGGCTTCGTCTGCTCGGAGATCCGACCCAGCCTCGGCCTCGGCGACCCCAACATCGCCGGTTCGTACTGCATCAAGGTCGGCACCGAGTACGACGACACCCAGGCGACGTCGCAGTGTGGGCAGGTCCAGGGCCACTGGAACACCCAGTGCGACGGCAACCCGAACGCTACGGGCGGCTGAAGCCTCCCTCGGCTTCGATGAACGAAGGCTCGGTCACCGACCGGGCCTTCGGCCATTTTGTCGTGCTGGTTCGTCTTTTCTCGCCTCGAACCCTCGGAACCCATGGCCCCCTCCGACGTCTGTATTAGGACTGTGGAGACGATGAGGTGGCTGCTCGCCCTGCTGACGGCCCTGGTGGCGATGCTGAGCACGCCGTCGGTCGCTCATGCCCGCAAGGTACGAATCCGCGGCGGGGCCAAGCTGCTGGCGCAAGCGACCTACGTGAGGGACCGCGCCGTGCTCGAGCTCCGCGGCCAGCTCACCGACGACGCGCGAACCCCGCTCTCCCAACAGTGGATCGAGCTCACCGTCGAGGGCGGGCTCACCCTCGCCGACGCGCGCGCCTGCCCTGAGCCACAGGTCAACGTGGCACCTTTGCGGGGAGAGCCCGGCAAGCAGGTCGAGACCGCGTCGGGAGGTGAGTTCTGCCTCCGCTGGGCCACCCCTCCGGACAAGGGCTCGATCACGCTCTCGTACCGCGGGGACAAGTATCACGGTGGCACCGAGCTCCAGGTCAGCTTCGACCGCGCCAAGCCTCAGCGACTGGCGACCACGTTGCGGTTCGATCCACGCCCGCTCGTGATGGACCTCGACAAGGATCAGCTCGTGGTGAGCGGCGCGCTCGACCTGGCGCTCACCACCGTGCACGCGACCCGCCGCGACCGCACCGTCCGGCTGTTGGACGAAAACGGCAAGAGCATCGCGGAGGGAAAGACGGCCGGCGACGGACGCGTGCGACTGCTCGTCGACCCCAACGCGCTTGGAGGCCCAGGTTCGGGCAAGCTCTCGCTCGACTTCGCCGGGGACGAAGAGCTCGCGCCATCGTCCGATGAGCAGCCCGTCACGCGCCGAACGACGGTGAGAATCCGCCTCGCCAACGACGTCGAACCGGCCGACGCGGGAGACACCGCGCAGATCGCGCTCGACCTCGACACGAAGCGCGGGCCCGTCAAGGGTGGGGTCGTGGAGGCGTTGCTCGGAGGCAAGAGCCTCGGCAGCGCCACGGTCGTCGAGGGCAAAGCCAACCTCATCGTCCTCCTCGACCCCAAGCTCGAGAAGGAGGCGATCCTCAGCGTGCGCTACCTGCCCGCTTCGCCCTTCTACAAGCCGGGCTCCGTGCTCACCGTCGAGGTACCCATCGCGCCTCCGAGTCTCGTCCTGCGCATCGCGCTGAGCCTCGTCGTGCTCGCAGCCGCCGTCTGGATCACGCTCAGCTGGCGGCGCTCGAAGCACACCCCCACGCTGCGCGGTGACCGCCCTGCCCTCACGCCCGGCGTGCACGTGGTCAAGGCGAGTCGCGACGGACGCGCGTGGAGCGGCACGGTGCTCGACGCGCACGACGGCCGACCGATCGTCGACGCCCTGGTGCGGGTTCGCGCGCCCACCCTCGAAGTGGACGACACCATCCTCGAGTTGCGCACCAACAGCGACGGCAGCTTCGCCTTCGAGCTCGAGGCGCGCCCCGATGGCGCCGAGCTCGCTGCCGAAGCGGAGTATCACGCCGAGGAGCGCAAGCCGCTTCCCCCAGCTGGAGAGCTACGGATCGCACTCGTCACGCGACGCCGTGCGCTGTTGCGGCGCTTCGTGCAGTGGGCGCAGTTCCGCGGCGTTCCTTACGACCGCAAGCCAGAGCCGACGCCCGAGCAGGTCATTCAGGTGGCGCATCATCAGCAGCGTCCGGAGGTCGCCGATTGGGCCCGTGCGGTGGAAGAAGTGGCCTTTGGTCCGGGTCAGGTCGACGCGGGGCGCGACGCCGAAGTGCGCGACCTCGAGCCGGGACCGTGATGGCGAGGCTGCATACGCTCGCCACAACCGACCGCAGGCCACTTGCACTGATTGACGACGATCCCCACGGCCGGTAGACCGGCCCGGCGAGGTAGTCCCGATGAACCCCATCATTTACGTCGTCATCGCGGTGCTCGTCATCGCCGTCATCCTCTACCTTCTCTTCGGCCGAAAGTCGCAGACGCCCGAGCTGCCGGCCGAGCCAGAGAAGCTCCCCAAGAAGCCGGCGAGCAAGCCCGCGGCGAAGAAGAAGCCGGAGCCCGAGAAGGTCGCCAGCAAGCCCGCCGCCAAAGCCGCGCCTGAGCCCACGGCGCCAGCGGACGGAGACGACGAAGAAGACGACGACGAAGATGTCGCGCCCGTCGACGATGCCGAAGACGAAGAGGAGGTCGAGCCGTCGAAGGGCCCCCCTCCGCCTCCCGTCTCGCGACGCAAGCGCGACGTGAAGGGGTTGCGCCGCGGTCTCAAGAAGGTGCGCGGCGAGGGCGGTCTCTTCGGTCGACTGAAGGCGCTCTTCACGGGCAAGAAAGAAATCGACCCGGGGATCGTGGACGAGATCGAGGAGATCCTCCTCACCAGCGACGTCGGCATGAAGACGACGCAGATGCTGCTGGAAGAGATCCGCGAGGGCTTGGACAAGAACGAGCTCGACGACACCGACCGCGTTTGGGAGCTGCTCCGCGAGCGCGCGCGAGGCCTGCTCGACATCGACGGCGACGGACCCATTCGCAACCACGGAAAACCGACCGTCGTGCTCCTGGTGGGCGTCAACGGCACCGGAAAGACCACCACCATCGGCAAGCTCGCGACCCAGTTCGCCAAAGAGGACAAGAAGCTCTTGCTCGTGGCAGGTGACACCTTCCGCGCGGCCGCCGTGCAGCAGCTCCAAGCCTGGGGCCAGCGCGTCGGATGCGAAGTTTTTGCCGGCGAAGACGAAGCCGACCCCGCGTCGGTGGTTTTCGACGCCATCAAGAAGGGCGAGGAGGAAGGCGCAGACCTCATCCTCGTCGACACCGCGGGCCGCCTTCACACCAAGAGCAACCTCATGGACGAGCTCAAGAAGGTGGTGAAGGTCTGTGGCAAGGCCCTCGACGGAGCCCCGCACGAGACCCTTCTCGTGCTGGACGGCACCACCGGCCAAAACGCCCTGCAGCAAGCCAAGGAGTTCGGCGAAGCGCTCGACCTCACTGGCCTGGTGCTCACCAAGCTCGACGGCACGGCCAAGGGCGGCATCGTCCTAGCCATCGCTCACGAGCAAGGGCTTCCCGTTCGGTACATCGGCGTTGGAGAACGCCGTCAGGACCTGCGGGACTTCGATCCTGAGGAGTTCGTGGAAGCGATGCTCGGGACCGGAGATGGGTCGCAGCGGGCGGCCTAACACAGAAACCGGATAGTTGCGGGGTTGCTTCCAAGAATTTCCGCATGATATAGTCCGACGACTTTCGTGATACCCCTTATTTATCTAACAATCTCAGGCACTTAAGGGCTACACGAGGGAGCTACACCACATGGCGATCAAGCACGCTGGCCTTCAGGCGTTTCTCGTAGCGTTGTCGCTGTTGTTCGCTCCCATCACCGCGTCTGCGCAGCCGGCCGATGACGAAGAGGAAGAGGCCGACGACGACGACGACGATGATGACGACGACGACGACGATGATGATGACGACGACGACGACGATGATGACGACGACGACGACGACGACGATGACGACGACGACGACGACGACGATGACGATGACGACGACGGTCCGTCTGGTCTAGAGGCTCTCTGCGAGCTCGACCCCGACAACTGCGTTCGCATCGACTTCGACGCCGAAGCGCAGAAAGAGGTCCAAGCGGAGATGTACGCGGTCCAGCAGATCTGGGCCCTCCGTACCAACCGCGCGGAGGTCGGCGTCTACGGCGCAGCTACCCTCAACGACCAGTTCGTCGGCCACCCGGCCATCGGCATCAGCGCGAACTACTACATCATCCAGGACCTCGCGGTCGGCGTGAATGGCAACATCTACGCCGGGTTCAACACCGAGTCCGACTTCAACTTCGAGACCAGCCGGGCCGCTCGTATCGGCCAGCCGATCACGGAGTACCAGTGGAATGCGAACCTGAACGTCACCTACGTCCCTGCCTACGGTAAGTTCGCGGCGTTCCAGGACTTCATCTTCCACTACGACTTCTACGTGCTCGTCGGCGGCGGCGTCATCTCGACACGTCCCATCGCGGTCATCGACCCCGACAATCGGACGTTCGACTTCACGATTCGTCCGACCTGGGGCTTCGGCGGTGGTCTGCGTATCTTCTTCACGCGGTGGCTCTCGGCCACCCTGGAGGTTCGCGACTACATGTTCCTCGACGACCTCGAGAACCCGAACATCGCCTCGGGTCTCGACGAGAATGGGCGTCCCAACGCTCAGAACGAAGAGACTTGGTTGTCTGACGACCAGTCGTTCACGAACAACGTCCAGGCCCAGTTCGGGCTCTCGATGTTCCTCCCCTTCTCCTTCGATTACGACTTGCCGAAATGAGGGGACACCGCATGAATACGACTACGACCAAGAAGAGCTGGGTCAAGTTTGGCCTGGCTGCCCTCACCGCGGTTTCCGCCCTCGCCATCGAGATGCCTGAGGCTCAGGCCCAGGAGATCCAGCTCACGGGTCCCCTGGCCGGCGCCCAAGCCGTTCGTCGCCTGCGCCTGCACCGCGACGGCCGTTTCGACATCGGCGTGCACGGCACCTTCTCGCTCCTGGACGAGTTCCGGCGCGGGATCATGCCGGGGTTGCGGCTCAACTATCACTTCTTCGACTGGCTCGGCGTCGGGGTGTTCGGTGGCTACAACGTCACCTACAACACCGGCCTCAGCGACGAGCTGCAGGAGAAGGCGATCGACGACCGCGCCTGCGATACCAACCCGAACTCCACGGCCTGTCGTCTCAGCGCGACCAACCTCTGTCGGGACGGCGAGTGCCTCGCCAACGACCAACTCGGTCGCCAGCAGTGGTACGTCGCCCCGCAGGTCACGGTGGTTCCCTTCCGCGGCAAGCTGTCTCTCTTCGGGGCGGCCTTCCTCGACGCCGACATCAGCCTCTTCTTGGGGGCTGCGATCGTCGGCCTCCAGGAGCGTGCGGAGTGTGGACCCGCTTCGGGGTCGAACACGCCCTGCGGCGACCCATCCAGCTTCGAGCTCGCTTCGCGCGTGACCGCGGGTCCGACCTTCGGTCTCGGGTTCAACTTCTACCCGCTCGACTTCATGGGCTTCGGCACCGCATTCCGCCTCACGCCTTACGCCTGGAACACCTCCGGTTTCGACAAGGCCGGTGGCGGCCAGGATGAGGCCTTCCCGGATGACAGCGTCACCGGCGCCGACCGTGCCCTGGCCTTCAACCCTGCGTTGAGCGTCTACGTCAACTTCCAGCTGCCCGCCGAGATCGAGGTCTCGGACTGAGCACAGGCTAGAAGAAGGTCTGTCGGCCGGAGCCTGAGGCGGTCACAGACCACCAGCAAGGGGGCGTTCTCATTTCGGGAGCGCCCTCTGCCTTTACACCCCTGCGGAAAAGCCGCGCCCAAACCATTGCCGCGTCTCTACGCGGGCCCCCTTTGAAAAGGGCCACCATCATGGGCTTGTTCGACTTCTTCAAACGTGACCGCGGCGCCGACACCGGCGAAGCCAAAGAACCCGGCGACCGGAAGCTCGAGTCGCTCGGCAAGAAGGCCTCCGACAAGCGGGCCCAGGCCTACGATCGCGACGAAGCGCTACGCGCGCTCATCGATCTCGGCACCCCCGGGGCAGCGGGGGCGCTGCTCAAGCGCTTCAAGGTGCAGGTCGACCCGTCGATCACGGACAACGAAGAGAAGCAGATGGCGTTCGACGGCATCGTCGCCATCGGCAAAGGCCACAAGGGCCGTCGGGTCGAGGACGAGGGCAAGAACCCGAAAGAGATGTCGACCGAGCCGCTCACCAACGAGGACGTCGACAAGCTTCGCGACGCCGTCGTCGAGCACTGCAAAGAATACTGTGGGCGGGCCGAGAACCTCACCTACCCCCTCAAAGTCATCCGCGAGCTGCACGACGACGAAGGCTACGCCAGAGAAGTACTCAGCCTCCTGAGCGAGCACGACACCGAATACACGCGCAACGTCGAGCCCAAGGTGAACCTCCTCGCCGCCCTCGAGGGCCTCGAGCGAGAGGACGTGCGCAAGGCCGTCGCCGAATACCTCGACGACGTCAACGAGACCGTGCGCTTCCACGCGGTGCAGACGACCTTCACCCTCGGAGACGACGCCTCGCTCGGTGCGCTCGTCGAGCTGATGAAGAACGAGGAGTCGGTGCGCATCAAGAATCGAGTCTGCGACGGCATCGTGGCCGCGGGCTGGACCATCCCCGAAGATCTCCGTGAGCCGCTCGAAGAGACGATGAGCGACGTCTACGAATACCGGCTCGACACCTCGACGGGGAAGCTCTCCAAGGCCTAGACCATGGGTCGCGGGGGGGCGCGCGCGATCGGCGGAGCCGCGGCCCTCGCGGTCAGCGCCCTCTGCTTTCCCGCGGCCGCGGTCGACTTCGAGGTCGCAGGCGACGTCACCGCCCAGGGCTACGACATCGTCAGCCCGTGGGGGGGCGTCATCCTCGGACGACGGCGCGTGCTCAGCACCCTCGCCCTGTCCGCCTACCATCTGCAGGGCGACTACGTACCGGGCGAGGGTGACTACAGCGCTCAGCTACGGTTGCGGCTCGACGTCGACTTCGGCCTCACCAACGCCGAAGAGAACTTCTCGGACGACAACCTCCCCTTCTTCGTCCCGGGCCTGAACCAGACGCCCGTCGACCTCATGTACGGCTACGTCGAGGGGCGGAACCTGGCCGGGGGGTGGCTCGACGTCCGAGCGGGGCGCCAGTACATCACCGACGTTCTCGGCTGGTGGAGCTTCGACGGAGCTCGGGTTGGCGTGACCACGCCCTTCTATTTCAGGGCTGAGCTCTACGGCGGCCTCGAGCAGCGCGGAGGGCTCCCCGTGTCGACCTCGCGGTTCGCCTCTCAGGGCGTCTGGCGCGGCAGCCATGGCGACTTCGAAGACCGGGCCACGCTCTTTCCCTCGTACCAGTTCGCGTCCCCCGCGCCCGCCATCGGGGTCGCGCTCGAGAGTGACGGCCCCAACTGGATCCACGGGCGGTTCACCTACCGTCGGGTCTGGAACACAGGGAGCGCCTTCCTCGGCCAATTTCCGAGCCCCATCGACGGCAGCTACGAGACGTTCGACGATCTGCGCGTCTCCTCCGAGCGCATCGGCTACGCAGGCAGCGCGTTTCTCACCGAGCTCGGCTCGGTCAAGGGCGGCGTCTCCTACGACCTCGTGAACGACCAGATCAACCGCGCCTACGGGACGATGGAGTTCTTCCCCATCCCCGACAAGGTGACGACGGGCGTCGACGTCGACTTCTACGTGCCGACCTTCGATGGCGACTCGATCTGGAACTGGTTCACGCGCAACCCGGTCGTGACGGCGACGGCGAGGGTCTCTGCCCTTCCCTACGAGGGCCTAGAGACCTCCTTGCAGGTGGGCACGCGCCTCTGGATGGCCGACGGTGATCCGGCCGACTGGGCGCGCGCGCAGTGTGCTGCATCGAGTACCGATCAGGTGCAGCTCGACCGTTGCCTTCGCGATGGGGTCGACCCATCCGTCGGCGGTGAACGCAACTTCGCGCGAGACGAGGCCAACCGGAGCACCCACGCCGCGCCCGACCTCCTCCTCGACGCAGCGACGCGCTACCGGTGGGGCACCGGCAGGGTCGGCCTGACGGGCCACCTGCAGTCGGGCTTCGGGAGCGACGCTTCCAATCGCGGGCGCCGCGTCGGCGGTGTGCTCAGCGCACGACAGTCTTTGGCCGGGGAGGTGGTGTGGCTCGGGGGCCGGGTCTCGGTGTACGACTGGGATGACCCGTTGCGCCCCAACCGACACGCCACGTCATTCGGCTATGTACTGGCCCCGGAGTGGCGGCCGTGGCGATTCGCAACCCTTCGCATGGAGTGGGAACACAACACCAACCGGCTCGTTGGGCAGCGCTATCGCGCGCTCGGCTACGTCGCCTTCGAGGTGGTGCCGTGAGCCGTCTGCCCGCTGCCTTCGTCCTGTGGCTCGCATGTGGTCTCGCCGCCCTGATCGCCGGCTTGGGGCCCACGGCCCTGGCCCAGACCGCCCCATCCCCCGATGGGACCGCGAGCGCCTCCATCCCCGTGGCCTCGGCGAGCGCAGCCCCACCTCCCCTCCACGGCGTGGCCCCCCTCTACGGCGACGTAGAGGTCCCCCTGGGCTGGATGCCGCCTGGCACCCAGGCCAGCCCCGTGCCGAGCGACGAGATCTTCCCGCCGCAAACGATCAGCATCCGCTTCAACCACCAGCTTCACATGGTGCGCATGAAGATGCGCTGTGCGTCGTGCCACCCGGGGGCAAAGACGAGCGAGCGCAGCGCCGACCGATTGCTGCCCGCCGCGACCAAGTGCGACAACTGCCACGGCACCGACCACCGTGACCTGTTGGCGGTCAAGCCCGGCAAGGGCGATACGGGCGCATGCGGGTTCTGCCATCTCGGACAAGACGCGGGCACGGGCGGACGCGTGGCCAAGCTCGTCTTGCCCGCCCCGAACCTACGGTTTTCGCACAAGGCGCACTACCTCCGAAACATCAGCTGTGGTCACTGCCACGGCAACGTCGAGAAGCTCGAGCTCGCGACGCGTCAGCAGCTTCCGCGCATGGCCGGCTGCTTCACGTGTCACCCCAAGAGCTCGCGCGGCAAGGCCAAAGGTGACTGCATCACCTGCCACGTGACCCGCCCCGGGGGCACGATGAAGACCTCCTTCTCGACCGGCCAGCTGCTCCCCCCGATGTGGCTGCATGGCGCCGCGCATACGCCCGACTTCCTCGCCCGCCACAAGGTCGTGGCTGGCGCCAATAGCGCCATGTGTGGGAGTTGCCATCAGGATCGCTTCTGCACCGACTGTCACGACGGGAGGGTGCGTCCGCGTGACGTGCACCCGGGCGACTACATCTCGATGCACGCCATCGAAGCCCAGCAGGCCAGCTCATCCTGTACGTCGTGCCACCAGCTCCAGTCGTTTTGCGCTGACTGCCACCGCCGGGTCGGGGTGGGCCGCGACAGCCCGAGCGCCCGCAGACTGGCCGGGCGCCGGTTTCATCCCCCTCCGTCCGAGTTTACGACGGCGCCGCGCGGCCCCCGCCACCACGCCTGGGAAGCGCAACGCAACCTCAACGCCTGCGTGTCCTGTCACGTCGAACGCGACTGCGTGACCTGCCACGCCACGAAGGGGATCCGTGGCGGCGCCGGGGTCAATCCGCACCCGGTCGGCTTCACCTCACGGTGCGATGCAGCCTTCAGCCGAAACCCCCGTCCATGCCTCGTCTGCCACGCCCCGACGGACCCGGTTCTCACGCCATGTCAGTGACTTCGGAGCGGCCATCATTCTGCTTGCCCGTACGGCTGGCAGGGGGCTATGACACAGGACACCCATACGGGAGGGAAATACCGCGTGAAGGAACTCATCCAGTACCTGATGGAAAACATGCAGCTCGACTTTCAGGGCGAGATTACGTTGGACAAGGTGCGCCATTTCCTTCGCGAGGACGACAGCCGCGAATCCCGAAAGCTTCTCGGGCGACTCATCGAGGACAAGGGTGTGGACGACATGCTCATCACCCTCGCCGATTGCCTGAAGGAAGAGATCCGTACGGGCGTGAGCGAAGAGGTCGTGGGCGAACAGCTTCGCATGTACTCGGACAGCTGAGCCTCGGACAGCTGAGCCGCCAGCTGGGCCTCAGACAGCTGGGCCTCAGACAGCTGGGCCTCAGACAGCTGGGCCGGGAAGCATCGAGTGGGCCCCGTTTCCGGGGCCATCCCTGGTTGGCCGCCGCGACGCTCGTCGCAGGGCTGACCGCGTGTGACCGAGGCACCCCCCCTCTCGACGATGAATCTCGTACCCCCGACCGACCGCCCATGCGGTTGGTGCGGGCGGAGGCCGTCACGGGGTACGACCCGGACGGTCGGCCCATCTACATCGAGCTGCGCGAAGGAGAGCTGACGCCGGAGATCGCGCAGAGCGGAAGCCTGCGGCTCACCTTCGATCGCTTCCTGTTGCCGATTCAGGTGATCAGGCAGGCGGTGTGCGTGAGGCCGAGCCTGGAGTCGGTCCCGAACCTGGGTGCTTGCCAGGCTCCGTTCCAGACCTTTACCGAGCCCGCCTACGACCCGGTGCACCGGCAGGTGACGTTTCGCTTGAGCGAAGGAAGGCGGCATCTGCCCAACACGGCCTATCGACTCACGGTGTTCGACCCCGAGGACGACGACGGAGAGACGGGTTTCCGCGCCTTCGACGGCGCCACCCTCGACCGGCCCTACGTCTTCGATTTCAACACCCAGGCCGAAGGCGGCGAAGCACGAGACGAGCTCGAGCCCGGACGCGATGCCTACTGTGCGGCCATCGACTGCTTCAGGTCGTGCGACGGAGACGAGGCCTGTCGCGCCGAGTGCCGCCCGCTCTGTGTCGACGGCGCGTGTTTTGGCGAAGGTGACCTGCTCGCGCCGCGGGGCCTCGAGGGACCGCCGCGCGTGTTCGAGGGCTGCAGCCTTCCGGGCTGCCATCGAGCTGGCGTCGACGCGAGCGACCTCTCGATGGGACTCGATCTCTCGACCCTGCAGGGCGTCGAGGGGGCGATCGGAAGGGTCGCGCACCAGACGCAGACGGGGGCCGGCGCGGACCGGCCGTCCCTCAACCCCGACCCCTTCGGACGCGCGATGCCGCTCATCGACCCGGGCAACCCCGGCAACAGCTACCTCCTTTACAAGCTCGTCGTAAGCACCGCGAACCACATCGCTCCGCCATCGAACGACGAGCTGCGACGCCTACGGGCCGCGGCCATCCCCGGTCTCCCCATGCCCTCTGCACTCACCGGACCCGGTCGCGGCATGGTCGCGGGTGACGTGGAAGCCTCGCAGGCGCAGCTCGAACGGCTCAGCGCCTGGATCGCCAACGGCGCCGTGCTCAACTGTCCCTAGAACGACAAACGGTTTGACGTCGTCGTGGTTCCTTCGATTTTCGCGTCCAGCGGATGTGGCGCGGACCGGAGGACGACGCAGGCGTAGTGAGCTACGTCGAGGAGGCCGGAGGGAGCACGCCGTCGTTGGTCGTGGAAGGCGAAGGGTTTCACAGGCTTCAAACCGTTTCGCGTTCTAGAACGCCTGCTTTTCCGTCGCCTCTTCGATGGCGGCGATGCCCGGGGGCTCTGCTGGCGCTTTCGCGCGCACGAAGGCTGCGAGCTCCGCGAAGGGGATCCGAGCCGGGCACCGCGCCACCTTGCTTCGAAGCACGTCTTCGGGAACGAAGGAGAAGCCCCGCGCCGCGGCGTCGTAGTCGGGCATGCTCCGCGTCGAGGCCAAGACGAGCTGCATGAGGCCCGGGTACTGTCCATCGCTTTCGGCGATGCGCGCCGATTCTCCGACGTCGCAGCGCCCGCACGCGATGCAGCCCGAGTACTGGGTCATGGTCTCGCGCTCGTCTTCGGTGACGGGCGCGAGGCCGTCGGCATCGTAGTTCTCGCGAAACTTCGCGAGTCCCGGGGCCTGCTTGGTGAAGAGAAGGCGCAAGATCACGCGCACCAGCGACGTTCCCAGCAGCCACGCCGCGAGGGCCCGACCCGACAGGACCCCTACCCCGCGATCGCTCTCCACGGGCAGAGCCTACAACCAGGGCGCCGTCACGTCATGGCAAGCGAGCGTAACACCCACCGTAACACCCCCGCTGACGCAACGCGGCATCCGTAACGGCCGCGGGATCGTTACGGGTGTTACGGTGGGTGTTACGGAATTAAGTTGCTGAAATCTATACATGGCACAGTGCTGCGAGGGTTGGCACACGCTTCGCTATGTGGTGGGTCATGCGAAACGACACGACCCGCCTCAGCCGCGAAGAAGAGCTCGTCCTCCTCGAGGGCCTTCTCGCAGGAAACCAGTCCTCCTGGCGGACGTTCCACCGCCAGTACGACCGCCTCATCTACCGCTGCATTCGCAAGGTCACCGGCAGCTTCGCCTCCGTGCTGCGCGCCGAAGACGAGCGCGAGATCTACGCCAACCTCATCGTCCAGCTCCTGAGCAAGGACAAGAAGAAGCTCCGCTCCTACGACCCTGCGCGTGGCTCCCGTCTCGGCACCTGGCTCGGCCTGCTCGCGACCCACGCCGCCTACGACTACCTCCGGTCGCTGCGCCGTGAGGTCCCCCGCGTTCCGCTCAGCGAGGCTGAGACCGCCTGCTACGAGGGCGCATCGCCCTTCGACGAGGTGGAGCACGAAGAGAAGAGCCGCATGGTGAAGCAGCTTCTCACCAAGCTCTCCGCCAAGGATCAGATGTTCGTGAAGCTCTACTTCAGCCGCGGCATGTCCCCCGAAGCCGTCGCCGATGCCATGCACATCAGCGTGAAGACCGTCTACTCCAAGAAGCACAAGATCCAGACCCGCCTCGAGAGCTTCGTGGCCGCGCAGGCTGCCTGATTGTCGTCCCTGCGAGGCGCGTGCTAAGCCGGGCCGTCCGGCCATGTCACGGCGAATCGCGAACATTCTCGCCGCCGTCCTCTTCTTTGGATGCGGCCCCCGCCCTTCTCTTCCTCGCCCCTTGCCGGGCACGGGACGCACCCCCGTCGAGGTGCAACGCTTCGCGGCCCAGCCGCGGTTCACGTCGCTCTACCGAGAGGGTGACCCCTACGCCGTCCTCTCCCTCGCCGCCGCCACCGACCTCGGCGCCGGCCCCCACGCCGCACTCGCCGCGGTGGTCGAGTTGCGCTTGCGCGAGCTCGAGGTCGACGTGCGCGCCGACGGTCTGGCCGTGCGGATCACCCTTCCCGTTCGCGCAGAGCCCAGCGAGCTGCTCGCCGCGCTCGCGGCGTCGCTCTCGGCGGAGACGACGGCCGACGAGCTCGCCGTCGCTCGAGACGCGTGGCAACGACACCCGCCGCTCGCGGACGGCGCGCTCGAAGCCTGGGCCCGCTGCACCGGCGCCGCTGGGCGACACCGCGCCGCGGAGCCGCCCGACGACGCCACGCTGCGTCGTTGGCTCGGCGCGCTCAGCACCGAGCAGCTCGGGCTCGCCTTCGTCGGCCCCGCGGGCGTCGGCGACGCCGTCGCCGCCGCCCTTCCGAACACCACCGGCTGGCCCCACGGGGCCCCGGCGGGGGCAGACGCGCCCGCCGACGCCCACCATGCTTTCGTGGGCGAGACACCTCGCCTTCGCATCGGCCTCTACCACGCGGACGCCGTCGGTGCGGTCGCGGCCGCGCAGGGGCTCGCCGGCGCGTCACCGCTGGCCCACCACCTGGCCCTGCTCGACCCGCCCTGGCGCCTCGCCAGCGCAGGAGCGAGCGCTCACGCCCGCGGCGGCTGTCTGCACGTCGAGCTGGAGCCCTTGGACGAGATCGGCGTCGAAGACGGCGCCGAGGCCCTGGCCGTAGCGCAGCGTGACCTACGCGCAGGGCTTCAGCCCCCCTCGCAAGGTTTTGCCGCGACCCGCGAGATCCTCGCCGGCGGTGACGCTCACGAGACGGCGCGCCGCGCCGCGTGGTGGGCCCTCACCGAGCCGACCTCGGGCCTGAGTGCCGCCGTCAGCACACTGGAGCTCGGCGCGGTGGAGGGTGACCCCGAGACCGTCGAAGCCGCCCACGAGGGCGCCGACGCCGCCTACCAGACCGCCCTGCGCCCCGCGCCATCCCCCGCGACCCCAGAGCTGCGGGCCGCGGTGGAGCCAGGCCAAGGGGGCTTCTGGATGCTCGCGGCACAGCCCTGCGCTCTGCTCGACGAGGGCGAGTGGGACGCAGGGCACGCTGCGATCGCCGCCGTCGCCCTCGCCGACGCCGAGGGCGACGTGACCCTCGAGCCGTGGGTCACGCCGCACGGCGTGGGCCTCCTGGCCCATGCGCTGCCGCGCCATGCACGCGAGCGGCCGGCCGCGCTCGCGCGGCGGGTCGCGCGCACACTTGGGCGATACCTCACGGCCCTGCCCACGACGGTGACCCTCGCCAGACGGGACGTGCTCGCCCTCCTCGGAGACGAGCGCGCACACCTGCTGGCGGCCGCGAGCGAGCGGCTGGCCCCCGGGCACCCGTCTTGGTTGGTCCCTTGGGGCCTGAAGGATCGCGTTGGAGACGCAGAGGCCCCTGCGGTCATGGCTCGCTGGCGCGCAGTCCTGACGGCCGGGCCGTGGCGTGTGGCTGCCCTCGCCGGCGTCGACGATGCCCAAGCCGAGGCCGCGCTCGCAGTCCTGAAGCCCTGGCTCCCCGCCGGGCCCGACCGCTGCGTGGCGCAGCCCCAGACCGGCGCCACCGGCGACGCCGCGCCGCTCGCTTTGCCCAGCACCGCCTCGGGGGCGACCGTGATGCGGCTCTATCCGGTCGACGACGTCGACATGGCCCGCCTGGTCGCCGCCGCGGCGGAGCCGCGGCTCGGCGACCTGAGCTTCTCCGCCGGGATACGGGTCGTCGATGGGCCCCGCGCGGTGCTCGCGCTCTGGGGCCAGGGCGCCTCCGTCGAACGGAGCGCGATCGCGGCGGGCTTGGACCAGCTCGTCTCGAGCTGGGGCGAGCTCGACGCCGCCGCACTGGATGCGGCGCGGGCACGGTTGCGCCATCGGCTCGAGCGAGAGCGGCGCGCGCCGCGAGAGCGGCTCGCGCAGCTCTGGCGGGGCTCGGTGCCCAAGGTGCCCGACGCCGACGTCGGTGTGGTGCGAGCGTGGCTCGAGCGCATCCTGAAGCACGAGACGAAGGTGAGCGACCGATGAGGCCGAACCTTCGCCCGGTCCTTCGGTCACCCGAGGGGGTACCGCTCGCCCGCAACGATAACGGCCTCGCCGGTTTCGTCGAGCAGCGGCTCGACTTCGAGCTGGGCGGCGCGCAGGAAGCGCGCCGGCATGTCACCACGAACCACGCAGCGCAGATGGCCTTCGTCGTCGACCGACAAGGTGTTGGGGTCGAGGCGCTCTTCGGTGCCGTCGAAGAGCTGCAGCGTGACGCCGTCTTCGTCGATGCGCAGCCCCCGCACGAAGAGCGGCGTGGTCTCGACGGTGAAGTAGCACCAATCGTAGTCGTTGCTGAGGATGTAGCGGCCGTCGTCCGGATGACGACGCACCCAGGTCGCGAAGGCCTTCGCGAGCCCTCGATGCTCGACCGGGTCGCCCTCGTGAAAGAAGCGCCCCTCGGCATCGAGGGCGATGGTGCTCTCTCGGCTCCGCCCCGCCGGAGCCGGGAAGCGATAGAACTCGGGGTGATCACCAGGCTTCATGATGGTTGAAGGGCAGCACACAACGGGAGACGACGCGAGCGCGCAGGCCGCGACGCGTCAGTACTACGACGAATTCGCCGCACGCTACGACGACAAGCGTGGGGGACGGGTACCCGGCGGCTACCACGACCTACTCGACGAGCTCGAGATGGGGTTCCTCGAGCCCTACGCGCGCGGCGGTGAGGTGCTCGAAGTCGGCTGTGGAACCGGGCTCCTGATGCAGCGCATGGAAGCCTTCGCCGAGCGCGTCACCGGGCTCGACCTCTCGCCGGGCATGCTCGAGAAGGCGCGCGAGCGCGGCCTCGACGTGGTCGAAGGCACCGCCACAGCCCTCCCCTTCGCGGACCAGAGCTTCGACGTCGCATGCTCGTTCAAGGTCCTCGCCCACGTCGATGACCTGGGCGCGGCCCTCCACGAGATGGTCCGAGTGAGTCGGCGCTGGGTGGTGGCCGAATTCTACAACCCCTACAGCCTTCGCACCCTCGTGAAGCGCTACGGCCCCGCCGGCGCCATCAGCGATCGCACCAACGAGAGCGCCGTGCACACGCGCTACGACGCCCCCGACGATGTGCGTCGGCTGCTCCCGCCCGAAGCCACCATCGTCGCCCAACGCGGGGTCCGCATCCTCACACCGGTGGCGGGCGCGTTGCGATGGCCCATCGCCGGCACGCTGTTTCGCGAGGCCGAGCGACGCTTGTGCGACGGCCCTCTCGCTCGCTTTGGGGGGTTCTGGATCGCGGCGATCAGAATCGACCGGTGAGGCCGAAGTAGGCCCCCTCTTCGGTCACGATGGCGTCCGGCGTGACCGGAGGCGGGATGGCGCGCTTGGTCTTGGTGACGTCCTGGGCCTCGAACGACACCTGGGCCTCGATGATCCCCGACACCAAGAGCCCCAGGCCCACGCCGAGCGACGCGTAGTTGATGCCGCGCCCGATCAGATAGCGCTCGGTGAGCGCCGAACACGAGACGGGACGCGCCACCCCGTCGTCGTCGAACTCGATCTGACTTCCACAATCGACGCTGTCCGGTGCCGGCAGCGTCTCGACGTAGATGAACGACACGAGGGCCGTCGTGAACATCAGCCCTTCACCGACCGCGAAAAAGGCGCCCCAGCCGATGTCGTCATTCTGGAACTGACCGATGCCGAAGGGCACTGCGGCAATGAACCGCGAGCGCGTCGTGACGATCACCTTCTCGGCCGCCATGCGCTCGAGCTCGGCGAGTCGCGCCGCACGCGCCTTGGCCAGGGCCGCCCGCTTCTTGGCGAGGTCTTGCTGACCGGCCACGACGTCTGCTTTGCGCCGCTCGATCTCTTCCCGGTGCGCCGCTTCGACCTCGATGAAACGGTCGACCACCGGCTGCGGAAACATGCCCCTCGGCAGCTCGTAGAAGGGATCGTCTCGATACTGTTCCAGGATGACCCGGTCAGCTCTCTCCTCGTTCCCCATCGCCACGAGGCATGCCGCATAGAGGGGGCGGGCCCTCAAGTAGACATCGCGGCGCTTCTTTCCTTCTGGGGTCTCGGGGTCGATCTCCACCCGCAGGAGCCCCGCGAGGATCTCCGCCGCCTTCGCGTAGTTGCCGCGCTCGAAACGACTGGTCGCGAGATCGAGCAGGCTTTCTGCGTCGAGGCCCTGAGGTGCCGGTTTCGGGGGATCCGGGGACGGCACCGCCGGAGGCTCTGGCGCTGGTTGAGCTTCGGGCGGCGCCTCGGGCTGGGTGTCCGATGGGGCATCCGGGCTCTCTGCCGGAGGGGGCTCAGGCGCAGGCTGGGCTCGTGCCGAGCGGGTCGCGCCCATGAGGCACGCCCAGGCGACCAAGGCTGTCCCGAGTCTCCGCAAAACGCTTCCGCCCGGGTTTTATCGGAAATGTGGCGGCGCGGGCACCTATTGTCATCAGCCGGCCGGCCACTGGATGACCACCGTGCCTCCGGCGCGAAGCTTCACTGCGCGCTGCTTGCCGTTGGAGAGCTGGCAGGTGACGGGCATCTCGACGGTGCGCATCTGGATGCTCACCGGGGCCCCACCGGTCGTCTTGCCGTTGCAGGTAACGGTCTGGCCATCGGGTGCTCCGTTGAGGGCGACCCGAGCCGGCTTGATCTTCACCCGCAGTTGAAGGCCCAGGATCTGGTCCGGGTCATCGTCGGGAGGGGCCGTCACGTGAATGGTCTTGGAGACCGCTTCGCAGCAATCGCTGTCGACGACGTTGACCCAGGTCTGGTGCGGTCCCACCGGCAGGGTGAGGGTCTTGCCGAACCACGAGGTGGGGACCCCGTCCAGCCGCAGCTTGGCCGCGGCGGGGGTCACGACGATCTGGACCTTGCGCTGTCCCGTGTCGACTTTGGGCTCTGCGGTCGCCGATGGCGTGGGTGCAACCGGGGCCGGCCCTACGGGCACAGTCGGCCCATCGGCCGTGCCCGACGGCGCCGCGGTAGGGTTGGGGGCCGTGCTCGGAACCGGCTCCACGGGCATGGCGCTCTGCGCGGTGGTGGCGCTCGTCTCGGGCCGCACGTCGGGAAAACCAGCGCGGGCCGAGGTCGCAGGAAGGGCGCGCTCGTCGCCCTTCACGAGCCGCGTCACGCCGAAGGCCGTCCCCCCGAGCGCGAGCGAACCGACCACGATGGCGCCCATGCGCACCCCCCGTTGGCGCCACGCCGTATGCGCGCTGAGCGCGCTGACACGCTTGAGGATGCTCAGGTCGTCGGGTTTGAGTGCGAGGGCACGATTGAAGTCACCGGCTGCCTCCTGAGCGCGCCCCTCGCGGCGCTCTTTTTCACCTCGGGTGAGCAAGGTGGGCACGATGCGCTCGGGCAGGCGCTCGGCATAACCCTCGGGGTCGTCGAAATAGTCGACGAGCTCGAGGCGTGGCTCACGGATCCCGAGGGCCTCGAGCTCTTGGTCGATCATGGCTCCGAGGGCAGCCGCGGTCGGGGGACGGTCTGCGGGCTCGAGCGCCAAGGCGGCGCCGGCGATGCGGGCCCACCGCTGACCGACCGTCGGCTCTTCCCGATCTGCAGGCTCGAAATCGCCGGCCAGGACGCGCCGCAACACCTGCGCGGGATTGCGACCCTCGAACGGGAGATGGCCGACGAGGCACTCGTAGAGAAGCACACCGAGCGCGAAGACGTCGGTGTGAGGTCCGATCTCGCCGCCCTCGAGCTGCTATGGCGCCATGTGCGCTGGCGAGCCGAGGATCTGTCCGGTGGAGGTTACCCCCTGGGCATCGAGAACCTTGGCGATGCCGAAGTCGGTGAGCTTGATCCGCACCCGTCGCCCGCGCTCGGACGAGGCCCGGGGATCGCTCGTGGCGCGGCGGTCCACCACCGCTTCGCCGCTGTCTTCGGGTTCTTCATCGCCCGCCCTCGAGTCTGGTGGAGGAGGCTCGAGCAGAACGTTCTCCGGCTTGATGTCACGGTGGATGACCCCGGCCTGGTGCGCATGTTCGACGGCGTCGCACAGAATGCCGACCAGAATGGCGCCGATCTCCGCCGGGAGTCGCTCGTGGCCCTGCAGCCACTGGCGCAGGCTCTGGCCACGGATCAGCTCGACGACGAGGTAGCGCTCCGGGTCGGCCTCGTCGGAGACGTCGTAGACGTCGACGATCCCCGGGTGCCGCAGCTTGGCCACGGCCTTGGCTTCGGAGACGAAGCGACGCCGCACCTCGGGGTTCTCCCGGAGGTGCTTGTGGATAATCTTGACCGCGACCTCTCGGTCGAGCCGAAGGTCGCGTGCGCGGTAGACGGTGGCCATTCCGCCGTGGCCGATCTCTTCCTGGAGCTCGTACTTGTCGAGCTCCGGGAATCCACCGGACGACGAAACGGTTGTGCTCACTCGACGACCTTGACTCGCAGTGCGTTGGTCGACCCCGTCACGCCCACCGGCGCGCCGAAGATCGTGACGAAGGTATCTCCTGGGGAGACGATCCCGTGCGCCAGAAGCAGCGCGTGGGCCCGCTCGATCATAGCGTCAGAGTCGCCCGTCGGCTCGATACGAAACGGGGTCACCCCCCAGAGCAAGCACAATTTCCGCAAGGTTGCCCCGTTGGGCGACATCCCGACGATGGGAACGCGAGGGCGCGCGGCGGAAAGGTAGCGTGCGGTCTGACCGCTCTCCGTGAAGGCGACGATGACCTTTGCGCCGACCTCGTCCGCGATCGCGGTCGCGCCCCGCGCAATGGCTTGCGCGATGGTCGTGCTCGGCTCCTTCTCGAAGGCGGCCGGGTCGTAGAAGCGGCTCTGCTCCGCCTCGACCACGATGCGCGACATCGTCCTCACCACGAGCGGCGGGTGATCACCCGTCGCGGTCTCCCCGGAGAGCATGACGGCATCGGTGCCCTCGAACACGGCCGTGGCCACGTCGGAGGACTCGGCACGCGTCGGACGGGTCGACGTGGTCATCGACTGCAGCATCTCGGTCGCAACGATGACCGGGCGCTCGTGCTTACGCCCGAGGCCGAGCATCTCACGCTGAATGACGGGCACGTGCTCGGGGGCGAACTCGACCCCGAGGTCGCCGCGCGCAACCATCACGCCATCGGACGCGAGCATGATCGGCTCGAGGCGCTCCACCGCCTGCGGGGTCTCGATCTTGCTGATGACCGGCGTGGGACGCCCCCAGGCCTCGCAGATGTCGCGGACGAGCTGGACCTCGGACGGCTTGCGCACGAAGGACAAAGCGACGTAGTCGACCTCGTGGGTGAGACCGAAAGCGAGGTCGCGCTTGTCCTTCTCGGTGACGGTCTCGATGCTCACGCGCTCGGCCGGAAGGTGAGCGCCGATCTTGTCGCGCAGCTTGCCACCCTGGGTGACGATGCAGCGCACCCGGTCACCGTCCTTGCCTTCGACCGACAACCCGATGCGGCCGTCGTCGAGCAGGAGGTGGTCCCCCTCCACGAGGTCGCGCGCCAGTCCCTGGTACTGAATGGGGATCACCCCCCGCTCGGGTACGGAGCCATCGTCGTCGACGAGATGCACGGTCTCGCCCTTCGCGATCGCGTAGCCCCCGTCGGCCACCTTGCCGGCACGGATCTTCGGACCACAGAGGTCCTGAAGGATGGCGACGGTATGCCCGCGCTCCTCCGCCACCGCACGGATTCGCTTGATCCGAGCGTCGTGCTCCTCGTGGGTGCCGTGCGAGAAGTTGAGCCGCGCCACGTTCATGCCCGCGTCCATGAGGTCACCGAGCACGGCCGCGTCGTCGGACGCCGGACCGATGGTGCAAACGATCTTCGCTCGTCGGATGTTCACGGCCGCGAGCATGGCATGTCCAGGGCGATCGGGAAACGCCGCCACGTCACCGCGTCCGGAAGTTCACGTCCGCGTATCGAGAACCGAGGTCGATTCCCCGGTCAGGTTTCGCTGCTGGTGCGTCGGCGACGGGCCGGCGGGCGCCAGGAAGCCGCCTTCTGGGTGCTGCTTCGCTTGGGGGGCGGCATGGTCGAGGTTCGGATGCGGTAGATATCCTCGTCGACCGTCACGTCGACGCCGAGCGCCCGGCATCGGCGCGCGAGCCGCTCTGGATCGACGGTGGGGCTCAAGAGGAGGCCACCCGGTGGCGACGGGTCGAGGAACATGTCGCTCGTTCCCGAAGACGACATGAGCATGCGCCGAACCTCTGGGTCGTCGATCCAGAGAAAGCCCCCTGCTGCGACCAGCTCGCCCCGTCCAACCACGGCGCCGGCGCGGTCGAGCGCCTGACCGAGCTCGGCCGGAACGTCGGCGATGGCTTCGACGGCCGTCCGCATCTCGTCGACCTGAACCCCAAGTGCCAGGCCGCCAGCGATCGTGCCTTGATTAATCTCGAGCTCGATGCGTGCACCGCTGGCCGTCACCTCGCAGAAGGGCAGCAGGGCCAGAACCTCGGCCACGCGCGCATCCTGCCCTACCGCCAAGCGGTGCTCGTCGACGAACTCGCTGGGCGAGCGATGTCGGTCGAGCCGTCCTGCCATGAGTTGACGGCCGCGGCCCGTGAGGCGCAGAGCGAGGCTGTCGAGCTCGCCAGAGCCGCTGGCAGCCTCCTTGTCGGCTCCCCCCAGGTCGACGACGCCGAGCGCCGGCAACGTGGAGATGAGGATCCGCTCCGCGACGACCTTGAGCTTGGGAACCTTGAGCCCGACACGCCCGGCCCAACGTTCGGCGACCCGTTCGAAGCCCGGGCCACGAGGATCGTTCGCGATGTAGGCCATCAGGGCGGGCAACGGAACCCAACTGCCCTCGCCGAGGTCGGCCAGGGCATCGAGCACCATCTCACGCACGACGCCCGAGGGGCTCGCTTCACGCATCTCGGCCGGGACGCGCAGGAGCTCGTGCTCGTCGCGTGCCTCGTCCCACACGCCGCCCCGACGCCAGGTCTGAAACAGCTCCAACGTGAGCCCGGCGAGGCTGAAGTTGCCCGGGGGCGTGGCACCGCTCACACCATCGCGCTCCCAGAGACCGATGGCCCGGCTGAAGGCGATGAGCATGGCCGCCGACTGAGACTCGCGGCCCACCTTCTGCGCCAGTCGGTTGACCAACGTGCGGGGCGTGCCGACCTCTTCTTTCACGTCGGTGCCCGACTGCCGCCAGTGCATGGTGAGCGCGAGGGTCACCGGAGCGGGGTCCGTCGAGAAATTGGCCCGCCGCGGCATGTAGTCCTCTTCGAGCACGTGCTCGCGGATCTCCTCGCGCCGCTTCTCGCGTTCCGCGCGCCGCTCGGCGCCGACGAGAAGCGCGACCTCCGTGGGCAGCACATAACGATTGGGATGCTGCGGAAAGAGGAATCCACGCTTCTCGAGGGAGAAGGCCGCACCTCGCCGTCCTGCAGCCACGCCGTAGGCGCCGCGGACGCGCATCGGCTCACGCTCGAGATCCATCAGCTCTTGGGTCTCGACCTCTCCGCCGACCTCCTCGATCTGCTCGAGGAGCCGACGCTCCTGGTGGCTGATCGATGCCAGCTCCTTCTGGAGCGACTTCGCATCGCCGAGGAGCTCCCATGCAGGCTCGAGGCTGAGCGCGATGGGGGGCGTGCTCGGGCGCCCGAGGAAGTGAGCCGCCACCGCGCCCGCGGTCTCGAAAGGTGCCTCCGCGAGCAACACCCGGATCGAGCGCTGGTCTTCACCATCCCACGGTTTCATCTGCACGAGAAAAGCCGTCGGGAGCACCAACTCGATGCCCTGCTCGTCGACGCGGGCGTAGAGCACACCCCTGCGGACCAGCAGCTCCAAACCGGAGGGAAGCTGATCGACCCTCAGCGTCCCGTTGGCCTCGGCCACGCGTCGAAGCAGCTCTTTGCTCGCAGACGGCAGCCGAGAGGGGTCGCGCAATTCGGGCAGCCGTACGAGCGCGCGCGCCACCTGGGCCGGGATGTCGATGCGCTTGTTCTCGTCGACACGGATCTTCATCCGCTTGATGAGGCCGACGAGCTCGCCCGCCGGGAGCGCCCTCAGAATGGTCTCGAGACGCCGGCCCTCGCTCGCGTCGGCACGGCGCGACGAGGGCGGCGCCTCGTCGTCGTCGTCCTCATGCGGAGGGGGTGAAACGGCCTTACGCTTGGCCGCTTCCTTGCGCTTCGCCTGGGGAACCCCCGCCTTGGTGGTCCGCTTCCGCACGGGCCGCTTCCCGGTTTCGCGGTTGGCTCGCTTGGTCGTCGTCTTCTTCGTCCCCATGACCGCACCTGGCTACGAAGAACTCCCCCCGGTTCTTCCCCAATTCTCTTAGATTACCGCAATAACTTAGCTTTTGCTATCTGAAACGGGCGTCCCAGCGGCGCGCCCAGAAATCATTCGTCCGTCGAGTTGAGGGCGCGCCCCCTGTGGGGGACAGGCAGTCTGTTCCGCCTCGAAGAACACCCGCCCCGCCGGGGGGTGATGTGGTTGGTAGTCGCCCCCCCTTGCTGGCACCCCTTGCTGGCAGAGGAGGTGAGCGATAGCGTCCGCCCGCGTGCTGCTCCGCGATCCCGTCCACGGTCTCATCGCCTTCGAACACGAAGAGACATCCATCGTGGTGCGCCTCCTCGCCACACCCGAGGTGCAGCGCCTGCGGCGCATTCGGCAGCTCGGGTTGACGTCACTCGCTTTCCCGGGCGCCGAACACACGCGGTTCGCCCACGCGCTCGGAGCGGCCCACGTCATGAAGCTCTTCGTGGCCCGGATGCGGCAGCTGCACGAGGATCTCCCGTTCTGGCAACGCCTGACCAGCGAGCGCGCGCGCGACGCCTACGCGGCCGCCTTGCTTCACGATATTGGCCACGGCCCGCTGTCGCACCTCTTCGAAGACGCCATCGCGCACACCCGTCGCGTGGTCGCCCAGCGCCGAGGCGAAATCGGCCCGGACGACGACGGGCCGGCGGCCGGACGCGCACGGCGCCACGAGGACTGGACGGAGCAGATCCTCATGGACCCGAGCACGGGCGTGCACCAGGCCTTGGTGCGCGACGACCCCGAGCTGCCGCGCCGCGTGGTCGGCCTCATCCACGGCGAGCATCCCCTGCCCTATCTCGCGCGCGCCGTGAGCGGGACCTTCGACGTCGACCGTTGCGACTACCTCCTCCGAGACGCCCACGCGACGGGCGTGGGCTACGGCCAGTACGACCTCCCGTGGCTGCTCTCCACGCTCCGTTTCGGCGACATACCGAGCATCGGCGAAGCGCCGCCCGAAGGACGAGCACCGGGCCTCGCCATCGACGGCCGAAAGGGGCTCTCGGCGATTGAGTCGTTCATCCTCGCGCGCCTCTTCATGTTCCAGCAGGTCTACTTCCACAAGTCGACCCGCGCCGCCGAGTGGATGATCAGGATGATCCTCACGCGGGCCATGCACCTGCTTCAAGACGGTACCCGGCTCGAACGCGTCCCCGCCGCCCTCGCATCGGTCGCGGCCGTGGAGACCCCCTCGCTCGGCGCCTACCTCGAGCTCGACGACCAGCTCCTGCTCGAGACGCTCAACGGCTGGCGCCATGCCGCCGACCCAATCCTCGCCGACCTCTGCGAGCGCCTTCGCAACCGCGACCTCTTCAAGACCTACGAGCTGTTCGGCGAGCGGGCAGAGGCAGGCCCGCGCACGGAGGCCCTACGTACGCTGGAGTCCATCGCCCGCGAGGAGGGCCTCGACCCCGACTTCTACACCGGCCTCGACGTCGCGAGTGACACCCCGTACGCCGACGACAGCTCGCTGTCGGTGATCTACCCCGGACGCCGACCACGCCACCCGGCCGAGGTTTCCTTCGTCCTCGACCGCCTCCGCGACGAGACCCTCAGCCGCGTGAGACTCATCATGGCCCCCGAGCTCGAGCCTCGCCTTCGCGAGGCGCTCGATTGAGGTGATGCGCCGGGTCGCGATCGGCGCCGTCGCCGCGATGACGCTGGCGACCCCGGCTTCGGCCGATGAGCCTCCTGCCGAGGATCGCCCCCTCGACGACGGCGCGTATGGCCGTCTGAGGGGCGACGGTAGCTTCGCCATCGAAGCCGGCACGAGCCTCACCCTCGGTCCCAAGGCCCACGCCGGAGAGTCTCTCGCGCTTCGGGGGGCCATCTTCTACGTGAGGACCGTGGGGCTGGTCGCGCACTACGACGAGAGCTTCGACCTCGAGGCGCAACCCACCCGTCGTTCCTTCGCGGGGGCCCTGGAGGTGAGGCCCCTCTTCTTGGGTCGCTTTGCCCGCGACATGGAGCGCGGCCCGCCCTGGATGGACCTCACCCTCGATTCGATCGGCATCTCGATGGGGGTATGGGGTGCGATGCCCCAGCGACGCTTCTGTCCGCCGCGCAACTGCCCGACCGACTACGGCATGCAGGCTGGTTTGGGCATCGATCTGCCGCTGTGGGCCGACGCCGACAGCATGTACGTGGCGTTCGACGCCAACCTGCGATGGGCGCTCTCCGGGCCGCGCGACCTGCCTCCGCCCGCGGTCATGCTCACGCTGACCCTCGGCTATCAGCACGGCTTCTCGTTCGGCCTGGTCGACGCGGGCGATGGGCTCGAACCGTGACCGAGCGAAGTCTGACCTCACGACCGCGACCGGTGTAGACTCGACCCCGTGACGGTCAAGGCCAAGCTCGGAGGCGCCCTCGGCGCTGGGCTCATGCTCATCGCAGGACCCGTAGGCGCCACCGATCTCGTGGTGGGCGATGGTTCCAGCACCCTGCAGGGGCTGCACCTCTACGAGACGGTGACCGTGCACGGCCGACTTCGGGTGGCGCCCTTCGACATCGACGACCCCGAGTCCGGCTGGCTGCACCTACGCGCCGAACGCATCGTGGTCGCCGCCTCGGGGGTGATCGACGCCGACGGTGCTGGCTTTCAGGGCACAGACCCCCCCGACGACGTCGTCAACGGCCCTGGGGAAGGCGTGTCGCTCTCCGCCATGGGCAATACCCCGGTCCCGGGCGCGGGCGGCTCGCACGTGGGACGCGGGGGCCGCGGCCGGACATTGGGGTGCAGCGCTTTCGCCAACTCCTTCGGAGGTGAGGTCTACGACGTCGACGTCGACCCGGTGGCGCTGATCTCCACCCCCCAGGCGGGCATGGGAAGCGCGGGCGGACGATCCTTCGTCGGCTCGCTCAACCCCAACGCATCGTGGCGGGGCGCCCACGGCGGGGGCGTGGTCATCCTCGAAGCGGCGGAGATCCTCATCGAGGGGACGGTACGCGCCAACGGCGAGACCCTGGGAACCCAGATCCTCCAAGCCGGGCCAGGCGGAGGCGCGGGGGGCATGGTCCTCATCCAGACGCCGGCTCTGTCCCTCGGTACCACCGCTCGCATCCAGGCGCGTGGGTCTGCCGGTGCGGCCTACGACCCCGCCACCTCCAACGGCGGCCCCGGCGGCGGGGGCATCGCCTGGCTCATAGTGCAGGCGGACGTCGACACCACCGGCGTGATCGACGTCTCTGGCGCGTCCTATCCCGCCTGCCCCAACCGTGCGCCGGCCGAAGCCGGACGCGTCGGTGGCGAGCTCTTCGTCGGCTGCAGCGATCTCGACGGCGACGGCCAGGCGAGCGCCCTCTGCGGCGGCGACGACTGCAACGATGGGCGCGCCGACATCTACGACGGCGCCGCGGAGATCTGCGACGGCGTCGACAACGACTGCGACGGTGCCGACGACGCCGGGGCGACCTGCCCCACTGGCAGTGGCCAGGTGTGCATCGACGGCGCCTGCACCGCCGATCCCAACGCCCCCGACGACGACGACGGTGGTCCGGTCGGCGAGCCGCCTCGCCTCGAGCTGACCGGCGGTCTCTGCGCCGCCCGTGACGCCGCGGTGACGGAGACCGGAGGGGGTGGCTGTCTCGCCCTCGGCCTCGCCCTCGCCGCGTGGTTGCGGCGCCGCCGAAGCTAGGCCTCGGGAGGGGAATTAAGCCTTGGTTCTTGGCGCCGACGCGACCAGGGTAGCGACCGGCATGAACGAACGAGACCTCGCGATCGAGATGTATCGCCAGATGAAGCTCATCCGGCGCTTCGAGGAGGAGTCCGCACGGGCCTATTCGATGGGCAAGATCGGCGGCTTCCTGCACCTCTACATCGGCCAGGAGTCGGTTGCGGTGGGGGCCAACGCGGCCATCCGTCCCGACGACTACACCATCACCACCTATCGCGACCATGGGCTTGCCCTCGCGCGTGGCATGACCTCGAGGGCCGCGATGGCGGAGCTCTTCGGCAAGGAGACCGGCTGCTCTCGTGGGCTCGGCGGCTCGATGCACTTCTTCGACGCCGAGCACCACATGTACGGCGGACACGGCATCGTCGGTGGTCACATGCCGCTCGCCGCGGGCATGGCCTTCGCTTCGAAGTACCGGGGCGAGGATCGGGTTGCGCTCGGCTTCTACGGCGAAGGTGCGTCCTCCATCGGTGCCACCCACGAGGCGATGAGCCTCGCAGCCCTGTGGAAGCTCCCCTGCATCTTCATCTGCGAGAACAACGAGTACGCCATGGGCACCTCGCTCGAGCGCTCGCTGTCGCTCACCGACATCTCGCGCAAGGCCGACGCCTACGGCATGGCCAAGGACCGCTTCGTCGCCGACGACGTCTTCATGGTGCGCGACCGCATCGGGGCCGCCGTCAAGCGTGCACGCGCTGGCGAGGGGCCGACCCTCATCGAGGTGCGCACCTACCGCTACCGGGGTCACTCGATGAGCGACCCGGCCAAGTACCGAACCAAAGACGAGGTCGACGACGCCAAGCAGCGCGATGCGCTCTACCGCTTGCAGCACCAGCTCGAGGAGGACGGCGCGACCGCCGAGATCGAGAAGGCCGACGCTGCCGTCGAAGAAGAGGTGCAGGACGCCATCAAGTTCGCCGATGAGAGCGCCGATCCCGGCCCCGACCTCTTGGCCCCCACGACCTACAAGGGAGAGTTCGCCCGATGACCGAGATGCGATTCAGGGAGGCGGTTCGTACGGCGATCGCCGAGGAGATGGAGCGCGATGCTTCCGTCCTCATCATGGGCGAAGAGGTCGCGCAGTATCAGGGCGCCTACAAGGTGACCGAAGGCTTGCTCGACCGCTTCGGTGAGAAGCGCGTCATCGACACCCCCATCGCCGAGGCGGGCTTCGCCGGCATCGGGATCGGCGCGGCCATGGTGGGTCTTCGACCCATCGTGGAATTCATGACCTGGAACTTCTCCGCCGTCGCCTTCGACCAGATCCTCAACAACGCGGCGAAGCTGCGTCAGATGTCGGGCGGCCAGCTCGAGGTCCCCATCGTCTTTCGGGGCCCCAACGCCTCCGCGCGTCAGGTGGGCTCGCAGCATTCACACGCGATGGAGCACTTCTACACGCACATCCCGGGCGTGAAGGTCGTCGCCCCGGCGACCTGCGCCGACGCCAAGGGCCTGCTCAAGACGGCCATTCGCGACGACAACCCCGTGATCTACCTCGAGAGCGAGACCCTCTATTCGCTCAAGGGCGACGTGCCCGACGACGAGGATTTCACCGTGCCCTTCGGCCTCGGTCGCGTGGCGCGCGAAGGGTCCGACGTCACCATCATCAGCTACAGTCGCATCGTTCACGTGGCCCTCGAAGCAGCGGAGACGCTCGCCAAGGAGGGCATCGAGGCCGAGGTCATCGACCTGCGTAGCCTCCGCCCGCTCGACGAGGACCTCATCCTCCAGAGCATCGCCAAGACCCACCGGGCCGTCATCGCCTACGAAGGCTGGCCCTACGGCGGCGTCGGGGCCGAGATCGTCGACCGTATCCAGCGCATGGCCTTCGACGAGCTCGACGCCCCCATTCTGCGGGTGACGACGCTCGACTACCCCATGCCCTACAGCGCCGCCCTCGAGCAGCACTGCATCCCCCAGGCCCCTCGCATCGTCGAGGCGGCCAAGAAGGTCTCGTACCGGGAGTAGAACGATGGCGAAGATCGTGGAGATGCCGAAGCTGTCCCCCACCATGGAGGAGGGACAGATCGCGACGTGGCACGTCAAAGAAGGTGATGCCGTCGACGTCGACGACCTGCTGGCCGAAGTCGAGACCGACAAGGCGACGATGGAGTTCCGCTCCTTCGACAAGGGCGTCCTGCTCAAGATCCTCTTCGGCGACGGCGCGATCGTCCGCCTCGGGGATCCGGTGGCCATCATCGGAGAAGCGGGCGAAGACGTCAGCGACCTGGTCGCCCAGGCCGAGAAGGCCAAGGCCTCGAGTGACGACGCGCCCGCCGCGGAGGCGCCCAAGGACGAAGCGCCCGCTGCAACCCCTGCCCCGCCGGCACCGAGCCCAGCATCGGGCGGGGCTTCGGCCCCGGCCGTCGTCGCCTCGAGCGTGGACGCGACGGGTCGGGTCAAGGCTTCACCCTACGTTCGCAAGCTCGCCCGAGAGCGTGGTCTCGACCTGCGCACGATCTCGGGCTCGGGCCCGGGCGGACGCATCGTCGCGCGTGACCTCGACGGAACCTCCGCGGGCTCAGCCCCCGCTGGCCGCGTCGCCGCCGCTCCGGTGTCCCGCGAGCCCGAGGTGGTGAAGCTGAGCATGATGCGGAAGACCATCGCGCGACGGCTCACCGAGTCGAAGCAGAACGTCCCGCACTTCTACCTCACCATCGACGTCGACGCCGGCCCTCTGGTCGCGCTGCGCAAGCAGCTCAACACCGACCTGGGACAGCTCGACCCACCCAAGAAGGTCAGCTTCAACGACTTCGTGGTCAAGGCGGTGGCGATCGCCATCACCCGCTCTCCGACCGTGAACGCGACCTTCACGCCCGACGCGCTCATCTACCACCGCCGGGTAGACATCTCGGTGGCGGTGGCGGTCGACGAAGGGCTGGTCACGCCGGTGGTCCGCAACGCCGACCAGAAGAGCCTCGTCCAGATCAACGAAGAAGTGGCCGACCTCGCGGGCAGAGCGCGCGACAAGAAGCTCAAGCCGGAAGAGATGACGAACGGAACGTTCAGCATCTCCAACCTGGGCATGTTCGGCATCGACGAGTTCTCGGCCGTGATCAACCCCCCGGAGGGGGCCATCCTCGCCGTGGGCGGGATCCGCAAGGAGCCGGTCGTGGTCGAAGGCGCGGTCGTACCGGGGCAGCGCATGAAGATGACGCTCAGCTGCGACCACCGCGTGGTCGACGGTGCGGTGGGCGCAGCCTTCCTCGCCGAGCTACGTAAGGTCTTGGAGCGTCCCACTCAGATCCTCGCGTTCTGAGGGGCCACGGGCCCTCGGGCCGCTCCACCGGCCACGCGCCACTCCACCGGCTACGCGCCACATCGCCGCCCATCGGGGCGCCCGGGGCGCCGACCACCGTCATGCTCCGCTTTCGCCGCATCGCCCTCGCGCTCTTCGGCCTCGCGACCGTCGCGGGGCTGACCAGCGTGAGCGCAGAGGCAGAGGGGCGCCATGGCTTCGGCCGCGTGGCGAGCGCGACCCGAGGGGCGGCGACCCGCCGCGGCATCCTCGTGCTTCGCACGCCGGGCCCGCGACGCATCCTCATCCGGGGCGGCAAGTTCACGATGGGGTCCACCATCCCCGCCATCGCCACCGCGCAGAGCATGTGTCGGGCCGAGCCTCTGGGAAAGGCGTGCAACGCGACCCTCTTCGCCGACGAGATGGTGGCCCACGACGTGCAGCTCAGCGACTTCTGGATCCATCGAACCGAGGTCTCGGTTCGCGGCTACCAGCGCTGCATCGACGCGGGGGTCTGCCGTGGACCAACCCACGAGGCGGGTCGTCGTTGGACGGCCGTGCTCGAACATCCGATGACCCTCGTGAGCTGGTACGAAGCGCAGCAGTACTGCGCCTGGGTCGGCGGACGGCTTCCCACCGAGGCCGAGTGGGAGCGCGCGGCCCGCGGCTGGAACGATCGCGTCTTTCCCTGGGGCAACGTCTTCAAC